>DAIEGL010000278.1 GCA_027356255.1 Geobacter sp. | reverse complement strand
TCCGTGCAGATGCTTACCCAGTTATAAGGAATGACGCCGTTGAAATCGGAGAGGTTGTAAAGATAGGCCCCCTTCATCCCTTCCGCCGGTGCGGACCCCGGGAAAACGGCCAGGAGCATGGCAATCATCAGAACTATATGGCGGCAATTTTTCAACTTCACAGACCGTCCGACATTCGTATTAAACCAAAGCAATGTGAAACCGGTAATCGATTTACATCGTTTTTATCAAGAATCTCCAGCTACTAAGGCATAATGTGTGCCAAGCAGATCCTGCAAACATTTGCGCTTGTATCATATTGTTTTTAGTACGTTTTATTCTTTTCAGTTTTCACTCCACCCGGATTCATCTCGTCCCCCTGGCGACCGCAGTACCCTACCCCGTTAATCAACATTGAATGACGGGAAAAACGCCGGATTCTCCGATCATTTAAATTAAGCCGAAATGACATTTTCGTAATCATAGGTGAGTGACAGGATAAGCAATCCGGCCGGCCGCCAACGGCAAGCTTCCAGGGTTCCACCTCGCAAATGGAAATTTGTCTGCGATCGCCCCTTGGAAATCTTTTCTTTCCTCTCGTCGTCAAGGAGGGACAAAATCCGTCATTGAGAATAGATTCAGGATTGATGTTCAACAGACCTGGCAGGATTGCCGTAAAGGAAAAGCCCTGCACTGGCAGGGCTTTAGGTGAAAAGGTCGATTTTGGTCAATCGACAGCGACAGGAAGGAAATTGCGGAATAACGCCTTCGAAACGGTTACATCAAAATGACGATTTCGTAATGTTTGGTTGCGGGAATTTGAGGGTAACGGCGGTTCCCTTGGAGGGTTCGCTCACTACGTTCACCGTTCCGCCGTGAAGTTCCATGATCGATTTGACTATGGCCAGCCCCAGCCCCGTACCTTCCGGGTGCACATGACGGCTGGCGTCGATCCGGTAGAACCTGTCGAAAATTTTCGGCAGATCTTCCTTACTCATGCCGAGGCCTGTATCGGTCACGGTGACTGTAACAGAGAGGTCTTCTCCCTGGGAGATGGAAATTTCGATCTTCCCCCCTTTGGACGAATAATGTATGGCATTGGAGAGGAGGTTGCTGATCGCCCTCTTGAACAGGGTCGGATCTGCATACAGCGTTGCGTTTCCCGTACAGACGATACTCACCTCTTTATCGTCCGCAAGCGGGAGGTAATATTCCACAATCTTCTTCGCTTCCAGACCGACAATGATTTCATCGGTCTTCAGTTGGGATTTATTGATGTCGGTGCGGGCAATAAAGAGCAGGCTGTCGATGATGCGGGAGAGACGCTCGTATTCTTCCATGTTGGATTCGATCACCCTCCGATAATCCGAGGCGGTTCTGGCTTTTGTCAGGGCCACCTCCGCCTCGCCCATGAGCACATTGATCGGGGTGCGCAGTTCGTGGGCCATATTTGAAACGTAACCGGACAAGCGGTCGAAAGAGTCCTGCAAGCGATCGAGCATTTCATCGAACGCAATCGCCAGAATTTTCACCTCTTTCGGCCAGTGCGACAACTTCATCCGTTCGTCCAGGTTATAAGCCGTAATATGCATGGTCCTATCCGTAATCTCCTTGAGCGGTCGCAACCCGCTGTTGACGATTACGGCGGCAATGGCAGAAGAGATGAGCGTGCCGAAGACGATCACGGCCAGAAGGACCATGCGGAAATCTTTGAATATGCGGTCAAGAGATGTTACATCCAAGGCAATCTGAAGGATAAGCCGTTCACCTGACGGGGGTGTGCCATGAAGCCAGACGGAGCGGAGAATATACGAATTACCCTCTTTGTTTTTCCAACTGTGGCCGTTCTCGACCGGTATTTCCCCGTTTGGGACAGGAAACGCCGCAACCGGGAGTTGCCCCTCCATCTGGTACGTTTCCAGCAATACATTCCCTCTTGAATCGAGAATCCTGGCATACGTTTTCATCAGTTCCCGGGCGGCAAAGCCGACCTCGAACTTCTTCTCGAGCGCCCTCCAGTCGCCGGCCTTTCCGTAAAGGGTCTCAATGACCCTGATTTCATCCTGCAGATAGCGATTGCTCTGCTTTTCCGCGATGACTACCAGCCCCCAGTGCAAAAGGGCAATTGATACGTTGAAAATAACGAAGGCGCAGAGCGCATAATGGATCGTCAGACGGCGGGCTATGGACCAGGATTTGAACGGGGGAGGGAAAGGAGTGGCTGCCTGTTTATCGCTCTTCGAGTACATAGCCCACCCCGCGGACGGTGTGAATCAGTTTGTTCTCGAACGGATCATCGACTTTTGCCCGGAGGCGGCGCATGTGCACATCGACAACATTCGTATCGCTTTCAAAATCGATGTCCCAGATCCTTTCCGCAATGCGGGTCCTGGTGAGGACTTCCCCCGCCCGGCGGGCGAGGAGGGAAAGGAGGGCAAACTCTTTCGGGGTCAGGTCGAGCCGCTTTCCGCCACGGACCACCTTGTGCCCCATCAGATCGATTTCGAGGTCTGCGATGTGAAGGAGCTCCGTGGTCCTTGCCGGCCCCCGTCGGAGGATGGTGCGCATGCGGGCAAGCAATTCGGAGAAGGCAAAGGGCTTCACCAGGTAATCGTCCGCCCCCGACTCCAGCCCCTTGATCCTGTCCTGAACCGCATCCCTCGCCGTGAGGAAGAGAACCGGCGTGTCTCTGTTCGTGCTGCGGATCTTCCTGATGATCTGCCAGCCGTCGATTCCGGGAAGCATGACGTCCAGGATGATGAGGTCGTACTCCCTGCTCAGCGCAAGATCGAGCCCTTCCTCGCCGTCATTGGCGACATCGACGGTGAATCCGCTTTCGCGCAGCCCTTTCCGCAGAAAGGAGGCTGTTTTGACTTCATCCTCCACGACCAGAATGCGCATGATTCGTCCCTTTTTTACAAGTCTACCCGTATACATTCATAAAGCAACACGCCCGTATCCCTGCGGTTTTATGAGGTATTCCGACGTTCCACCGAATCTCTCAAGGACGGCTGCCGTGGCTTCGGGAGCGAGTGACAGAGCCGGAGCGGCGAGCGGACACCCGCCGGAAGTTGAACGAAGGACCTTCGCCAGTAAACAGATATTCAGGCGATTACATGTGAAACATTGCCAGGTCCGCAGCTACGGCGACCGAACGAACGGACGAAGCCGCGGCAGCCGTCCTTCCGCCGAAATTTCCAAGGACGGCTGCATCGCTAGTGTTTTCCCTGCCCGATCAGGTTCACATAATACGCGGCATCCTTGTGCCCCTTGTCGGCCGCTTTCTTGAACCATTTCAACGCCTCGGCATGGTCCTCGCCCACCCCCTGCCCCTTGTAATAGAGGCATCCCAGGGTGAAATGGACGTCCGCATCGTCCTGGTCGGCCACCTCCTTGAGCAGCTTTACCGCTTCGGCATAGTCACGGGCTACCCCCTGCCCCCTGTAGTAGAGAATGGCCAGATTGTAACAGGCGGTGGCGTTCCCCTGGTCGGCGGCCCTGCGATACCACTTGGCCGCCTCGGCAAAATTTGGGGGAATCCCCTCCCCATTGGAATACATCAGGCCCAGACTGAACTGGGCATCGCTATTGTCCTGATCGGCGGCCTTCCCATACCATTTGATCGCCTGCGCGTAATCCTGGGCTATACCTTCACCCTTTTCATACAGGCGGCCGAGATTGACCTGTGAAATTTCATGCCCCTGCAGAGCTGCCCGCAGGTACCATTTGGCAGCCTCCGCGTTGTTGACGGCAACGCCGACGCCGGTGGCATACTTGACGCCCAGATTGTACTGCGCCGTCACATCACCCTGCTCGGCGGCCTTGAGATACCATTTGGCAGCTTCCGCATAGTCCCTTGAAACCCCATGACCGTTGTCGTACATGACTCCCAGGTTCAACTGCGCACCGGCATTCCCCTGAAGGGCGGCCTTGCGATACCACTTGGCCGCTTCGGCATGATCCTGGGGCACCCCTTCTCCGATGTCATAGATATAACCCAGATTGGACTGGGCGCCGGCGTGTCCCTGCTCAGCGGCCAGCCGGTACCATTTGGCAGACTCAGCATTGCTCCCGGCCACCCCTTGGTCCATTTCGTACATGTACCCCAGATTGAACTGGGCGCCCACATTTCCCTGTTCAGCAGACTTGCGGTACCAGGCGGCCGCCTCGACATAATTCTGCTGCACCCCCTGCCCCTGGTAATACATCAGCCCCAGGCTGAACTGGGCAGCCGCATTCCCCTGTGCAGCCGCCTTCCGGTACCATTTGCAGGCTTCGGCAAAGTCCTGAACTACCCCTTCCCCTTTGGACAGCATCAACCCCAGATTGAATTGAGCGCCGCTGTGCCCCTGTTCCGCCGCTTTAAGATACCATTTCGCCGCCTCGGCATAATCACGGGCAACACCTTGCCCCTTGTAGTACATCAGACCGAGATTGAACCGGGCGGTTACGTTCCCCTGGAGGGCGGCCTTGCGATACCATTTCGCAGCCTCGGCGTAATCCTGCGCTGTCCCCTCCCCCTTGAAATAGAGTATGCCGGCATTGGTCTGAGCGCCCACATGCCCCTGTTCGGCAGCCTTCAGATACCATTTCAGCGCCTCGGCATAGTCCTTGACAACACCATCGCCCCGTTCATACATGAACCCCATGTAGAACTGGGCATCAACGCGACCGTCAACGGCCAGCTTCCTGATCTCCTCAATATTTGCGCTCCTGGCAGGTTGGGACTCCGCCTTCGCTTCGGGATATGAAAAACCGGTTGCCAGGCATATCATCACGACAACCGCAAGTTTACCCATCAAATCCAGCTTTCCCCCTTCCGTATCATAGAGGCGCATTGCTCCGCAAAACAGATAACGCAAAAAACCACAGGGATGATTCCTGTGGTCCGCATGCCGATACATGTATATCACTTGTCCACCGAAGACGGCAACCTCTAATTAAAACTCCAGTCAGCCGTCACCGGCCCTCCATGCATTCGGTTTCACGAAGGGCTGTAGAGGAGCATATAAAGGAGCCACTCGTAATAATCAAGCTTTTGCTGAAGCCTTTCGAGCTCCTTTCTGGTGTAGACCGCTTCACCCCGCGCAATCTCCTGCTTCAGCCGTGCAATGGTATCGGTGATGCTGTCCCGCCGGTCAGGGCAGTTCTCCCCATAGAGAAGACAAAGGTTCTTCCCATTCCCCTCCCCCCCCTGCCCCGTTTCGGCAGACGCGGAAGCGGCAACCGCCAGGGCTAAACAAACGCCGGCCAACAGACACATCCCCCTCGCCCGTTTATTCTTCAACATTTCACCTCCGATAGCCACCGAGCTTCGGCGTTGCTTGCACATGCCTGCCATCAACTCAAAATAAACCACAAATACAGGCATTTGCAAGGACAGGCCGTGCTTCGCCCTCCCTTGACTTCAGAGAGCGGGTTGCCACACTCAATTGGCGAGTCTTAATATTTTATCGTTGCGCAATGGGGATTGCAGAAAGGAGAACACATGCAAGTAAGACAGGTAATGGAAAAGGAGCTGATAACTGCGCAGACTTCAGCAAATCTTCAGGAAATAGCGAGAAAGATGAAAAACCACAACGTCGGGTCGGTTATCATCGTCGACGAGGCGTGGAAACTCAGGGGGATACTGACCTACCGGATGTGGCGCTCGCCCTCGGCACGGACAGCAGCGATCCTGCCAACACCTGCGCCTGCGAGGTGATGACCCAGGACCCTCTTTTCATCGAGCTCGATGCCGACATCGATTCCGCCATCCGGTTGATGAACCGCTCCCACATCAGGAGGCTTCCGGTCACCGACAACGGCAAGCTGGTGGGGATGCTCTCTTCCTCGGACGTCTCCCGCGCCATGCAAGAGCAGTTCGATCAGTTCATCGGCCTTGAGGAGTCTTACACCAGTCACTAAACCAACAACGGTCCAATCCCCTCCAACCGCAACTCATGCCCGAGGATGGCGGAAACGTCTGCTTCCCCGGGTTTTTTATTGGCTGGTCTTCCGATGACGGCTGCCGTGGCTTCGGGAGAGCGTGACAGAGCCGGAGCGGCGAGCGGACACCCGCCCGAGATTGACAACATTACAGGGTCCGCAGCTGCGGCGACCGAACGAACGGACGAAGCCGCGGCAGCCGTCCTTCCCCCGAAGTTCACGTCCCCGACTAGTCCCCCCACCGGATCGTGTGCGAATTGAAGTCGATATGATAACGGAGCTCGCGCAGGAAATTCATCCCCAACAGGCCGTCGTTGTTTTTGCCGCTCGTTATGACGGAGGCATCCAGGTCATACTTCCGGTTCGGACCGACAAGGAGATAATCGAGCTTGACGTGGCCGACGGTGTGGACCGCCCCACCCACCACCTGCGCAAGCGCTATGTCCGCATCCTTCGGATCGATGTTGAGCCTTCTTGCGAGGTCCGGGCTGATCGTGCAGGAAGTTGCACCCGTATCGAGCAGGAAGGTGGCCTTCACCTCCTTGCCGCGATAGGATACCGTAACCGGCACCAGCACCTGGTTGCCGCTGATCCTGACCCGCATCTCCTTCCCCTCCGGATCGCCCATGTCGTCATCGCGGGTCCGTTTCTTTTTATTGAATTTTTTCGGTATCTTGGCAGGGTCATCGGTAAAATTGACCGTGCCGTTTTCGTCCTCGTACTGATAGAATTCGCACCTAACCGATAGCGGCAACAGAAAAACAGCGAGTACGACCAACGACACTATCTGTACAATCATGGTTTTCATCGCCCCATCCTCATAACGACATGACATTTTGCTCGAATCGCCGGCAGTGTACCATCAATAGGCGATTGAGCCAATATTGAAAATATTGTAATATGCTCTTCCGTTGCAATTGACTTTACAAATTTTTTCGCCATAATCAGCATTCTTTCCGTACCAAATTCCAGTATGGCCCCCCTAGCCTCCGGGAGAATAAAAGATGACCGAAGAACAATATTCGATGTTTGACATGGTATACCCGGCCGCGGAAGAAGTTCCGCCCGCCAAGAACATAAAAGCGGGCAAGCCGCGTAAAAGCTGCGAAATCGATGTGGAAGCCCTTCGTATCTCGGACTCCCAACCGCGCCGATACATCGATGAGGAACGTCTCGAAGAGCTCTGCTCATCCATCAAAAAGCACGGGGTATTGCAGCCGGTCATTGTCCAGGTGGAGCCTGACGGTTCAAACCAGCTCGTAGCAGGGCAGCGGCGGCTTCTCGCCGCGAGAAAGGCGGGGCTGAAAAAGATACCCGCGGTCTACACGAACGGCGACCCGGCGGAAATCGCCCTGATCGAAAACCTGCAACGGAGCGACCTGACGGCACTCGAAGAGGCTGAAGCAATAAGCGGCCTCAAAGAGAAAAACGGGTACAAGCTCGATGACCTGAGTGCGATCATGGGAAAATCCATCACAACCATCTGCGAGACCATCTCATTGACGAAATTGCCTGACGCAATCAAGGAAGAGTGCCGGCGGGATTCCGGCATCGCAAAGAGCATCCTGGTGGAAATCGCGCGGCAACCGACGGTCGATGATATGATAAAGGCCTTTGAGGAGCATAGGAAAGCGAACCTGCCGAGGGCGCAGATCAGAAAGCTGAACCGCCCTGCTGTCGCCGGTCGGAAGAGTACCGGGATAAAATTCGTGAAATCATTTACCCAGCGGCTGGTCACTGTCGATGTTGCAATACTGAAAAACAAACAAAGGGAAAAGATGAAATCCAACCTGGAAGAACTTTACGCAACCATAGGGAGTTTATTGGACAAATTAG
>DAIEGL010000249.1 GCA_027356255.1 Geobacter sp. | reverse complement strand
CGTTACTTCCAAGGAAGAGCTGAAAGAGCGGATACTTAAAGGAATTGCTGAAATCAATGAAGCACCAGTTCCATTTCGTTGGAAAAAATTCGATCTGGAACTGGCCTGATATGTAATGCTATTTATGAAACTAACTACTAGGTACGACATGACATCGTAAGTGCAGGGGAAACGGAGGACGTAAAAAAACCGGTACCGGTTACGCTGTAACCCGGCAATCCGGCTGTGCTCTGGAAACCCTGCATGATTCTGGGTATTGATTTCATCCGACACTGCGTATTCAATTTGGTATTGAGCAAATTTACGCGAAGTCACGCGAACAAGTCAAACCAATTAGTGAAGGTCTGCTTGCGCGGCGATGTCCTCGATACTCAACGGCTGAGGGGAAAATTGACCTTCAACCAATCGATGGCCCGCGTTCTGATACCCCTGTCTCCTCGCCGGCACAATCTTCTATTCATTGATTTGACAACCATATAGCGGCCTGATATACAACCTTAATGGATATTTGTCAGTTCCCGGAACAGAATGTGCTTTGCAAAAGCCAGCCGTTTTCACGTAAGCTGCTGCGTGGTTTGCTTGAAAAGGTGTTCACCATGTCTGCCCCGCTCACCGGGTACCTCAGGCTTTCCGATTCCGCTGTTTCCCATTATTTCCTGTTCTTCTTTAACGGTGCACCCTACGCCGCCGGCGAATATGTGAACGGCAAGCCGGCCGGCTTTACCATTGGCGAGCTTGGTCAACATCTGCAATCTGCCGATGTTGACACCATGACCCTCACCTTCAGCGAAACCGATCCGGTTCTCTTTAAAAACATGTTGCTGCTGCTGCACAAAAAACCGTTTGTCAAAGCCCCGGCAGATCTGGTTGACCTGGATGTCATTGCCCGGCAATTCGGTGCAGGAAAGGTCACGGCGATGATTGCGCTGTGCCGGAATGCTACCTGCAACTTTTTCTTTTTCAGGGATGGCAAAGCCGCTCTGGCACACTATGCCGACAGGGATTTTGAACGGCCTGAAGGGGTGCCCCTGGAAGAAGAGCTGCATTGCTATGCATACCAACCGGGATCTCAGGTGGAGGCGTGCGTTTTTGGCGATATGGTTGTTGCCGAGGCGGATGATGCCTGGCAGTTTGACCGGGACATGCTCCTGACGCTGTTATCCGGCGGTAAAACGTTCCGGGCCGATGCCGAGCTTGCGCCACCATCAATCACCGATCCGGCCGGGGCCTTTCGGCAGCAGCCCGATCCGGCGAGTTTTACGCTGCGTGTCGAGTCAGGCCCACAGCAGGGAGAAAGCCACACCGTAACACCTCCCTGTCTGATCGGACGCAAGGATTGCGACCTGGTCCTGAGCGATAACGAGGTATCACGCCGCCATGCGGAGCTCAAATTTGTTGATCAGATATTGGTGATCGAGGATTTGATGAGCACGAACGGCACACAGGTGAACGGCATGTCGATAACCATACTGCCCCTGGCTCCGAACGACCTGATTACGGTTGGTGAGACCCGTCTGAGGATTCTTCCCGCCTGATCCCCCCCTCACTCATCCCTCTCCCTCTGTGAGGAAGCGGCCAAAGGCCGGGTGAGGGGCCTATCCTTCCAAGAACGAAAACCGCGCCCGGAACGAGGCGATTTGCACCACATCAGACGGTTTGAGTGGGTGAGCTGCGGATATCTGCGTGCCGTTGACCAGCAGTTTTCTCCATCTCGATGCCGGCGTGATGAAGTACCCTTCACGGCTTTTGTTGATCAAAGCGGCAACCCGCGGAGCAAAAAAACCATCGAGCCGTATCCCTGCCTCAGCTGATTTTCCAATGCTTACCAGGCGCTTGTCCAGAAGAATAACGGTATCTTTGGCGGAGCCCTCCAGTACCGTCAGTATCCCGATGTTCTCGGCCGGAGCGGTGAGCGGCTGCTGAAGCACCGCTCCCCTGATGATTGTCCGCTCCACTGATGGCTGCTGCCGTGGTGAAGCCGCGGCAGTCGCCGGCGCGCTACCGGCCGGCCGTTTCTTGACCACGGTCCGGTCGCTGTCGTCGGCAAGAATCGTGTCAGGATCAACAAAGACCAGGGAATGCTTGCCGATGGCAATGATCGTATTATGAAGCAGTTTTTGCCGGGTAATACGTCTGTCATCGATATAGGTCCCGTTGGTACTGCCCAGGTCCTCAATGATGAAGGTATGCGCTTCACCGATGATCCGCGCGTGGTTCCCGGATACCGCCAGATTGTCGATGGGGATGTTGTTGCTTTCTGCCCGGCCGATAGTGGTGATACCGTCCTTGAGAGGGAATTCCTTGAGCACGGACTCCTTGAATTTCAGATACAGTGTTGCCATTAGATACCCCTTGCCCAATTATATATACGTGACAATCCCGATAATGCCCCGCCGCGGACGAGGATGACTGCCACGGTAATATTGTCCTTGCCGCCATTGATGTTGGCTTCTTCCACCAGGAGCCGGCAGATTTCGTTCGGGTCTCTGCTGCCGAGTACGATTGAGCGGATCTTTGCTTCGGTCACCATGGTGGTAAGACCGTCACTGCAGAGCAGAATCCGGTCCTCCGGTGCCAGCAGAAGATCGCACAGATCGACCTCGGGTTCCACTTCAAGGCCAAGTGCCCTGGTGATAACGTTGCGCTCGCTGGATATTTCGGCGGTTGCGCGCGAGATCTGCCCCGAGCGGAGCTGTTCCGCCACCAGGGAGTGATCCTCCGTAAGGGCTATGATCCCGCCTCCTCGCAGCAGATAGGCGCGGCTGTCCCCCACATGGGCGATGCTCAGGAGGTTTTCGTTCAGAACAGCTGCAACGATGGTGGTCCCCATGTCCCGCCAGGCGGGATTATGCCGGGTTGACTCATAAATAACCCGGTTGGCGTGTCGTATTCCGGAGGCGAGATGGTTGGCCGCAGCCGAATAAGCGGGCCTTTTGCCGTTGCCCGGCATGCTGCCGCCGGCGGCTGTCTGTTCAAGGTACGCACGCAGGGCATCAATCGCCATCCGGCTGGCGACCTCACCGGCATTATGTCCACCCATTCCGTCTGCCACGGCAAAGAACCCCATCTCGGGCGCGACAACAAAACTGTCCTCGTTGCCCTCCCTGACCAGGCCTTTATCGGAATATCCGGAAGAATCGGTGTGCATGCAGTAAGCCCCTCAGTGCGGTGACGGACGATAACATCTCGATATTGCGGGCGTCAATTTTTTTGATCTTCGTGGTCCTGCTTTGCCAGATTACCCCTTGTAACGGCAAATCCCCCCTACCCCCCCCTTTTATAAAGGGGGGAACTTTACAACCGCCCTCTTTAGAAAGGTGGGAGCTTTAGAGCCTCACCCTTTAGAATGGGGATCGAGGGGGGATTGCTTGTGAATGTGACAAGGTGGAAATAATAGCATGCGATGTACCGTCACCCGCATCTTTCGAGCAGGTGAGTCCATCGAGATTGTGATGGCACAGTGGTCATTTCAGGCGACCTCTTGCTTTGATTAACGCTATATTTCACGTGGTTTTTGGTGTATATCTGCAGGAATAAAAGTTCGTAAGAAGCAATCAAATCTCCTTGGCTGACAGGTGATGTCTTGAATATCTGGTCTGGTATACGACATGTGTTGTTGCTGCTGCTGTTTACCATGCTGCTGGCGGCCTGCGCCCACCCTGTCGGACCAATTTTCTCCGATCCGCTGTCAACAATTACCGGTCAGGCCGAACAGGGGGATGCCCAGGCCCAGCTGTATCTGGCTCAGCTTCTGGAGGAGGGGGCCGGGGTGGCACGTGACAGCAAGGCAGCAGCGATGTGGTATTCAAAAAGCATCGCTCTCGGGAATCCGAAGGCGGCCTATGGCCTGGCCGGGATGTATCTTGCCGGGACAGCCGTTCCTGAAAACGAGAGCATGACGGTACGGTTGTTGTTTGCTGCCGCGGAAAAAGGGGACAGCCGCGCCCAGGTCCTGTTGGGTGGTCTGTTCGTGGCCGGAAAGGCGAAAAGCGAGTTTGTCGCGCAGCTGAACCATAACCGCCGTGAAGCGGCTCAAGGGGAGCTGCGGGCCATGTACAATCTCGGCTGGATGAGCCGTGAGGGGGCGGGCGTTCCCAGCTCCATTGCGCATGCCCGGAGCTGGCTCACCCAGGCGGCGGAGAAGGGCTTTGTTCCTGCTGCGCGTTTGCTGGGTGATATCTACTTTGCCGGCGAAGGTGTCCCGAAAGATGTCTCTGCCGCTCTTCACTGGTACGGTGTCGGCGTTGCCCGCGGTGATCGCTCATCCTTGCGGCGTATGGCAGAACTAAACAAGCAGGGCTTTGTCGGCGCACATCCCGTGCTGGCCTATTCAGAGTTGCAGCCGGATGAAACCAGCCGCGCCTATTACCAGCTCCAGATGAATTATATCTCCTCGCTGGAGAACAAGGAGCCTGTCGCGGCCCTGACTGCGGCGCGACGCTTGAAGGAGCCGTTTCCGTCCGATGTCGAGCTGTCTCACGTGGAAACGAGACTGACGGAACTCAGCGCGCGGCAGCTTAACCCCTTGGTGCTCCAGGCTGAACAGGCGCTGTCGAGCGGACAGCAGGACGCGTTTCGTAACCGGCTTGTACAGATTGTGTCTGTCGAATTCAAAGAACAGCAGCTTCGGGATCTGTTAGCCCTGTACTGGCGCCGTGCCGATACGGCAGCACGACGTGTCGAAAAAGAAGCTAAAGAAGCGATGGTAAAGAAACGTGAAGAGGTCAGGGAAGAGAAACGGAAGGAGCCGGCGGAATCAACTGACGCTCTGATGAAAAAGGGACAGGCCCTGCTTGAGCGCGGAAAATTTCATGACGCAACCGGTATCTTTGAAAAACTAACCAGAACTCGCGGCTATAAACATATTGCGATGGCGTATGTGTATCTGGGTATCACGACCCTGGCGCGAATCAACCCCGCCCAAGTCATAGAGGCCAAAACCCTCCATCTGAAGGGGATTGCCAGCTTCCAGAATGCACTGCGCTTTGACCGGGCGATTTCACTTCCGGCCGGTTATGGAAAATACAAGCATCAATTTGCTGAAGCGTTGAGGCAGTTTAAATAACCAACCCTGTTGAGCGGGCACGAGATGAGCGACAACAAACCTGAAACGACACAGATCCTGAGTGCTGCGGAGATTGAGGCAGAACTTAAATATCATGGCATCGAAATCATCCGTCTGATCTCGGACAAGGGGGGCATGGCTGATGTCTATGAGGCCTGGCAGCCCTCCGTGCAACGCCGCATTGCGGCCAAGCGTCTCAAGCCGCACCTGGCGACCGATGCGGAAGTGCGCAGCAGGTTTGAAGAAGAGGCCATGTTTCTCGGGCGGCTCAATCACCCCAACATAGTTCAGGTAATCGACTACAGCAGTGAGAAATTGACGCTGTTCATGGAGTTTATTGAAGGGAAGCCGTTGGATGAAGTATTGGCGGAGCGCGGGCGGTTGCCTCTTGAAGAGGTCATGCGGATTATCTCGGGAGTCCTGGATGGACTCTCCTATGCCCATGAACGCACTATCATTCACCGGGATGTGAAACCGGGGAATATTTTCCTTACCACTGATCATCAGGTCAAACTCGGGGATTTCGGCATCGCTTCCATTATCGGCTCTGAAGTCACGGGCACGGATACCCAGGCGGATTTCTGGGCCGGTACGCCGTCGTACATATCTCCCGAGCAACTCACCGGCGCACCTGTCGATGGCCGTGCCGACCTATACGCCGTCGGGGTGACGCTCTACCTGCTGCTGACCGGCAAACTCCCCTTTGTCGGCGAGGATAGCGCCAGCACTGCTGCCATGAGGCTGACCCGTGAACCGGCGCCACCTTCAACCCTGAACCCGATGATCTCGCCGGAGTTGGAAGGCGTTGTGCTGAAGGCCCTGGCCCGCTTACCCGGCGAACGCTATCGAACAGCAGCCGAGTTCAAGCAGGCGATCGATGCGCTCCTGTCGCCCGGCCGTGGTCAGGCCTATCTGCAAGAGGCCAGGGCCGAGCTGGAAAAGGCGCGTAAGGCGTCCACCACGGAAAAGAAGCGGCTTCTGACCAATTGTGTGAAGCTTTCCCAGATGGCGTTGACTGAACACCCTGAACATCCTGAAGCGACACAACTTCTGAAGGCTGCCGATGCTGAACTCTCCGGCATAAACCGGCGGGCGCTGCTGGGGGTCTGCGCTGTTGCCATGGCTGTGATGGCCGTTATCGCGGTTCTGGTCATGCAGCTATCCCACGGAAACGGCTCGCTGGAACTGGTTACCAATGATGCGGCCGATGTCTACCTGGATGGAAAAATGATCGGTACGGCCCCCTTTGTCTTTACTAACGTGCCGGCCGGGAAACATAGGATGTATATCGAGCAGCCCGGTTTTTACAAATCGAAAGAGCGGGAAATCGTCGTCAAAAAGGGGGCGGTTGAGTCGATTTCCGAGCCGATCCCGGACGGGGGGACGATTGTCGTTTCATCTGCCTTCCCGGGAACTCCGGTGCTTTTGGATGGCAAGGATATCGGCAAGACACCCTTGACCCAAAAGGTTGTCGTCGGAAAACACCTGCTGAAGGTATCGGGAAAAGAGATGGAAATCGTGGTACTTGAAAACGAAACCAGCAAATTTGCATTTTGATTGTTATGAGCGATAGGTTCAATGATCAAAAGGTGGCCGATTGGCCGCCCTGGCTGTCTCAGTAGACACTGTTTACCCTGAACTCCCCCTCCCATCAGCAGCCATCTGCCGCAAGTTCGTGATGTCCCGTAAGGCGGTGCCCCAAACAACCGGTTGTATTCAGGACTGAACTGGGAAGGGCTCTCGTAGCCGACCTGAAAGCTTGCGGTGGCGGCTCCATGCGTTCCGCCAGCATCAGACGCCGGGCTTCCGGCTACTGGAACTGCAACGGGCTGAGGGCGGTTGTGTGTAACGCGCCATTTTCGATTAATCGGGCAATGCTTGTTCCCAAGGCATCGACCGCGGCTTCCAAACCATTGTTGTCACTATTCTGCATAGTTGCCTCTTTCACCGTCGTTTCCTCCTGCTTAATTGCTACCCATCCCCCATTCGCGTTACAACCATGATCCGAGGCCCCGGACTATTAGGCAAAAAATAAACAGGATTGGTCTACCGGTCAGAGGTTTCCGTGGAGTACGGTATAACCAGCAACAGGGAAGTACTGCTAAATCTACAAAGTCACGACAGTACCCCCTCCTGCCCTCCCCTTAACCGAAGGGGAGCGACGCGGAATTCAGCGGTTCTCTCCTCTTAAGATAAGGGGGAGCGGGGGAGTTATGAAATGTGACATATCAGAACCAAACAGTGCAAAGGAGAACACAATGCAAAAACGTATAATGGGGAAAAGTGGTCTGGAGGTTTCGGCCCTGGGGCTCGGCTGCATGGGCATGAGCTTTTCGTACGGTCCGCCCAAGGACAAGCAGGAGATGATCGCACTCATCCGGACCGCCGTGGAACGCGGCGTCACCTTCTTCGATACGGCCGAGGTCTATGGTCCGTTCACCAACGAGGAACTGGTCGGCGAGGCACTGGCTCCCTTGCGCGACCAGGTGGTGATCGCCACCAAGTTCGGCTTCGATACCGGTGTCGATCCCCGGGCCATGAAGGGCAGCGGGCCGGTCCTGAACAGCCGGCCGGAGCACATCAAACAGGTGGCCGAGGCTTCGCTCAAACGGCTCAGGACCGATGTCATTGATCTGTTATATCAGCACCGTGTCGATCCGGACGTGCCGATTGAGGATGTGGCCGGAGCGGTGAAAGAGCTGATCCAGGCGGGGAAGGTCAGGCACTTCGGCCTGTCGGAGGCGGGAATTCAAACCGTCCGCCGCGCCCATGCCGTCCAGCCGGTGGCTGCGGTACAGAACGAGTACTCGTTGTGGTTCAGGCGGCCTGAAGAGGGGCTGCTGCAAACCCTCGAAGAACTCGGCATCGGCCTTGTGCCCTACAGCCCGCTCGGCAAGGGCTTCCTCACCGGCGCAATGAATGAAAAAACCACCTTTGACAGCAGCGACTTCCGCAGCACCTTGCCGCGCTTCACCCCGGAGGCACTGAAGGCGAATCAAGCCCTGGTGGATCTGCTTGCCAGCATCGCGGCAGAGAAAAAGGCAACTCCGGCCCAGATCGCCCTGGCCTGGCTCCTGGCACAAAAGCCGTGGATCGTACCCATTCCGGGCACCACCAAGCTGGATCGTCTTGACGAAAATATTGGTGCTGTTGCCATCGAACTCACCCCGTACGATCTCGGGAAGATTGATGCCGCTGCCGCACAGATTGCAGTGCAAGGCGCACGGTACCCGGAAAAACTGGAGCAAATGACGGGTCGCTGAGCACAATACGAGGATTATTCTGCAACTTAAAACAACCTGACAGGAGATTGAGATGAACAACTTCATCTTCAGCATTCCGACCACGGTTTACTTCGGCAAGGGACACATCAACATCCTCGGCGAGACCATCAACAAGGCGCATGGTGCTGCTGGCCTACGGCGGCGGCAGCATCAAGCAAAACGGCCTCTACGATGCGATCCTTGCACAGTTCGGCGCGGCGGGTCAGCGTCGGCAAGCACGCCCTGTTGGCCGACCTGCATAACCTGATTTCCAGAGTGACTACCGTATTGTCCCAGCGATAACTGAAGGGGAAATGCTAATTCCAGTTATCGATCTTCAGATCATGGGGTGAGGGCTTCCCGGTGCCCGTTTCCACATACTCACGCAGGCTCAACAGGAACGTGGCCCACTTCATGCTGCAGTGATAGGTAGACTCCGTGGCCTCGCGCCAGTTCCGGTGTCCAAAGAGGACAATCGTCTGACCATCCTGCTCCGACAGTTCAAAGGTGATGTCAGTCCCAACCCATTCAGCCGGTCCCTCTACACAGCGCCAGCGCACATCCTTATTTTCGCCCAGTCCCTGCACCTCCATGACCATTCCGCCCAACAGTTCGCCCGTCTTCGTTAGGAAGCGAAATTCAATCTTGCCTCCGACCCGGGCATCTCCCTTAACATCCTCGGTCCACCAGTGGGCCAGACCATCCAGGGTTGTCAAAGCGTTATAGACCTGCTTCGTAGGGGCCTTGATCCCGATTCGATGAAGAATGTCTGCCATATTTAACACCTCCCGTATCTATGACGTCATGATTAATTGTAGTACTTGCGCTGGCAAAACGCGAGCGGTGCCACGGAAAGCACCTTGAAATAATAAAGGCGGCCGATTCAGTACATTTCATGACCTGACCCCGCCGCCCCCTTCCGGAAAAACTTTATATTAATATCTTCGTCAAAGAGCAGTAAAATAGAGATGACTGAGAAAACGTTACGGGTCCGGCACTCTGACCGCTTAGTACCGAAACTTATTTCCGAGCGGCGCATCACGAAGGAGAAGTGACATGGCAACGCATGCAAAAAACACCATTTGCCTTTGGTACGACCGCGACGCCGAGCAGGCGGCGCGCTTTTATGCTGCAACCTTTCCCGATTCATCCGTTGACGCTGTACACCTGGCACCAGGGGACTACCCGGCCGGCAAGCAAGGGGATGTGTTGACGGTCGAGTTTACCGTGATGGGGATTCCCTGCCTCGGGCTGAATGGCGGCCCGGGGGTCACGCACAACTGGGCATTCTCGTTTCAGATTGCAACCGCTGACCAGGAAGAAACGGATCGTTACTGGAACGCCATTGTCGGCAATGGTGGAGAAGAGAGTAACTGCGGCTGGTGCCGGGACAAATGGGGCCTGTCGTGGCAGATTACGCCGGTTGCCCTGATCCAGGCGATATCCGATCCCGACCCCGCTGCCGCCAAGCGGGCCTTCGATGCCATGATGCAGATGAAAAAGATCGACATTGCAACCATAGAAGCGGCGCGCCGAGGTAGTGGGGTCTGCAAAGAGTGCTTGAATGAAGATTTTGATTCTTGCGCGTGCCCGAAACCTGAAAACTAATCAACTGCGTCTCCTCAAGTCCCGGTTAGTCAAGGGAAACCTATATTTCAAGACCTGTCCCGGTAGGTTTCGGCAGAAAGGTTTCCTTCCGGGGTTTCGATGAGAAGATGATAGTGATTGCCCATCAGGCAGTAGGCGAGACAGAGCCAGTTGAAGCGTTGTAGCGTCTGCCGAGGATGGAGAGGAAGAGCTGGCGGTCGTTGTCACCTGCGAAGATGTCCGCCCATGCGTTGCCGCGAGGGGTAACGTGATAGACAACACCGGGGAAGGGACTATAACACCAAAAACTTATATTTCTAGACCCCATAGGTTTTCGCTATAACTATGAACGTTGGCACCGGCCCAGTGTCGACTCGAATTTACCCCTGATCCCCTCGACCCACTCCCGGCTCATCCGCCCCTCGAACACGCAGCCACCGAAGAGATAGATCTCCTTACCATTGTTCAACCTGACCACCACATCATAAAAGCGCGACCCGGCGCTGTCCTTACCCTGCACCCCAATCCCGAAGCCCTTGATATCGCTAAACGGTATGATGATCTGCCGTCCACCGCCGAACCGCCGCCTGACATCCAGTACGATCCTGTCACGTCGTTCGTCCAGCTCAACCGTGCGCGACTCTCCGGCTACCATCGCCATGATGCCGATACCGGAAAGCATGCCACCCAACAGGAAACCGCACAGGACATTGGTGCCAGCATGGCTGAAATCCCTGGCCAGATACATCAGGAGAAAGCCGATAACGATAATGACTACATACAGCAGCATGTTTGCTGCTGGTTTGCTCTCTAACTTCATACGACCTCCCCATAGGGTTTCCCTAGCGGTAGACCTCGTCATGACTGCCGATGTCGAGGAGGATTATTTCCTTTTCGGTGATCAGCAGGGTCAGGGTAATGCGGTAACTGTAGGTCAGTCTGACGGCATGGCAGCCGGCAAGCTTGCCGGCGAGTTGATGCAGTCCGAGGCCCGGTTGAAACGGATCCTGCTTCAGAGCCTCGAAGAGCACGGCGAAGGGGGATTTCAGGTCAGGATGTTTTTTGAAGAACTTACGTGCCTGCCGGAGGAACTG
This sequence comes from Geobacter sp., assembly GCA_027356255.1. Classification (GTDB taxonomy): domain Bacteria; phylum Desulfobacterota; class Desulfuromonadia; order Geobacterales; family Geobacteraceae; genus Geotalea. Next base: position 8,159 of record DAIEGL010000249.1, on the reverse strand, counting down.
ATCAGAAGTGGTTACGCTGAACACGCTTACTTTCCGTCAAGGTCGAGTGACTGTAAAAGCTCGTCGGCAGAAGCGAACCTCCGTACGCGGCCGGCCTTCACATCCTCCAGCGATGCCTTCACCCGGGCCACATACGCCTCCTCGGCCTCGGCCACCAGTTCCTGGTAACGCGCCTCGGTCAGCACGACGTACTCGGGCCGGTTGTTACGGATGACATGAACGTCACCCTGTGATATTAGCCCGTCAACCGCTGCAAGACCGCGCCGTTTCAGTTCCTGGGCAGGGATAGTATTCATTTAGGCACTCCTTTACATACTCAATTAAGTACTTAATACTGTGCCACAGGCGATAGCAGGCGGCAAGAAATTCTTTGCAGTAGCAGTAAAGGCGGCCAATTGGCCGCCTTCACAATTTATAAAATATGGGGAGTGTCCCTAGTTATCCGATCCACAAATCAAGAATGGCGGTCGATTGGCCGCCTTTTGAATTCGGTATGGTGTCCCCGGAATTCCCCCGAGACAACAAAGGCGACCTATTGGCCGCCTTTTAAATTTAAGTAAACTGTCCCCAGAATTCGACGCTTTTGAATTAAATATCCTGTCCCCGGAACTCCCTTCATCTGGAATTCACACATAATTTCGCAGTTCAAAATAGCACCAACCGTCATTTTAGCTTGACAATTTGTAGTTTTACTGCAAATTTATCTTCAAAAGGACTTATTATTTAACAGGGGGAGCTATGCTCTTACGTTTTGGCGTATCAAATTTTTTATCAATAAATGAGTACCAAGAATTATCAATGATAGCGACACCATTGAAAGACACTCCGAGCCATTTATGTGAGGTGAGCGGCTTTCGAGAGAAAGTTTTACCAGTAATTGGGATTTATGGTGCAAACGCGTCTGGCAAAACAAACATGTTAAAAGCGTTAAGATTCCTGATCAACGGCATACTCTACTCTCATCAAAGCGGACGAGTGGAGGGCGGAATATCAAGAAGTTATTTTAAACTTAATCAAAGCTGTAAAGACAAACCTTCCAAGTTTGACTGTGACTTTATCCACAATAATATTAGGTATCACTTCGGATATTTAGTTGATAATGAATGCATAGTAGAAGAGTGGCTTTACGCATATCCACATGGCACAAGGCAAGTTTGGTACCACCGAAAACACGATGAGAAAGAAATGTATTTTGGCAAATTTTTGAAGGGCAAAAACCGTGTGCTTGAATCACTGACAAGAATTAATAGTTTATATTTTTCTGTTGCAGCGCAAAACAACAATGAGCAGCTCTTAGACTTGTACAAATATTTTAAGGATAATTTTATATTCAGCTTCAACAACTTTGGCCCAGTTAGCAGGTCTAGTGAATATTTTCTTAATAATGATTTCAAGGACAAAATTATATCTTTTATACAACATGCTGACACTGGTATTTCTGCTGTTAAAATTGATGAAATTGAAGTTCCTGACACGATGAAGGGCTTTACAAATAAGCTCAACAACTTACTTTCTGAGCATTTGGGTGACAACAAAATTGATATTGAATCAGCAGTAGAAAAGAAGAAAATCTCATTTGCACACACAGGGATTAATGGTGAAGATGTATTTTTAAATATTAACTCTGAAAGCAGGGGTACAATTGCTCTAATCAAGATGCTTGGTCCAGTATTTGATAGTTTATCAAGTGGCAAAACCATAATAATTGACGAATTAGATACTAGTATGCATTCCCTTTTATCACGTAAAATAGTTAGTCTATTTAATAATTGTTCTACAAACCAAAACTGCTCACAGCTTATATTCACTACGCACGATACAAGTATATTATCTCGAGAAGTTCTAAGGAGAGATGAAATATGGTTTACCGAAAAGAAGTCAGACGGTGCTACTGAAATTTATTCATTGGCAGATATAAAATCAAGACAATCTGATAACTTTGAGAAGGGGTATCTACAAGGGAGATACGGAGGGATTCCATTTCTTGGTAATATTGACGATCTTTTTGGTTGTGGGGGACAAGAATGAGCAGGTTCCCAAAAGATTCAACACTAAAGAGAAAATTTTATCATAAACAACCAAAGGCTAAAATTTATGTCCTTTGTGAAGGAAAAGTAACAGAACCTGCATATATCAGCCAATTTGCAAAACAACACGCTAATGACAAAGTTATTGTCCAGCCAATACCCGGCGTTGGTGTCCCGCTAACTGTATCTCAAAAAGCAGTCGAATTAAAGACACAACTTTTACGTGACGCCCGAAAATCTAAAGATAGCTTTGATATGTCATTCAGTGTTTGGTGTGTTATTGACATTGATGAACACCCAAATGTTGGAGAAGCTAAAAGTCTAGCGGATTCAAATAAGATTAAATTCTTAATTTCCAATCCTTGCTTTGAGATCTGGGGATTGCTGCATTTAAAACTGCAAGATGCCCACATACATAGACATAAGCTTCAACAGTTACTGCACAAAGAAATGCCGAATTATCATCATACTCATAATCCCTTATTTGACTACAATCAAATGAAAAATAATTATCAAATTGCCAAGGAAAGAGCATTAACCATTTGCACTAGAAGAAAGGATGAAGGTAAACTTAACGGGAATCCATCTACGAATGTGTATGAACTTTTTGACTATATTATCGCTAATGGACGAAAATGACTTTAAAATCACCAGAAGCACACAGACATAAATAAAGGCGGCCAAATCGGCCGCCTTTATTCGTTCAACCTACTTCAAATTCTTCTTTATCCTTTCCACCGCCTCAATCACATTCTCGCGATGGCCGAAGGCCGACAGCCGAAAGCACCCTTCCACGCTCGGACCGAAGCCGCTGCCGGAGGTGCCGACCACGTTGCATTCGTTGAAAGATTTGTCGAAGAAAGAAAAGATCACGTCAGCGCCCGCCGCAACAGTATTAAAAAGCACACAAAAAGTCAACCAACCATTCCCCACACACCGCGTAGAGTCAAAAACTATCTCTCACAGAGGCACAAAGGCACGGAGAAAGTAAAAACCAAGAGCCTTTGATGTTTATCAAGCATATATCCTGGTTTTTCTTTGTGCCTCCGTGACTCCGTGAGAGTAACATGTTTTCGATTATTCGAGTTTGCCGTTCAGGCTGGTTCTAAAAACATCTGTGTGCATCCTATTCATCCCCGTTTCAAGGTGTCGCGGGTTATTTCTTCGCCAACAAGAATAGCCCGGCAACGCCGCTGATCGCACCGCCGATATAACGGTACATCACCGCGTCGGGGAGTGACCCGGTAAACGCCCGTGAGATATTCGAGGCAAACGAGTGGGACATCTGGTAGCCCCAGTACGCGAAGCCGGCGCCACCGACCAGCAGCACCAGGCCGATCAACCTGATCATCGTATTATCATTATTTTCTGCCATAACCTTGCTCCCGTCTTGCCTCATTGCTAACGTATCAGTCCATTTTGCAGATTGAGCAGATACTGATTCATTCTGCTCAAACTGTCCGTACCACGTAAAACACTTACGTTGCCTACGGCTTAAAAACCTTCAACTCCAACTCTTTGACTACCTTGAAGTGCTTTGGATTACCGGTCGCCAGCGACATGCCGTTCTCCGACGCGGTTGCGGCAATGATGGCATCTGCCGCCCGCATCCCTGATGACAGACCGTATTCCTCGACATAGACCAACGCCCGGTGGCCAATGTTCTCCGTCAGCGGCAGGACCGAAAAGCGGAAATCCGAGATAAAGCGCTTCACCAGGCGAAGTTGCTGTTTGTCTTTGGCGCACTGGAGCAGTTCCATGTAGGTCTGAACCGACAGGAAACGATCCTTTGTGCCGTCGATCAACGCGGCGGCCTTTATGTTACCCCGCTGCACCCAGATAAAGATATCGGTATCAAAGATCATGACGCCCGCCCCGCAGACGCTCCATAACCTCATCTACCGCTTCGGTTTCACCGGCATACATATTGAAAAACTCGTGTTCGCAAACCTTGCCGGCAGTGGAATCTTCCAGCGGGATAATGGTGCCCTTCGGCTTGCCGTGGTAGAGAATAGTGACCGACTCACGCTTTTCCAGCGCGGCCAGAATGTCACTTGTTTTGTAACGCAGATCGAGAATTGAAGCGTTCATTTCGACCTCCAATAAATGTCTATATTAGTATAGACATTTTATAGAGCAGATGCAGGATTGTCAATGCATGGAATGAAAAAGGGCACCGCAACGGGTGCCCCTGAACCTGATTTTCTTATGCCGCCAGCCGCTCTCTCTTGGGATTCAGCCAGATCAATGTCCTCAAGGCTTCGTTGACCGCCTTGTCGTCCCTGAACACATCGGCAACATCCTTGTCCAGAAGAATGATATTACTCCCCCGTTGTGCCCGTTCGGCATATTTGCCGCGCACACCACCCTTGAGTTGTGTCAGGTCGTATTCCGGTCTCAGTTCATCGGTTTTCTTCATAACCATTTTCCCTCACGCCGCCTTCGCCAGCCGGGTTTCGGTAAGCATCGCCTCAATGCTCAGGTGATAATCCAGTTCCGGCCACTCGATACCGGTGCCGCGACAAATGAAGCGGTAATCGGCCAACTGGGCCAAGGTGGCGTTGTTCAACTCCGGGTACCAGTTCATCGGCGTGGAAATCATCCTGCCGTCTTTCAACTCGACGTGAAGATACCGCTCATCGATATGGACCGCTTTACCTTTTAAAGAATTCATCCCATTTCCTCTCAAACTGTTCCCTGTGTGTCGAAACCAGCACCAAAGCGGCTTTCAGATCAGATCGTTTCATGCAACTTTCGCGAACGGTTAGCGATGTGAGATCGATTGTAGCATAATCATCACCCTTAACAACATGGATGTGTCGCGGGAGATGCTCGTTGGCATAGAAGAAAAACTTGAATCCATTTTCGATCAGTAGCGTTGGCGACATGACTTCCCCTAAAGCAAAAGGGCACCGCGATGGGCGCCCTTTCTATCTACTTCAGGTTTTTCTTGATGCGTTCCACCGCCTCAATCACATTATCCCGATTCCCAAATGCCGACAACCGGAAGTACCCTTCCCCGCTCGGACCGAAACCCGAACCGGGCGTCCCGACCACGTTACACTCGGTCAGCAGCTTGTCGAAGAAGTCCCAACTGGTCAAACCGGCCGGTGTCTTGAGCCAGATATACGGGGCATTGACGCCGCCGAAACAGGTGACGCCGACTTCCTTCAGGCCTTCACGGATGATGCGGGCGTTCTCCATGTAATAATCGATGATTTCCTTGGTCTGCTTCCACCCTTCGTCACTGTAAACCGCGGCAGCGGCCTTCTGCACCGGGTAGGAGGCGCCGTTGAACTTGGTGGTGGTGCGGCGCAGCCAGAGCTTGTTGAAACTGTATTTCTCGCCGCTGGCGGTGGTGCCCATCACCTCTTCCGGCACGACCACCAGGCCGCAGCGGACGCCAGTGAAACCGGCGGTCTTGGAGAACGAACGGAACTCAATGGCGCACCGCTTGGCCCCTTCGATCTCGTAGATGGAATGCGGGATGGACGGGTCGGTGATGAAGGCCTCGTAGGCGGCGTCGAAGAAGATCACCGCGTCGTTGGCGTTGGCGTAATCGACCCACTTCTTCAGCTCGGCCTTGCTGGCCACCACACCGGTCGGGTTGTTGGGGAAGCAGAGATAGATGATGTCCACCTTCTCGGTCGGCAGCGCCGGGATGAAGCCGTTGGCCTCGTTGCACGGCATGTAGACGACGCCCTTGTAATACCCCTTTGCGTCAGCATCGCCGGTGCGGCCGATCATCACGTTGGTGTCGTTGTAGACCGGATAGACCGGGTCGCCGATGGCCACGATGTTGTCCATGGCAAAGATATCCAGGATGTTGGCGCAGTCGCACTTGGAACCGTCGGAGATGAACATCTCTTCGGTCTTGAGGGAAACGCCCAAGGGCTGGTAGGATTTCTCGATGATGGCGTTGATCAGCCAGTCATAGCCCTGCTCCGGGCCATAGCCGGCGAAGTTTTCCACCGTACCCAGATCATCCACGGCTGCGTGGAAGGCCTTGAGGACAGCCGGCGCCAGCGGTCGGGTGACATCGCCGATCCCCAGGCGGATGACCTTGGCAGCCGGGTTGGCTTCGGCAAAGGCGCGCACGCGGCGGCCGATCTCGGGAAACAGGTAACCGGCTTTCAGCTTCAGATAGTTGTCGTTGATCTTTGCCATTACGGATTAATCCTCCAGAAAGTAATTGAATAACCTATTTCGTCAATCACCGCACAGAGTCCCCCCCTTTGGAAAAGGGGGGTCAGGGGGGATTTTGTTTGTACCGTCTTAGTCAAATCCCCCTCAATCCCCCTTTGTCAAAGGGGGACTAACAATTTAATGTTTTTGGAGGGAGTTTAACGCTATTCAGATTTTAGGGTTACTTCAGCCCTAAGACATCCTGCATGTCGTACAGTCCCGGTTTCTGCGACACCACCCACTTGGCGGCCCTGACAGAGCCGCGCGAGAACATGTCTCTCGTCATGGCGCGGTGGGAGATCTCGATGCGCTCGCCCTGGCCGATGAAGTAGACCGTGTGCTCGCCGACGATGTCGCCGCCGCGGACGGTCTGCATGCCGATCTCTTCTTTCGTGCGCTCGCCGCAGATCCCCTCGCGGTGATAGTTGGCCACCTTGTTGTAGTCGCGCCCCAGGGCCTCGGCCACAACCTCGCCCATGCGCACGGCAGTGCCTGACGGTGAGTCTTTTTTCTTGTTGTGGTGCAGCTCGACGATCTCCACATCGAAGTCGTCGCCCAGGGTCCGGGCCACATCCTTGAGCACCTTCAGGCAGACATTGACACCCACCGACATGTTGGGAGCCAGCACAAAAGGGATATCCTTGCCCAGCTCGGCGGCAAAGGCGCGTTCCTCGGGGGTAAAGCCGGTGGAGCCGATCACGATCGACTTCCGCTTGAGGGCGCAGACCTCCAGGTTCTTGAGCGACACCTTGGGGGTGGTGAAGTCGATCAGCACGTCACAGCCGGCCACCACGGCATTCAGGTCGTCGCTGATGGCAACGTCCAGCTTGCCGCAACCGGCAATCAGGCCGGCATCCTGGCCGATCAGTTCGTGCCCCGGACGCTCCAGGGCGCCGGAGATCGTGCATCCTGCTTCCTTTGCTGCAACGATGATACGCTGTCCCATCCTGCCAGCAGCGCCGCAAACGGCTATTTTAGTCATGGTATAACCTTTCACATCCACCACCGAGACACGAAGGCACGGAGAAAATCGGAAGAAAATCAAAGAGCTGCAAATGGGTACATAGGCTGAAAAACTTTCTGTGGTTTAACCCTAAAGCCTTTAGCTTTGTCTTACCACTCGATTTCAGTCTTGAAGTTCTCCGTGTCTCTGTGTCTCCGTGGTGGGTTTTGAATTTATATGAGTTTGTACTCTTTCATGATAGCGGCCAGTCTTTCCTTATTGCCTGCGCTCATCTCGCACAACGGCAAACGGACCTCGTCCGCGCACTTGCCCATCAACCCCAGGGCGGTCTTGACCGGGATCGGGTTGCTCTCCATGAACATGGCATTGCCGATCTTGAGGGTCTTGAGGTGCAGCTGGCGGGCCTTTTCCAGGTCGCCGGCAAAGAAGGCGTCAGTCAGGTCGCCGACCTCTTTGGGCATGATGTTGGCCAGCACCGAGATGATCCCGACCGCGCCGCAGGCCATCATCGGGAAGGTGATGAAGTCGTCGCCGGAGAAGACGTCGATCTGGTCCCCGCACAGGGCGATGATCTCCGAGGCCTGCTGCAGCGAGCCGGTGGCCTCTTTGATGGCGACGATATTCTTGTGCCTGGCCAGACGGGCCACGGTTTCGGGCAGCATGTTGACACCGGTGCGTCCCGGTACGTTGTAGAGGATCTGGGGGATATCGACCGCATCGGCGATGGCGGTGTAGTGACGATAGAGCCCTTCCTGGGTCGGCTTGTTGTAGTAGGGGGTCACCAGCAACACCCCGGCTACGCCCAGCTCTTTGGCCTTCTGGCTCAACTCGATGGCTTCGGCGGTCGAATTGGAACCGGTACCGGCAATCACCGGCACGCGGCCCTTGGCCTGCTCGAAGACGATCCGGATCACGTCCATATGTTCTTCATAATCCAGGGTGGAGGATTCACCGGTGGTCCCGCAGGCCACGATGGCGTCGGT
>DAIEGL010000239.1 GCA_027356255.1 Geobacter sp. | reverse complement strand
GTACAATCTGGCTCATAGCGTCGCCTTTCTGTGCTAGTGGATTTGTTGGGGAACAAAACCATTTTAACCCAGATTGCGACGCTATACTATTAATAATTACAGCATGTTACATATTTTTGCCAACTGCGAAAGTTGAGTTATACAAACAGCATAATCCGCAAGATAAATATTGCTTCGGGGTCAGTTACAACATTGGCAGGAATAGCAGGCACACGCGGATCTGCTGACGGAAACGGCTCAACAGCAACCTTCTATGATCCCGTTGGTATTACAACCGATGGAATAAACCTCTATGTGACGGACTCCACCAACCATACTATCCGTAAGATTGTGATTGCCTCAGGAGCAGTAACAACGCTGGCAGGCACTGCAGGCACTTCAGGTTCCGTTGACGGCGTTGCGACTACTGCAAGCTTCTATTTTCCTAAAGGCATCACCACAGATGGGATATGTCTTTATGTGGCAGATGCCGGTAACCACATAATTCGGAAGATTGTAATTGCCACCGGTGCCGTGACAACTCTTGCAGGGTCGGTCGGCCTTTCTGGATCGGCTGACGGCATTGGGCTAGCAGCCAAATTCAATTGGCCTGAGGGAATCACCACGGATGGGACAAACCTTTATGTGACGGACGGCTATTGCACGATTCGAAAGATAGTGATTGCCACGGGAGCAGTAACAACGCTGGCAGGCACTGTCGGTATTAGCGGCTCTGTTGACGGCATTGGGACGGCAGCAAGCTTCAGTACCTCTAAAGGCATCACCACAGACGGGACAAGCCTCTATGTGACGGATTACGCCAACTTCACGATCCGAAAGATAGTAATCGCCACCGGGGTGGTCACAACGCTTGCTGGCAATGTTGGCGCTATGGGCTCAACCGACGGTACCGGAGCAGCAGCAGGCTTCTTTTTGCCTACTGGGATTTCCACCGATGGGAAAAGCCTATACGTGTCAGATACACGTAACCACACCATCCGGAAGATTCAGTGAGTTGTTGCATGGCCGAACCATGGGGTGCTACGGAGGAGGAACCCGCAGACCCCTTGAGCCGTTAGCAAGAGAAGCAAGAGAAGGAGATCAGCAAATGTCGATTCGACGAACTGTCTGCCTATGCCTTATGTTAATAGCGGTTGAGGCTACCGCCGACGAAAGCAAACGCTATGTCTGCGTCAACAAAAACGGAGAGCGACATTTCACAGAAACATATGCCAAGGGGTGTAAAGAGATCCAGCTAGAGCATGGTTGGAAGAATTTCGACAAGGTACCATCAGCAATCATCGATATCAAACCGGGAAATATCATTTCTGAACCGGATGGCAAAACTATTTGGATGCGCTTCTATCTCGCCGAGGCAACAGATGACGTCAACGGAAAATGGAAATACGACCATGTAGAGAGCTTGCACAAGTTTTATTGTGGCAAGCGAGAGACAAGACTTATCAAAGGCACATATAAACTCAGAGGCAAGATAGTCTATGTAAGGTCATCAAGTGAATCAATTACGGAAAGCGTCGATCCTAGAACTATAAATGATGCTATTTACCGCTCTCTCTGTGAGGACGATCGGTAGGGATTGCTAACCAGCGGCGGCACACGGTCTCGCTCCGCTTCGCCGGTGCGCCACCTCGACGTTATACAGCAAACCGAAACTGCAACTTTGTGGGCTTGAGGCCCGGATTAAGCCCGAGAAGAGGAGACGTAAAAAATGACACCTGAAATTTCCATTGGCCTTGCCGTTATGACTGTCCTTAAAATCAATTTACTGAAGGCTTACGCCCGTCCTTTACCTGAAACGGAGGGCAACGGAATCAAGCCTTTCTTCCCGCCAGCTTCATGCCGCTGGTAGTCCTCAATCTTCTTGCCGAAGGCTACCATCCATGCAGTTACGATTTGCAGAATTTGCGCAAGATTTTAAACGTTGGGAAAGGTAAGGGGAAAGGAGATAGTCATCAAGGCATATAGTAGGTTATCTCGTTGTGGCCGACGAGGAGATAAAGTCCGATCATCGAGGGACGTTCGCAAGGGACGCACCCACACTCGGCCAGGAGTTCCGCCGCGTGCTCGCCGCATTCGGGGGTGAGGAAGAGATCCACTCCCCCTTCTTCGCGCCCCTGCTGAAAAAGCGCCATCGTGCGCGGTGCACGGGCAGCGGCAAAGGCTTCGGAAAAAGCTTTCCTGCGCCGTTCCATCTCGCCTGCGGCCACCTCCCCGGCTGTCAGTGGGAGATGATACCAGTATTTCACTTCCGCGTGCTCCATCGTCGTCATCCCTTTCGCTCCTCTCCCGCCAGCCGGTCTAGCATCTTCTCCTGGTATGCCGGCAGTAAATCCAGGCTTAATGGACGCCTGCGGGTCATCTCCAGCTTCATCAGCTTGTAGTTCAGCTCCCGCGCCTTCCTGATCCGTTCCTCGCCGTTGTCCATGGAGAGCACCAGCCGCTGCAGGGAGTGGACCTCGTTGGAAAGCTCCAGCTCAGGGGGGAGGCAGCCGGCGTTTTTCATCACCTTGTAGGCCATGCGCAGCTCCTCCGGCACGGCGGAGAGGTCCTCCTCGGCCAGCGGCTTTCCCCTGCCGGCGAGGTTGTCGAACTCCCCCCGCTCCATGGCTTCTTTGATCCTGCGCTCGGCTATGGTTGCGAATACGTCCATGCTCATGCTTTGATTGTCGGCTGGGCAAAATGCCGGACGATCTCACCGGTCAGTGCTTCCAGGGTGTATGACGGGGGCTCGATGTCCACCGGCAGCCCCATCTCGCGGCAGGTCTTTGAGGTCACGGGGCCGATGGAGGCGACGGTGACCCCTTCCAGGAGCTTCAGGAGCCGGTTCTCGCCGAGCATGGCCGCCAGGTTCTGGACGGTGGAGGAGGAGGTGAAGGTGATGCAGTGGATGCGCCGCTCTTCCAGTGCCTGCAGGGCCGCGGCCGGAAGCGCTTCGGGAACCACGTTGAGGTAAGCGACGGGCGCCGTGACCTCCACCCCCATTTTTTGCAGTTCCGTCGGGATGACCTCCCGCGCCCGGTCCGCCTTGGGGAAGAAGACCCGCTTCCCCTTCATGTCGAGTGCGCCGAACGCCTCGACCACCCCTTCCGCCTTGTAGTCGGCGGGCACCAGGTCAGCCTTTATGCCGTGCGCGGAGAGCGCGGCGGCTGTCTTGGGCCCCACGGCGCAGATGCGGCAGGGGCCGATGGCCCTGCTGTCGAGCCCCAGGTCGTCGAGGCGGGTGAAGAAGCTCGCTACGGCGTTGAAGGAGGTGAAGACAAGCCAGGAAAAGGATTGGAGTGCGCCGATCGCCGCGTCGAGCTCTGCGAAGCTCTCCGGCGGCACGATCCTGATGGTGGGGCACTCGAAGACCTGGGCGCCGTAACCTGCAAGGAGGGAGGAGAATGAGCCCGCCTGGTCTGCGGCCCTGGTCACCATGATTCCCCTGCCGAAGAGGGGGCGGTTGTCGAACCAGCGCAGCTTTTCCCGCAGGGTGACCACGTTGCCGACCACGGTGATCGCCGGCGCCTTGAACGCTGCCTTGTGTGCCTTTTCGGCTATGTCGGCCAGGGTGCCGACCAGCACCTCCTGCTCGGGCCTTGTCCCCCAGCGGATCAGGGCGACGGGCGTTTCCGGGGGTCTCCCGTGGGCCACCAGGTTTTCGGCGATGACGCGGAGGTTCCTGATCCCCATGTAGAAGACCACGGTGCCGCTCCCGAGGGAGAGTCTTTCCCAGTCGATATCCGATGCGTCCTTGGCCGGGTTCTCGTGGCCGGTGACGAAGGCGACCGAGGTGGTGAAGTCGCGGTGTGTGAGGGGTATCCCGGCGTAGGCGGCGGCGCCGATTCCCGCTGTCACCCCCGGCACGATCTCGAAGGGAATGCCCGCTGCAACCAGGGTCTCGCATTCCTCGCCGCCGCGGCCGAAGACGAACGGGTCTCCCCCTTTGAGGCGTGCCACGACCTTCCCTTCGAGGGCCTTTTCCACCAGTAGCTCGTTGATCTGCCACTGCTCCCGGTTGTGGGCGCCCCCCACCTTGCCCGCATAAATCAGTTCCGCGTGGGGCGCGGCATGGGTGAGAAGGTGCTCGTTGGCCAGGTAATCGTAGAGGATGACGTCGGCCCTGCCGATGCAGTCGCGCCCCTTGACGGTTATCAGCCCCGGGTCGCCGGGTCCGGCGCCGATGAGATAGACGAAGCCGCTTTTTTTGAAAATTTCGGTCATGGCATCAGTGTCTGGTTCTGTGGGAATGGAGGTGCATGGGGAACGACGGGTAATGGGGGTATGGGGAGTCGGGCGGATGGGACTCTGCACCCATCCGCCCGTCCACCTGTCTTTAAACGGGAATTTCCTTCTCCCTCGATACCTCTCGCTGGTAGACCTCGGCAAGTATCTCGTGGCCGCCGTCCTTGAGGAGCTGCTCTGCGAGGGCGATCCCGAGCTTTTCGCACTCCTCTGCCGGGCCGCTGACGGTCCCCCGTACGGAGTTCTTGCCGTCCACGGAGGCGATAAAGCCGGTGAGCTTCAGCTGGCCGTCTTCAACCTCGCCGAATGCGGCGATGGGGACCTGGCAGCCACCCTCACAGCGCCAGAGGAGGGCGCGTTCGGCCCTGACCGCATAGGCGGTGGCGGGGTGGTTGAAGAAGTCGATGGTGCTTTTCACCTCTTCGTTGTCCAGGCGGCATTCGATCCCGAGCGCACCCTGGCCGATGGCCGGAATGGAGAGGTCCGTGGGGAGGTATTCCGCCACCTTGTCGGTGAAGCCGAGCCGCTTCAGCCCTGCGGCGGCGAGGATGACGGCGTCGAGGTTCTCCGCCTCCAGCTTGTTGATGCGGGTTTCCACGTTGCCGCGGATGATGACCATTTCCATGTCCGGGCGAACCTTCAGGAGCTGGGCCTGGCGGCGCAGGGCGCTTGTGCCTATCTTGGCCCCCTTGGGAAGGTCGGCGAACTTCACGCCGCGGGAAATTACCGCGTCGCGCGGGTCTTCACGCTCGGTTATGCAGTGCAGCCCCAGCCCTTCGGGGAATTCTGTCGGGACGTCCTTCATGCTGTGGACGGCGATGTCGATGTCGCCGCGCAGCATGGCCTCTTCTATCTCCTTGACGAACAGCCCCTTACCGCCGACCTGGGCCAGCGGCACGTCGAGGATCTTGTCGCCGATGGTCTTGATCTTGACCAGGGAGACCTCCATCCCCGGATAACGCTTCTCCAGCTCCGACTTCACCCAGTTGGCCTGCCAGAGCGCCAGCTGGCTGGCGCGGGTTCCTATTCTCAACTGTTTCAGTGCCATATATCCGTATCTCCTTTGAAAAAAGTTAAAACCCGATGGTTTCCTACTCTTCCAGCTCTCCCAGATCCTCTTCAGCGGGTCTCGTCGTCTCCAGTTCGAAGAGGTTGCGCAGGGCGTCGATGTAGAGGTCGTTGCGGTTTCCCTCTTCGGTCCGTTTCAGCACGCTCGTGGGCTGATGGAGCAGCTTGTTCATGATGGCGCTGGTCAGCGCCTCCAGCTTTTTCTCGGCATCCGGCGGGAGCTCCTTCCAGCTGGCCAGGGTCTTGGCCAGCTCGGCCCGGCGGATCTCGTCGAATTTGCCCCTGAGCGCAACGATGGTGGGCGTCACCTCCAGGGAGGAGAGCCACTTGAAGAACTGGCCGATCTCCTGCTCTACGATCGCCTCCGCCTTCTCCGCTTCTTTGCTCCGCTGCTCCAGGTTCGTCGCCACGACGCCGTTCAGGTCATCGACCGTGTAGAGGTAGATGTTTTCCACGTCGTTGACCTTGGGGTCGATGTCGCGGGGAACGGCGATGTCGATGAAGAACATAGGCCTCATCTTGCGCCGGCGGATGACATCCTCCATGTCCTTCGGCTTGATGATGAAGTGGGGGGCGCCGGTGGAGGAGAGGATGATGTCCGCCTTGTGCAGGTGGTCGAAGAGGTCTTCGTAGTTGACCGCCTTGCCGTCGAACTCTTCTGCCAGCTTCACCGCCCGCTCGAAGGTGCGGTTGGTGACCATGACGCCGCGGACGCCGGTGTTGATGAAATGCTTTGCCGCCAGCTCGCACATCTCCCCGGCGCCGATGAGCATGACGGTCTTGTCCGAGAGGTCGCCGAAGATCTTCTTCGCCAGTTCCACGGCGGCGAAAGCCACGGAGACGGCGGACGAGGCGATCTTCGTCTCGGTGCGGACCCTCTTCGCCACGGAAAACGCCTTGTGCAGGAAGCGGTTGAGGATGATGCCGGAGCTCTTGTATTCGGCGGCGTAGCCGTAGGAGGTCTTTATCTGGCCGAGGATCTGCGGTTCTCCCACCACCATGGAGTCGAGGCTGGATGCGACCCTGAACACGTGGCGGGTGGCAGCTTCGCCATGGTAACTGTAGAGGTGCGGCTCCAGGGTCTCCAGCGGGATGTTGTGGTACTCGGACAGGAAACGCTTGAGCCGGGCGATGCCGCCGGCAATGTCGCGTGTGGTGGCGTAGATCTCCACCCGGTTGCAGGTGGAAACGATGACGGCTTCTGTGATGTCGGGGAGGGCGACGAGGGCGTGCAGAGGTTTTTCCATCTGCGTCGGGGCGAAGGCCACCTTTTCCCGTATTTCCACGGCGGCTGTTTTGTGGGACAGCCCGACCACGATAATGTTCATAAACGATGAGCCTCTGGTTCGACTTTATTTGTAGCTGTGCAACCCCGGCAGCAGCAGATTCACGCCGAGGAAGGTGAAAAGCATGATAAAAAAACCGAGAATGGAGAGGATGGCCGCCTTGCGGCCGCGCCAGCCGGTGGTCAGTCTGCCGTGGAGCAGGGCGGCATAGACAAACCAGGTGATCAGAGACCATGTCTCTTTCGGGTCCCAGCTCCAGTAAGTTCCCCAGGCGGTTTCGGCCCAGATGGCGCCGCTGATGATGGCGAAGGTGAGGAGGGGAAAGCCAAAGGTGAGGCAGCGGTAGCTGATTTCATCGAGGGTGTCGAGGGACGGAAGCCTCTGGAACATCGCCCCGAGCTTCCTGCTCTTGAGGAAGTGCGACTGGATCAGGTACATGACGCTGGCACCGAAGGAGACGGCAAAGGTGGCGTAACCGAGGAATGCCATGCTGGTGTGCACGGCGAGCCACCTGCTCTTGAGCGCCGGATTCAGCGGCATGATGGCGGTCGGGAAGGTGGTGGATATGGCCAGCAGCAGGAGAGCCAGGGGTGTGACGAACGAGCCGAGGATGAAGACACGGTATTTGCGCTCGAAGATGATGAAGACGCCGATGACCGCAAGGCTGAAAAACGAGAGCGATTCGTGCAGGTTCGTTATGGGGGTGTGCCCGGACTCCATGAAGCGGTTTACCGTGAAGGCGCAATGGACGATGAAGCCGATGGATATGAGCCAGTGCGCAGCGCGCCCCAGGATGTCGCGGGGTTTTACCAGGTAGATCAGATAGATGGCAGTGGCAACAAGGTAGATGCCGAGGGTGCAGTAAAAGAGCAGGGCATTCATTGATGGTCCTTTTCTTCCCCCAAAAGATCGTTCGTGATAAATCCCGGGCCGAAAAGTTCGAGAAGAAGGTGGTCTATTTCATCGTATTGTTTTTCTTTGATCAGTTCGGGCAGGCCGCAGGCTACCAGTTCGCTTAGAAGCGACTTATTGTAAGCGCTGTTCCCCTTTTCCGTCAATAGCTTTTCACGTATACCGCCCAAAAGCCTGAGGGCCGTTCCGTACTCCGCGCCGAAAACGGCTTCCAGCTCTTCGCGGATTTTTTTCGCCAGCGCCGGGCTCTTACCGCTGGTGGAAACGGTGATGACCAGATCGCCCCGGACCAGCACGGCGGGCATGCTAAAACCGCCCAGTTCCGGCGCATCGACGATGTCGGCCAAAACGGAGCGGGTGCGCGCTTCCCCGGCCACTGACCGGTTGACGGAACGGTCGTCTGTGGCGGCGATGGCGAGAAAAGCGCCGGCGAGATCGCCGTCCGCATAGCCGCGTTGCAGGTGGGTTATCCGGTTTTCTTCACGCAGCCGCCGCAAGCACTCCGTCAATCCGGGGGCGATCACCGTGACCAGCGCCCCGGCATCGAGCAGGCTGAGGACCTTGCGGCAGGCAACGTCACCTCCGCCGACGACCGTCACGACCTTGTTGCGGACATCGAGATTTATCGGCAGACTGCGCATGGCACCTTCTTTCCGGCGGGGCCGGAAGATCATCGTTGACGGTGTGGAATGACATACTATCGCCCAGCGGTGAAGCCGTGTCAATAGGCTCGACGGAAGAAAAAACCCGGGGCTGCGAGAGCCATGGGAAGCCGCGCCATGCGAGCAATTACCCCTTGATTTTTTCATCGGCTCGGTTATAGTTATAGTGATTTTCATATTTAATGTTCATTCGATCAATCAATCCAAGGAGACATTGCAATGGCCAGCGAAAAAGTACTCACCTTTACCGACGATAATTTTGAAGCAGCGGTCCTCCAGTCGGACGTTCCCGTCCTGGTAGACTTCTGGGCCACCTGGTGTGCACCTTGCAAGGCCATAGCCCCGCTCGTAGATACGCTTGCCGAAGAATACGAAGGCAAAATCAAGGTCGGCAAGGTGAACGTGGATGATAACCCCGGCACCCCCGGCAAATACGGAGTACGTGGCATCCCGACCGTCATCCTGATCAAGGAGGGAAAGGTCGTGGACCAGGTGGTCGGTGCGGTTCCCAAAGCTCAGCTGGAGGCGCTGATTAAAAAGGCCTTATAGCACAAAGGATCAATTATGAAGTCATGCATCACGCGGATGCGGTATCCCGTTTTAACCCTGTTCATGCTGTCGCTGTTTGCCACGCCGGCCTTCGCCATCCTCCAGAAGGGACAGCCTGCGCCCCCGATCAGTGTGGTGACCACCTCCGGGCAGCCGGTTACCCTCGCCAATTACAAGGGATACGTGCTGGTTCTCGATTTTTTCGCCACCTGGTGCATCCCCTGCCGTGAATCCATCCCGCACATCATCAACCTCAACCGCAAATACGGCAAACAGGGGTTGCAGGTCCTCGGGATGAGCGTTGACGAGGATGGCGACAATGCGTTAAAGTCGTTCATTTCCGAGAAAAAGATAAACTATCCCGTCGCATTGACCAGTGAGGACCTGCAGGCCGATTACGGCATCCGCTCCGTCCCCACCCTGTTCATCATCAACAAAAAGGGGGTAGTGGCCGAGAAATACCAGGGGTACTCGGACGAGGTGGCAAAGTCCATGGAGACGACGATAAAGAGGCTCCTGGCGGAATGATAAGGGACGAGGATCGAGGATCGAGGATCGAGGCGGCGCATTGACAATCAATGCGCCGCTTCTTTTTCGGGGCAGCTTCGGTCTCAGGCACCAGCTACCAAGAACCAGGATGCTCATCTTCGAACCTTGAAACCTCGCACCTCGCACCTCATTCCTGCCTTTAAACCTCGCACCTCATTCCTGCTCCTCTTTCGGATGGAAGTGCTCCCAAACCGCTTCGGCCACGGTTCTCGACATCCCCGGCACCTCCAGGAGCTCTGCGACGGTCGCCCCCCCAAGCCTTTTCATGCTGCCGAAATGACGCAGCAGCTCATTTCTCCTCTTTTTCCCGACCCCCGGCACCCCTTCGAGGAGCGATGTCACCAGCTCCCTGCCGCGCAGCTTCTTGTGGTAGGTAATGGCGAAGCGGTGGGCCTCGTCCCGGATCCGGGCAAGGAGGAGGAGCGGTGCGGAGTTCTGCCGCAGTACGACCGGGTTTTTCCGTCCGGGGAGAAATATCCGCTCGTCGCTCCTGTTGATCTCGGCGCCCCCCATCTCCCTTTCAACGCGGCTCTTTGCCAGGCCCGCAGCGGCAACCCCCTCCACATGCAGCTCTTCGAGCACCCTGGTCAGCACGTTCAGCTGGCCGATACCGCCGTCAACCACGATGAGGTCAGGGTACTCTTCCTCGACCGCCCCTTGCCTGAAACGCCGCGATAGCACTTCGCGCATCATGGCGAAGTCGTCCGACTGATCGACCCCCTTGATGCGGTAACGGCGATAATGTGCCTTGTCCGCCTTGCCGTCGAGAAAGGCGACCCTGCTCCCGACCGGGAGGCGCCCCTGGATGTTGGAGATATCGTAGCATTCGATACGACGGGGGGACTTTTGTAGATGGAGGCGCTCCTGGAGTTCCCTGAGCACCGATTCGCCGCTCTCCAGAGCCTTCTTCTTTTCCTGCGCGGAAGTCTCGGCGTTCTTTCCGGCTAGCCTTACCAGTTCGGAGCGGACCCCCCGGCGCGGGACCGCTATGCTGACCTTTTTCCCCCGTCTTTCCGAGAGGAGCTCCTCAAGGGGGGCCGGCTCGGAGACCGGGACGGGGAGGAGGATCTCGGGTGGGATGAAGACGTCCTGATTATAATACTCGTTCAGGAATGAGGCGATTCCCTCGCTTTCGTCCATCTCCCAGGAGAAGGAGTAGTTTCTGCTCCCGATCAGGCTTCCGCCGCGGATAAAGAGGAGGGCGATGTTAAGGCGCTCGTCGTCACGGTAAAAGCCGACAACGTCCGAATCTCCCCCCTGGGCAACCACCTTCTGCTTCTCCACGGTGACCTCGATGGAACGGACCAGGTCGCGGAACCGGCCGGCCTCCTCGTACTTTTCGGCCGCTGCGGCTGCGGCCATCCTCTCCTTGAAGATCCTGACGATCTCGCGGTTTTTCCCTTCCAGGAACAGGCCGGCCCCCTCGGCGAGGGCGGCGTAATCCTCCCGGGAAATCAAGCCGTGACAGGGGGCGGAGCACTGCCTGAGCTGATAGAAAAGGCAGGGACGTTTTCGCTTCCGGCAGGTTTCCATCGGATAATGGCGCAGGGGGAAGAGCTTGTAGAGTTGTTTCAGTACGGTTCTGGCGGCAGCCGCGGACGAATAGGGGCCAAAGTAGCGGGCCCCGTCCCTCGTTACCTTGCGGATGATGGTGAGGCGCGGAAACTCTTCCGCCATGTCCAGACGGAGGGAAAAATAGGTCTTGTCATCGCGCAGGTTGAAATTATATCGGGGGCGGTATTGCTTGATCAGGGTGTTCTCTAGTATCAGCGCTTCCTTTTCGGTGTCGGTAACGATGAAATCGATATCGGTAACCCTGGCCATGAGAAAGCGGATGTGATAGCGGGAATCACCGGAGGCGGCAAAGTAGGACCGGATCCGTTTCTTCAGGTCTCTCGCCTTCCCGACATAGAGAACCGTCGCATCTGCACCTTTCATGATGTAGACACCGGGGGACGACGGGAAGCGGGCTGTGATCTCCGAGCCGATCATAGCGATGAGTATAAAGGTAAAACCGGGCGTTTCAAAGGTAATTCTGAGGCGGCCCGTCTGGATGGGGATGGCCCGACGCGGGAACCGGTTCATCTATGCCGCTGAGACGACGGTTGATGCCGCCTCAAGCCGCTTTAAAACGCCTTTCGCCGTTGACAAGCAACGATTATGATGATATTTTCCGACACGCATTTTGTAACTATTTCCCGTTATGGCTCGGAAAGGTTCAACCAGTGAATTTTATTAAGTTTTTCCGCGCTGCTTCTTGCAAATCCCTATTGGGAATTCTCATCCTGTTGACCCTCTTCTCCAACCCCGCCTATTCCCTCGATTCAGAAGACTCCCAAATTTTCATAGCGGGCTTTAATTCCTACCAGAAACGGGACTATCAGTCAGCCGTAGACAAAATGAGCGCTCTCCTGAAGAAGTATCCAGATACGCCTTTGCGCGACATGGCCATTTTCTGGCTTGCAAGGGCCAATTACAAGGCGGGACATCAGCAGGAAGCGGCCAGGTATATGGCGCAGTTTGTCAAGGAGTATCCGGATAGCCCACTGAAGGCGACGGTGGAAGATGAACTGGTCGCCCTTGCTGCAAAATACGCAAAAGGCGAATCTGTAGCGGAGGAGAAGCCTTCGGCAGAGAAGCTGGCACGGGAAAAGGCCGAAGCGGAGAGAAAGGCGTCGGCGAAAAAGGCTGAAGAGCTGCGCATAGCTGCTGAGAAGGCTGCTGCCGAGAAGGCCGCCGCCGAGAAGGCCGCCGCTGAGAAGGCTGCTGCTGAGAAGGCTGCTGCTGAGAAGGCTGCTGCTGAGAAGGCTGCTGCTGAGAAGGCTGCTGCTGAGAAGGCTGCTGCTGAGAAGGCTGCTGCTGAGAAGGCTGCTGCTGAGAAGGCTGCTGCTGAGAAGCTGGTACGGGAAAAGGCCGAAGCGGAGAGAAATGCGGCGGCGAAAAAGGCTGAGGAGTTGCGCATAGCTGCTGAGAAGGCTGCAACGGAAAAGGCACGTCAGGAGAAGGCTGCTGCCGAGAAGGCCGCCGCTGAGAAGGCCGCCGCTGAGAAGGCTGCTGCCGAGAAGGCTGCTGCCGAGAAAGCCGCTGCTGAGAAAGCCGCTGTTGAGAAAGCTGCTGCCGAGAAGGCTGCCGCAGAGAAGGCTGCCGCAGAGAAGGCTGCCGCAGAGAAGGCTGCTGCTGAGAAGGCTGCTGCTGAGAAGGCTGCTGCTGAGAAGCTGGCACGGGAAAAGGCCGAAGCGGAGAAAAAGGCAGCGGCAAAGAAGGCCGAAGAGATGCGCATAGCCGCCGAGAAGGCTGCGGCGGAGAAACGTGCTGAAGAGAAAATAGCCGCAGCCAAAGTCGAAGCCACTTCCCGAAAACAAAGGGGGGGCACGAAGAAAAAGGGCAAATCCGGCAAATCTGCATCCCTGCGCGAAAAGGCGATTGCCGAATACAAGACCGTCATAGACCGGTTCCCCGGTACGGCTGCCGCTGCAAGCGCATCGGCAAAGCTCAAGCAGCTCGGTGTGGTCTACCCGGCCGTGGGTGGTGCCGGAGAGCCGGTTGCCGCCGGCGAAAACGCCAGGATTCTCACCCTGGAGGTGGGGCAGTTCGCCGACTTCGATTTTAACGTGGCCGTTCCGGCGCAACCTCTGGAAGCGGGCAAACGCTACACTATCCCCTTCGAGGTGGCCAATCAGGGCAACGGCCCTGACAGGTTCTATCTGGAATCGGGGTTCCCGGCCGACTTCAATCTGCAGTTCGCTGCTGCGGCAAAACCGGAGACGCCGATCAACGTGACGCCGCAACTGGCGGCAGGCGAAAGGTTCAAAGCCGTAATGGCGATCACGGTGCCGCGCGGCGTCATCGACGGGCAGAAGGCCAGTTATCCCATCAAGCTCGCCTCCCAGTTTTCCAGGGATGTTTCCCAGTCCAGAGAGGTCAGCCTGTACTTCTCCGCACCCCTGCTCCGTGCGGTGATCAAAGCGGAGAAATCCCATCTGCTGCCGGGCGAAAAGGTGTCATACCGGCTCGACCTGCTGAATATCGGTACTTCCTCCGCCCGCGGCGTAACGTTGCGGCTCAACTATCCGCCCCAGTATGAGCCGGTGGACTTTATCCCTGCAGGTTTCAAGCAGGAAATGAAGGCCGCCCTGGTCTTGGACGGACTGCAGCTCAACTCCGGCGAGAGCAAGACATTCACCGTTACCTTCCAGTTGAAGGACGAGGCGCTGGCACAGCAGGAGCTCTTCCTTAGGGCAGACGTCATCAACAACGAGCTTGAGAAAAAGGATTCGTTCCTTTCCCCTGCCGCTATTGTTCAGGGTGTCAGCGGCGTTGCGGTCAGAACCAGTGCGGACAAGCTGGTGGTCGTTCCGGGCCAGACCGTGATGGTGCCCATTATCGTGACCAATACCGGCAATCAGCGGGAAGACTTTGCCATCAGGCCGGTCATCCCTGCAAGCTCTTCCTATTCTTTTTACCAGGACCTGAACCGCGACGGCAAAAGGCAGGAAAACGAGCCGATGATAAACCATGTGGGGCCGCTGGGACCCAAGGAAGAAGCTTACGTGGTTCTTGAAATAAAGACGCCGGTGACAGAAGCCGACGGCGCAAGCGTACCGCTCGCGGTGACCTTCGAACCGGAGGGTGACAAGGCCAGGAGCGCAGCGCTGAATGTGCGGCTCGTATATTCGCGGCCGGTGCTGGATCTGGTCATGATCGGCAAGGGGGGAAGGCTTAAGCCCGGCGAGGTTTCCTCGTTCGAACTGAGCTGCACCAACCGCGGTTCCAACATGGCCAAGCAGGTGGATGTGCAGAGCTTCCTGCCGGGCCAGTTGGCACTGGTCTCTGCGGACCCTGCCTTCACAAGGGGGAGCGACGGCGTTTACACCTGGAGATTCGAGGAACTGGGTTCCGGTGAGAAACGGAGCATCAAGGTCAATTACAAGGTGAAATCGGGTACTGCCGTCGGAACGAACATGCAGGTCAAAAATATCCTGAAGTATCAGGACCCGCTGGGGAATAATTACTGATGCGTCCCTTGTCGAGGGGCATCGCATGTTCCCTGCTTCTGGCTCTTGCCTGTGCCGGAGGTGCCTGGGGGGACGATTATCTGCTCTACGCGCCGAGACCCGCTGAATCCGACAGGCCGACCGCCGGCCCCGAAGAAGGCATTCTGGTCAAGGGGATCACCCTCAGGCGGGGGGACACGCTCAAGGCGCTTGCGAGGAAGTACCGGGGTAAGAGCTCCTACTTTCCGCAGATCCTCCTGTTCAACAAGATCCGCAACCCGGACCTCATCCATACCGGCGCCAGGCTGCTCGTGCCGATAACGGCGGCAGGCGCCGCATCTACGCATCACGGGAAGGCCGCCCACCCTCTTCGCAGGGATGTGGAAACCGCCAAGCCCACCACTCCCCATGCATACGCAACGACGCCCCATGTTGTGAGTCCTGAGCCTGCTGTGGGGGCGCAGCTCTTCCAGAAGGGGGTCAGGGCGTATAAAAAGGGGGAATATCGGCGGGCGCTCGAGGCGTTCGACCGCTTTCTCTCCTCGTTCCCCGACTCTCCTCTGGCAGCGGATGCGAGCCTTTACCGGGCAGACTGCCTGCTGAACCTGTCGCGCCAGTAGCCCAGGCGCTTTCTCTTCCCCGTTCGTCCAGAAGCAGCTTCTACTTCACATCCAAAAGTTCCGCCGTCAATGCGGCGACAGAGCTCTCCGTTACCAGCACCTGCCGTGGCGGAATCGTATCCCGCGTGAAGAGAAAGCCCGTCACCCGTGTCGTGGTGCGGTTCTTGTCGTTGAGCACCAGGGATTGCTCGGCATAACGATAGGGGATGTCCAGGCGTGTGAGGAGGGTTGAAACGATTTTGACGAAATCGTCGGCAGGACCCAGCCGGACCACGTTGTACCCCTCCACCTCGAGGAGCCTGAAAAGGGTGTACGTGTAAGGGTCGTTGTCGGAGAGGCTTAGGATAAAGCGTTTGCCGTTGTGTTCGAAATACCGGTCTACCTTGACGCTGAAGCGTCCCACGCCACCCTTTCCCGGCGGTGTTTCGACGATCTGGTTCTTGCCCCACTTCAGGGCAAGGATGTTCATGAGGGAATCGACGATCTCGGCAGGTTCGCTGGTCTTGATGGAGCGCACGGCAACGGCTGCAACGGTCGGAACTTCGGCCGAAGGATGGGTGGCCTGCGCCGGTTGAGGCGTCTCGGCCACGGTCTGCTTGCCAGGTGCCGGAGACTCGGGGCTGCCCTTCTCGGGCGCCGCAGCCCTTCTGTGCCTCGCATCGGTCGGTATCAGGATGGTCTGGCCGATGGTGAGCTTTCTGATGTCAGAAATCCTGTTCAGGCGGATTATTTCCGGGACCAGTGCCTCTGCGGCGCTGTTGGACATGCCGAAATCCTTCATCAGGATCTTGAAGATGTGGTCGCCGCTTCTGACCGTGTACCGGGCGTAACCGGCATTGCCGGCCGGGACCGGCCCCCCCTTTTTACGGGAATGGGCTTTGGCCGGGGCAGGGCGCGAAGTTTTGGCGGGCTTCTTTTTTGGCGTTGCCGGAACGGTTTTTGTCCTGTCGAGTTCCCTGATATCTATCTCGAACGACGGGTCGGCCGCCAGGGCCGGGCCGATCTGCATGAGGAGCAGGGTGACCGCCAGGATAGTCGACACGGATGTTTTAGTCGGAGTAGATGAGATCATGTGTCCCTCTGTATGAAGCTGGAAACGGCAGTTGGCCATGGACGTCTGCAGATTTCCGGATGAATGCGTCTATAGGAAGTAGATGACAAAACCCTTCAGCTGGAGGCTCGATTTGTCCCTGTAGGTGATGATCCTTCCCGCAGCCGAGATGCTTCCCTTTTCGATGAGATAGCTCCCTTTTTCCGACTTGGTCGCAACCGCAGGATTGCTCTTGCCCGCAACTTCCCTGAGCGCTTCGTTCAGAAAACTTTCCGGCATCCCCCCGCCGCTCAGATCGATCACCTGCAGGGCTTTGATGGAAGCGTTTTTCCGGTAGACCTTGAACTCAAGCTTGTCGGTCAGATACCTCTCCCAACCGGGATGTGCCTTCCCGTATGCGGCATCCAGCGTCCGCACGGGGATGAAGGCGGGTAGCCGCGTGGGTGCCGCCGGAGCGGGTGCCAGTTTCGGCGCGACCCGGCCGGGCTGCGACGCTGGTTTCACGGCGTTGCTCTTTGCAGGCTGTTTCTTCCCGCCGGCCAGAAAATAGAAAAGAATCGCGGCCAGGGCAACGGAAGCAATGGCCAGCAACCAGAAACGGTCAGTTCCCCGTTCCTCGCGGATGATGTAATCACCGACCCGCTTGCCGTAAAGCGTTGTGCCAGCTTCCGGCGGGGCCTCCTCGACAGGGAGTTGGCGGGTTTCGGCATGACGTACCGGGACAGCCTCATGGTTTTCCAATACGGTTTCCAGCGCATCCTGGAACCGGGATTTCTCCGCCGTCCCTTCACCGGCCGGCGTGCCGGTCGGTTCATCTGCGTTGACTTCGGCAGGAAAACCGCTGGAAAGACTTACCGTGTCCCGTACCTTTTCCACCGGCCCGGCGTCATCATCCCCGCCCCTTTCACCCGGTGCAAGGGTGGCAATGCTCTCCCGGATGGCTGCGGTCAGGGACTCGTCGCTTACGCGCAGGTCAAGGCACTTGTCGACAAACGCCTGAGTGGAGGAGCCGGCGGCCGTGTCATCGGACAGGAGGACTATTTTCGTATCATTCGAGCGGAGGCGGCTATGTATATGTCTGGCGATTATGCTGCCGGCCAGACCGGAGAGCCGGTCCTGGACAAAAACAACGGCCGGTGCGGCGGCAGCCGATTGTTCCGCTCCATGGTCAAGGCTTCCGGCCATCCGCAGAGCGACACCCGGAAGCTCCCCGATCGAGTTGAAGATGCCCTGCAAGCGGGGCTGGTCGGTTATGAAGAGGATGGTTGTCACGCTGACCTCAGATCTACGGATAATTTCCGCACATTCTAAGGGACAGTTCGCGGATAATCAATACCATTAATCTTTCCGCTGCATTTTAGTGCGATTTCTCGTATACGTCGCCGTGGGGCTGCGCCGCGAAATAATGCTTGCAATTCATGGATAATAATGTAATTTGTATCGTCTGACTGACAGCCGTTCAATCGGGGCATCCGGTATCCCAGCTTCACACGAATTTTCTTTCCTCCGCATCCCCTGTTTCATCGCTCACTGACCCCCTCTGCATTCCACAAGTCCAGGAAATTGCAGTAACACTTTTGGTTGGCGACGATGTAGTTGAGCCGGTCAAATACGTGTTATTGCCGTCATCATTTGCGTGGCAACGGTTGCCGCAGCGGCTTCGCGCGTTCAATCTCCAGCCGTCTTCTGCGGGTAGCGTCTTCGCACGCCATCAGCGCAGAAACCACAAGGAATTTTCATGTCTTTTGAATCACTGCAGTTGTCACCATCCATCCTGAAAGCCATCGCAGTTTGCGGCTACACGACGCCGACCCCCATCCAGGAGCAATCAATCCCCCTGGCCATCTCCGGCAAGGACCTCATCGCCTCCGCCCAGACCGGCACCGGCAAGACCGCCGCCTTCACCCTCCCGGCCTTGGAGAGGTTGAGTGTCCCTTCGCCTGTAAAAGGGCGCGGACCCCGGATCCTCGTGTTGACGCCGACCCGCGAACTGGCCAACCAGGTGACCGACGCCGTGCGCAATTACGGCAAATTCATGCGGGTGAGGAGCGGTGCCATTCTCGGCGGCATGCCTTATCGCGACCAGTTGCAACTCCTCTCCCAACCGGTGGACCTGATCGTGGCCACTCCGGGAAGGCTCATCGACCACCTGGAGCGTGGGCGCATCAATCTTTCCCGTTTGGAGCTGCTCATCCTGGACGAGGCCGACCGGATGCTCGACATGGGTTTCAGCGAAGACGTGGACAGGATTGCTGCAGCCGCCCCGGCCAACCGCCAGACCCTTCTCTTTACGGCGACCATGGACGATGCGATGGCAAAGCTTGCCCAGAGGCTCCTGAAGGACCCGGTGCGCATCGAGATCGCCGGGCAGAAAACCTGCCACGACCAGATAGAGCAGCGCCTCCATGTCGTTGACAACCTCCAGCATAAAAACCGCATGCTGCAACATCTCATCGCCGACGAAAGCATGACCAAGGCGATCATCTTTTCCGCAACCAAGCGCGACGCGGACATGCTGGCCCGCGAGCTGTACGCCCAGGGGCACGCTGCCGCCGCCCTGCATGGCGACATGAACCAGAGCGCGCGCAACAGGACCATAAGCAACATGCGCCGGGGCAAGGTGCGCTTCCTGGTCGCCACCGACGTTGCTGCCCGCGGCCTGGACGTCTCCGGCATCAGCCATGTGATCAACTTCGACCTCCCCAAGTTCGCCGAGGATTACGTGCACCGCATCGGCCGTACCGGCCGCGCGGGCGCTTCCGGGGTCGCCATCTCCTTTGTCTCGCTCAACGACATCAGCTACCTGGACAGGATCGAGCGCTACACGGGCCAGACCCTGCCGCAGCACGTGATACCCGGCCTGGAGCCGACCCGGCCGCTGCGCCGCGTCAACAGCGGCGGCAAGCGGAGCCAGCCGGCGAACGGCCGCGGGAAGACCTCCTATTCCGGGGGGCCGCGCCGCCAGGGGCGGGAGGAGAAGGGGAACGGCGGTTTTGCCCATGCCCGCAAGAGCTCTGCGGCGCGGTCGAGAACGTCCCATAACGTAACTGTCGAGTACCGGAGCGGCAAGCCGGGGCGCGATTCGAGGCAGACGAGCTGAGCGCAGCCCAGGCCGGTTGAAGAAAGCAGCCTCCATGTGGTTTGATAATCGGACCGATCTTGTCCTGTATACGCACTTGCCAGGACGGGATCGGTCCGCTATCATTAAGAGAAAGGAAAAATCCCCCGTCACAAAGGAGTCATTGCATGAAAGAGATCATCGAGATAAAGCCCGACCTCTTCTGGGTCGGTGTGAAAGACCCGGAGCTGCGCACCTTCGACGACCTGTTTCCAACCGAGCATGGCACCACCTACAACTCCTTCCTGATCAAGGGGAAGGAAAAGATCGCCGTCATCGACACGGTCAAGGGGGACCGGTCCGAGGAGTACCTGGCCAAGATCAGGGAACTGGTCGATCCGGCGGAGATCGATTATTTTATCATCAACCACACGGAACCGGATCATTCCGGCTCGCTCGCCTTCATGCTCAAGCACTGCCCGAAGGCGACCGTCGTTTCCACCCAGGCGGCGCATACCTTTCTCGGCAACCTGATCCACACCCCGTTCCCCTCCCATGTAGTCAAGGATGGTGAGGTGATCGACCTTGGGGGGAAGCGGATACGCTTCGTAGTGGCGCCGTTCCTCCACTGGCCCGACACCATGTTCGCCCTCCTCGAAGAGGACGGGGCGCTCTTCACCTGCGATGCCTTCGGCTCCCACTACTGCGGCCCTTCGCTTTTCAACGACGAACTCCCCGACTTCAGCGCGGACACGAAGTTTTACTTCGACTGCATCATGCGCCCGTTCAAGGACCGGGCACTGGCAGCCATCGACAAGATCAGGCACGAACGGATTGAATTGGTCTGCCCGAGCCACGGACCGGTCCTGCGCGACGACCCGTGGAAGACCATCGGTCTCTACGAGGAGTGGTGCCAACCGGTGCCGGGCGGGAAGAAAATCGTGATCTTCTTCATCTCTCCCCACGGCAATACCGCGAAGATGGCCGCTGCCGTGGCCAAGGGTGCGTCCCTTCCCGGCGTCGAGGTGATCAGCAAGCATATCAACCACCTGTCGGCCGATGAGATCCGCGACCTCTTCGAGGAGGCAGATGCCCTCATATTCGGCACCCCCACCATCAACCGCGACATCCCGAAACCGATGTGGGACGTGCTCGCCTATCTCTCCACGGTCAAGCTGAAGACGAACATCGCCGGGGTATTCGGGAGCTATGGCTGGAGCGGCGAGGCGACCAAGATGGCCGAGGAAAGGCTCAAGGGGCTGAATTTCAAGCTCCCCGCGCTGCTCGTCCGCGCCCCGTTCACCCCCAGACCCGACGCGCTGGCACAGTGCGAGGCCCTCGGCCGGACCATAGCGGAAGAGGTGCTGAAAAAGTAGCCTTTCGCCACCGCAGAAAACAAAAAAAGCCGGGAACGTCTCATAAGGGCGTTTCCGGCTTTTTTTGTGCCGTAAGGCGACACATACGTAAAGGGTCCTTTTTTCATGGATTGAGCAGGGAAATATGGTATAGTTTCGCCATTGGGAGAGGCTCCGGCATGATCAAGTTCGAAAGAATTCCGGTTGACATAAAGCAGCGGCTGCCGAGGGTTATACAGATGCTTGAGCAGGACCCGCGGATCGCTTTTGCCTATCTGTTCGGCGGCCTTGCCGGGGGAGAGCCCAAGCCCCTTTCAGACGTGGACATTGCCGTCTATCTTGCCGATTCGGAACACCTTGCAGAGGTTAAACTGGATATTTTTTCAGAACTCTGTGACCTGTTCGGAACGTGCGAAATCGACCTGGTAATACTCAACACGGCGCCCGTAAGCCTTGCCGGCAGGATACTGCAGAACAAGCAGCAGCTCGTTGACAAGGAGCCCTATCTGAGGCATCGCTACGAGTCGCTGACCTTGAGGGAGTCTTTTGATTTCAGGAAAAAGGAAGATGCCCTGTTCGAATTGAGGTATGGCATTGGTGGATAAAGCCCTGGTCATGAGGAAGATTACGGAGCTGGAACTCTACCTCGGGCAGGTCGGGGAGTTTGCGGCTATCGGTCTGGAGGAGTATCAAGGGGACTGGAAAACTCAGCGAGTTGTGGAAAGGACCCTGCAGATGCTGATAGAAACCTGTGCAGATATCGCCAACCACATCGTATCGGACAACCGGATGCGAACCCCGACCAGCTATGCCGACACATTTCGTGTCCTGGCCGAGAATGCCGTCATTTCTGCGGAGCTTTTTTCGGTCATGGAAAAGATGGCCAAGTTCCGTAATGTGGTGGTTCACCAGTACGAGAGCGTTGACGCGGAAATCGTCATTCTGGTCTTGAGGAAGCATCTCGGAGACTTCACCATGTTCAAGGACGCTGTCATATCCTTCCTGAAGCGCCAGTCCCCTTTATCGCCGCAGTAATCCAATGACAGAGCAGCCCCCCTTTACAATCATCGACGTCGCGGTGCCGCTCCGGCTCTACACCACCTTCCACTACGCGGTGCCCCCGAATCTCGCCACTCTCGTCAGGACCGGCGTGCGCGTGCTCGTGCCGTTTGGCAGGCGCAAGCTCACCGGTTATGTGCTCGGTACCGTTGCGGAGAGCGAAGAAGAACTGAAGCCGATCAGTGCCGTCCTCGACCCGGAACCGCTCTTTACACCGGAGGAGCTGGCTTTTTTCCGCTGGAGTGCGTCCTACTACCTCCATCCCCTGGGAGAGGTGATCAAGACGGCCCTTCCTGCGGGAATCAACGTGGAGAGCCGCAAGCGCAGGGTTTGTTCAGCCGATGGCACGGGGTGTGAGGAAGAGGTGATGGTGGGGGGGAAAGGGGTGCGGAGGGAGACCTTCTACCGGGCGCTCCCTTCTATGGAGCCGCCGGCAAATCTGCGCGGCAAGGCCCTGCGCATGGCGGAATTTCTGCGGACCGTCGTTGATGCGTCCGCATCGCAGCTCCGCCGGGAATTCGGCGCGACTGCCGCGCACTTCCGCCGCCTGCTGGAGCTCGGCCTGGTCGAGGCCTCCGAAAGGGAGGTGTACCGTGACCCGTTCCGGGAAGAGGTGTTCGCCTGCGACACCCCGCTCTCCCTGAACGACAGCCAGTCCGCGGCACTGGAGAGGATCATGGCTGCGACCGACGGAGGCGGCTTCGCGCCGTTTCTGCTCCACGGCGTGACCGGCAGCGGCAAGACCGAGGTCTACCTCCAGGCGATTGCCCATGTCCTCGATGCAGGAAAAACCGCCCTGGTGCTGGTGCCGGAGATCGCCCTCACCCCGCAGCTGGTCAGGCGCTTCAAGAGCCGCTTTGACTGCGGCATTGCCGTTCTCCACAGCGGGTTGTCTGACGGCGAGCGTTATGACGAATGGCGGCGCATCCGGCGCAATGAGGTCTCCATCGTCATCGGCGCCCGTTCCGCCATTTTTGCGCCCCTTTCCGCGCTCGGGATCATCGTAGTCGATGAGGAGCACGAGGCGTCGTACAAGCAGTCAGAGGGGTTCCGCTACAATGCCAGGGACCTGGCGCTGGTGCGGGGTAAGATGGCGCATGCCGTGGTGATCCTGGGCTCCGCAACCCCGCTTCTCACCACATACCATGCGGCGCAGGATGGGAAACTCGGCTACCTGTCCCTTCCCTGCCGGGTGCGCAACCTCCCCATGCCGCAGGCGGAACTCCTGGACGCCCGCGGCCGGCGCGGGGACACCTTTCTGCCTCAGCTGGCCGCTGCCATTGCCGACAACCTTGCGGCCGGCGGGCAGACGCTGCTCTTCCTGAACCGCCGCGGATTCGCCACTTTCCTCGTCTGCCAGGATTGCGGCCACGTGCTCCGCTGCCCGAACTGCTCCGTCACCCTCACCTACCACCGCCGCCGGGAGCGGCATTTCTGCCACTACTGCGACTACTCCATCCCGGCCCCTTCGGTCTGCCCGGAATGCGGCAGCCAGGCCGT
This sequence comes from Geobacter sp., assembly GCA_027356255.1. Taxonomy (GTDB): domain Bacteria; phylum Desulfobacterota; class Desulfuromonadia; order Geobacterales; family Geobacteraceae; genus Geotalea. The sequence continues at coordinate 1,302 of DAIEGL010000239.1, read as the reverse complement.
CGGTCTCCTGGGGCGCGGGACGGAGCGGGTCGAGGAGGAGGTGCGGGAGCTCTTCCCCCTCGCCCGGGTAGGACGCATGGACCGGGACACCACGGGGGGGCGCGGGGGGCATGCCAGGGTACTGAAGGGGCTGGAGGAGGGGCGCATCGACATCCTCATCGGCACCCAGATGATCGCCAAGGGGCACGATTTCCCCGGCGTCACCCTCGTCGGGGTGGTGTCCGCTGATGCGACCCTCAACATCCCCGATTTTCGCAGCAGCGAGCGGACCTTTCAGCTGATCAGCCAGGTGATGGGGCGTGCCGGGCGGGGTGATGCGCCGGGCAGGGTGCTGATCCAGAGCCTGGCGCCGGACCACTACGCCATCGCCCGTGCGGTTGCCCATGATTTTGAGGGATTCTACAACGAAGAAATCGGCTTCCGCAGGGAGGCGGGTTACCCGCCGTTCGCCCATCTGGCGGCGCTGACCCTGTCGGGCAATTCCGCCTCCGAGGTGGAAAAGGGTGCGGAAACGGCGGCCTCTGTGCTGCATCGGACAAAGGGGGAACTGCGGAGCAGGGTCGAGATTCTCGGCCCAGTGTCGGCGCCGCTGGCCAAGATCCGCGGCCGTTATCGTCTGCAGATCCTTCTCAAATCGGTGGGACGGCCGGAGCTGCACCGGTTGCTGGCGAGATTCAGGGCGGCCGTCAGACTGCCCGCGGTGGTGCGCATGGCCATCGATGTTGACCCGGTGGATATGCTGTAGGCTAGCGTTTGTAGTGGTGGCTTGCAATGGCGGAGTTTTCCGCTGTTCCCACCTTGAACCTCCCCACCAGGTTGTGCAGCTCCCCTGCCAGGAATGTGAGATTCTGCGCGGCTTCGGCGCTATTGTGCGCTTGTGTTATTGAATCGCTCATCACCTCCCTGACTTTCTGGATGTTGTGCGTGATTTCCGCCGTTGTTGCCGACTGCTCCTCGGCTGCGGTGGCTATGGCGTTGACCTGACCGTTCAGCTCGTCTATCTGCACAAGGATCTCATGGAGCGCGTCTCCTGATCTGGCCGCCTCGGCGGTGCCGTTTTCCACCTGCAGGACACTGCCGCGCATGGCGTCTACCACCTTGCTTGTCTCGCCCTGGACGTCATGGATCAGGGAGCTTATTTCCTTGGTCGCCTTGGTGGTCCGTTCGGCGAGCTTCCGCACCTCGTCCGCCACCACGGCGAACCCCCGTCCCTGTTCCCCGGCACGGGCCGCTTCTATTGCCGCGTTGAGGGCGAGAAGATTGGTCTGGTCGGCGATGTCCTCGATGGTGCTGACGATCTCT
>DAIEGL010000237.1 GCA_027356255.1 Geobacter sp. | reverse complement strand
GTACAATCTGGCTCATAGCGTCGCCTTTCTGTGCTAGTGGATTTGTTGGGGAACAAAACCATTTTAACCCAGATTGCGACGCTATACTATTAATAATTACAGCATGTTACATATTTTTGCCAACTGCGAAAGTTGAGTTATTTTCCTGCGGTAGCCTTCTGGATACTCGACGGGTACTTTCTGTGGCAGGAAAGACTTTATCGCCGACTGTACGATAAGGTTAGAGCGACAAATGAGAGCGACATTGACTTTTCGATGTCAGTCAAATCTGTTGATAAAGAGGAAACATGGCTCGGAGCCTGTTTTTCTAAAACGCTTCTCATTTTTCATGGGGTAGTTTTTGGGTCTATAGTATTCATAATGCTGTTGATAATCCGCTTCATGTGTACCGTGAGGTAACGCTATGGCTAAGCGAGTGTTTTTCAGTTTCCATTATCAGGATGTTGTTGATTTTCGGGCAAATGTTGTCCGCAACCATTGGGTTACAAAGCCAGACCGCCAAGAAGCGGGTTTCTTTGACGCATCAATCTGGGAGTCTTCTAAGAAGACCGGCCCGATAGCTCTTAAACGTCTCATAAACGGTGGGCTTCAAAATACGTCTGTTACTGCTGTTTTGGTTGGAAGCCAAACATATGCAAGAGAATGGGTACGATACGAAATCGTCAAGAGCATTGAAGTCGGGAATAAAGTGTTCGGTGTGCATATCAACCAAATCCCAGACAAAAATAAAGTTGTGAAGCCTCATGGAGCAAATCCGTTTGATTTCTTGGGACTAACGTTTTCGGCGGACGGTAAAAAGCTTCACATGCTTGAATACAACGGTAATCAATGGGTTCCCTACAACCACATCCCGACAATTGATGTGACGTGGGCGGTTCAGAGAACCTATTGGGGTACTTCACATAAATTGTCAAATTTTTACAGGCTATTTTGCTGGCAGGGCGATAACGGATATCAAAATTTTTCAAACTGGGTGTAGTAGTCTCAGGTCAATTTCATGTCGCGTTACTATTGGCAATAAGTGGTGATGACATTGTTTAACGAATCCATCGTCGAAGAAGCTGCCCTTTCCTGGTTGGAAAGCATCGGATACTCCGTCAAGAATGGCCTTGACATTGCCCCAGGTGAACCTGCTGCCGAGCGTCAAGACTACGGCCAAGTAATACTAGAGGAACGACTAAGAAGCGCCTTGGCTCGTCTCAACCCAGCCATCCCTGCCGAGGCCCTTGATGATGCCTTTCGCAAGCTGACCCGCCCTGAAGGGCCGACCCTGGAGACCCGCAATCGTGCCGTGCACCGCTGGCTGGTAGATGGTGTTACGGTGGAGTACCGCCACAAGGACGGCCACATTGCCGGGGCCCAGGCGCAGGTGATCGACTTCGATAACCCCGCCAATAACGACTGGCTCGCGGTCAACCAGTTTACGGTGATCGAGAACAAGCACAACCGTCGTCCCGATGTGGTGCTGTTCATCAACGGTCTGCCGTTGGTGCTGGTGGAACTGAAGAACGCTGCCGACGAGAGCGCCACCATCTGGACGGCCTTCCAGCAGTTCCAGACCTACAAGGCTGAATTGCCGACCCTCTTCACCTACAACGCCCTGCTCGTCGTTTCCGATGGAGTGGAGGCCCGTATCGGCACCCTCACTGGTGGCAAAGAGTGGTTCAAGCCGTGGCGCACCATAACCGGTGAGGCCCTGGCTGGTACGCATATATCTGAATTACAGGTCATGCTGGAAGGGGTGTTCGACAAGCGCCGCCTCTTGGAAATGCTCAACTTCTTCATCGTCTTTGAGGATGCAGGAGACGGTGCTCTCATCTAGAAGATGGCCGGATACCACCAGTTCCACGCGGTCAATGCGGCGGTTAGCGAGACCATGCGGGCCGGAACGCTGGCGGGCAAAGTAGCCGAAGAGATGGGACGGTATGAGGCGGGACAGCGCCGGGGTGGTGATTCAGGCGACCGAAGAATTGGTGTGGTCTGGCATACCCAGGGATCGGGCAAGAGTCTGACCATGGCATTCTATGCCGGGCGGGTGATCCGTGAACCTTTCATGGCGAACCCGACACTGGTAATCCTCACTGACCGCAATGATCTTGACGACCAACTGTTCGGCACTTTTTCCCGTTGTCGGGACCTGCTGCGTCAACCTCCGGTGCAGGCCACCGACCGGGCCGATCTGCGCGAAAAGCTTGCGGTCAATGCCGGAGGTGTGGTCTTCACTACCATCCAGAAGTTTTTTCCCGAGGAGAAGGGGGACCGGCATCCGTTTCTGTCCGACCGGCGCAACATTGTAGTCATCGCCGACGAAGCCCACCGCAGCCAATACGATTTCATCGACGGGTACGCTCGCCATATGCGCGATGCTCTTCCCAATGCCTCCTTCATCGGTTTCACCGGCACCCCTATTGAGTTGACCGACAAGAACACCCGTTCCGTGTTCGGGGACTACATAAGTGTGTACGACATCCAGCGGGCCGTGATGGATGGGGCCACAGTGCCAATCTATTACGAAAGTCGACTGGCAAAGCTGGAGCTGAAGGAGAGCGAGAAGCCTCATATCGACCCTGAATTCGAGGACGTGACCGAAGGGGAAGAGATCGACCGCAAGGAGAAGCTGAAATCCAAATGGGCACAGTTGGAGGCTTTGGTAGGGTCTGATACCCGGATCAAGCTGGTGGCGGAAGACCTGGTAAAGCATTTCGAGGATCGGCTTGCAGCTATGGACGGTAAGGCCATGGTGGTCTGTATGTCCCGCCGTATCTGTATTGACCTCTACAATGCCATCGTGACCCTTCGCCCTGACTGGCACCATGCCGATGACGACAAGGGGAGCATCAAGGTCATCATGACCGGATCGGCAACGGACCCGGTAGCGTGGCAACAGCATATCCGCAACAAGCCCCGCCGTGAGGAGCTGGCTAAACGGTTCAGGAACGCCAAAGACCCCTTCAAGCTGGTCATCGTCCGGGATATGTGGCTGACAGGTTTCGATGCCCCGAGCCTGGCCACCATGTATGCTGACAAGCCGATGCGGGGGCATGGTCTCATGCAGGCCATCGCCCGCGTCAATCGCGTATTCAAGGACAAGCCGGGTGGTCTGGTGGTTGACTACCTGGGGTTGGCCGATGAACTACGCAAGGCCCTGGCTACCTACACCGAGAGCGGCGGCACCGGCAAGACGGCCATCGACCAAGCCGAAGCCGTGGCGCTGATGCTGGAGAAGTACGAAATTTGCCTTGGGCTGTTCCATGGTTTCAGCTGGACCGTGTGGGTCAGTGGTACACCGCAGCAACGGTTGACCCTGCTTCCGGCGGCACAGGAACATATCCTTGCCCAAGAGGACGGTAAAAATCGCCTCCTCCGGGCAGTAACGGACTTGTCCCAGTCTTTCGTCCTGGCAGTCCCCAACGATGACGCACTTGCCATTCGTGATGACGTGGCGTTCTTTCAGGCAGTAAGGGCAGTGCTGGCAAAAAACACCGGAGGTGAACGTAAGACTGATGAGGAGTTGGATCATGCCATCCGGCAGATAGTCTCCAAGGCGGTTTCATCCGATGAAGTGATAGACATCTTCGAGGCTGCCGGACTCAAGAAACCGGACATCTCGATCCTGTCCGACGAGTTCCTGGCCGAGGTCAAGGGGATGCCGCAACGGAACCTGGCGGTGGAACTGCTCCAGAAACTGTTAAAGGGTGAGATCAAGTCGCGCCGACGCAAGAACGTGGTGCAGGCCCGCTCCTTTGCCGAGATGCTGGAGGAGGCGTTACGCCGCTACCAGAACAGGGCTATCGAAACTGCCCAAGTGATTGAAGAGCTGATCGAACTGGCCAAACAGATGCGGGAAGCCAACAGCAGGGGTGATAAGCTGGGGCTGACTGATGATGAACTGGCCTTCTATGATGCTCTGGAGACCAACGACAGCGCCGTTAAGGTCATGGGTGATGATACCCTGAAGATCATTGCGCGGGAGCTGACCGACACGGTACGGAAAAACGTCACCATCGACTGGACGATGCGAGAGAACGTTCGTGCTCAACTCCGGGTGCTGGTGAAGCGAATTCTGAGAAAATACGGGTATCCTCCGGACAAGCAGGAGAAGGCCACCCAGATCGTGCTGGAGCAGACTGAGGTGCTTTCGGAAGGGTGGGCTTCGGAGCGAGGGGAAATGCTTCGTCCTTGAATGGGACAGTGTAACTGCCACAGGTTGCGACCACTTGCTCTGGCGCGCTGATGCACCCATGTCGCTGTACATCAAATCTACAAAGTGAGAGAGTCTGACTTATGGGTAATCAGCAAGAAAGAAATGCTTTAGCAGCGCTTTTAGATGAAAAAATGCGACACTTTGCCTCTTCGTTCCTTGAAAGCTCACGGCAACTGTTCGCTGATGAAGATGGACAACTTGTGCATCCAGGTGAGTTCGGAACTTACAGAGAGTCGATAACTAAGGATTTTCTTAAAAGTTTTATACCGCAAAGAATGGCCATAGATTCAGGGTTTATAATTACCTCTTCTGGCAGAATAAGTTCGCAATGCGATATCGTAATATATGACAAGTCTGTTACGCCACTCATCCAAAATGAGAACCGGCAGAGATTTTTTCCTGTGGAATCAGTTTGTGCTGTCGGAGAAATAAAATCTGTTCTTTCCTTATCAGACCTGAAAAGTGCTTTGAGAAAGTTGGCATCTGTTAAAGGGCTTAGAGATTGTTTATTCGAACCAAACTATGTTTATTGTGCAAAAGAAGAAGGGTTAAAAAGTAGATATATGCCAGAATATGATGAACGGGATCAAATGCTAACCTTCCTGATATGTGAATCTTTTTCGTTTGATCTGAGTCAACATGCACAAGAAATAATGTCGTGTTATTCAGAAGGTAAGCCTAATAGGCCGTTCTGTCATCGGCATAACTTGATTCTTAGCATAAAAGACGCTTTAGTAACTTATCTTCATCCAAGCGGGGTAATTTTTCCGTTTCCTTCGAAATACACAGTAGTCGCCAATTGTGATGATACTGACAAAATAAAGAGTGTATCAGCAAGAGCAGAGTTGATGAAACATAGGGTTATATTTACTATGAATAATTCGTATGAGCATATAAGGCATTTTTGTACACTGATACATCAAGGGTTGTTCGCAGTATCAGTCCTCTTTCCTGACATGGGGAGGTATATTCAGTCTCAAGAAGATAGCTTATTTCTCGATTTTGACCAAAAACGATAATGATCTTTCAATTATTGAAATGAGTATTTTGTCTGAGTGATGGTTACTAGGCGACAACGCCACCGCATGGCAACCATTGAATGTCATGATGAAAAGATGCATGAATTTTATCCGCTATGAATCGTACCTATTATGCGACTGACCGATTTAGCTGTCCACAGGGAGGCGTAGGGGTCGGGCTTCCAAGTTGCTAAGTTGAGATCAATCACGTGATGACTGGGGAAAGAAGTCAGCCGTTGTCTTTTTGCATATTGAATTTCGTCATCATCCGCTGTCGATAATCTACGATATCCTTGCGCAACGAAGCCAGTTTAGCCATCTTTTCGTCAACCTTGTTGATGTGGTCGTCGAGTATCTCAACAAGCTTCGGAATCATTCTGTCGGTATGTTTTGCCTCGCCGTAAGCGATATACAGTTCCTGCAGTTCCTTGATGGTCAATCCCAATTCTTTCAGCTTCATGATGAATTTGATGCGCCGGACGTAATAGGGCGTGTAGCCACGGGTAGCCCCGTCAAGCCGTTGTGCGGATTCAATGATGCCTACTTCTTCCCAATAGCGCAAGGTTCTGGTGGTTAGCCCCAGCGATTTTGCCAGTTCGCCAATCGATTCAATCTCTTCGCCGGCCTTCAGTTTGTTCATAGCTTTTCCTTTACGTCAAATATTTAACTAACTAACCTTAAGGCAGTTGTGTAAGTTTGTCAACGCTTATGCAGGGCTTTTCGCCGGGATGGGCGCAGGTGGCGCCCCTTGTTCCGTAATTTCAAACATAGTAAAAAAACGTTCTATTTATGCTTGACATGTACGTAAACTGCATTATGCTGGTAGCAACATTTGGCCATGCTGCCCAACAGCCTTATAAAACGATAAAAATGTCGTTTAAAACCGAGTTAAACATCAGCCGGTTGTTTACAAATGGGTACATGTAAGTAAGCGTAAAATTGTAAGAAGAACAATCTCCAGTATTCATAGGCCAGATGCGACAAGCAAACTCTTGACTGAGCAGGGGCTGAAATAAACGTTTGTCGGCAGTGTACGCAAACTGAGAGGGATATGGAAGAGGTTACTGTACCGGTCGGGGATGAGGGCGTGCGCATGCCATGCGCCCCTACGATAACCGAAGAACGGAGGCACCGCATGCACACGACCGCTGTCGCACCCTACAAGTCCAGCCACAAAATCCGCGTCGTGACCGCCACGAGTCTCTTTGACGGCCACGATGCCGCCACCAACATCATTCGCCGCATGCTCCAGTCGTCGGGGGCGGAGGTGATCCACCTGGGGCACAACCGGAGCGTCGAGGAGATCGTCACCGCCGCCATCCAGGAAGATGCCCAGGGAATTGCCGTCAGCTGCTACCAGGGTGGGCATGTGGAGTTCTTCAAGTACATCTGCGACCTCCTCGGCGAGCGGGAGGCCGGGCATATCCGCGTCTTCGGGGGGGGCGGAGGGGTTATCATCCCCGATGAGATCCGGGAGATCGAAGCTTCGGGCGTCAGCAAGATATTCTCTCCGGAGGACGGCCGCCGCATGGGGCTCCAGGGGATGGTGAACCACATGCTCGAACTGTGCGACTTCGCCCCGCAGCGTGTCATCGACGAGGAGATCGGCAGGCTGCAGCACCAGGATATCCGGGCGGTGAACACCCTCATCTCTCTGGCGGAACAGGCGGTGCACGAGCATTCCCAGGGGTACGCCGCGGTGCGCGACCGCATCCGGGCACTCGGCCTTGAGCTGCCCGTGGTGGGGATCACCGGCACCGGCGGCGCGGGCAAGAGCTCTCTTACGGACGAGCTCGTGCGCCGCTTCATGCGCGACTTCCCCGAGAAGAGCGTCGCTATCCTGGCTGTTGACCCGTCGCGGCAGCGGACCGGCGGTGCGCTCCTCGGAGACCGCATCCGGATGAACGCCATCAACACGAACCGGGTCTACATGCGCTCGCTCGCCACCCGCGACTCCCGCTCGGAGCTCTCCGAAGCCATCCACGACGCCATCGACGTGGTGCGGGCGGCCGGCTTCGACCTCGTGATCGTGGAGACCTCGGGCATCGGCCAGGGGGATGCGGGGATCGTGGAGATCGCCGACATCGCCCTGTACGTCATGACCTGCGAGTTCGGCGCCCCCACCCAGCTGGAGAAGATCGACATGCTCGACTTCGCCGACCTCGTGGCCCTCAACAAGTTTGAGCGCAAGGGGGCCGAGGACGCGCTGAGAAACGTGCGCAAGCAGTACCGCCGCAACCGCGACCTCTTCGACATTCCAGACGAAGAGCTGCCGGTCTTCGGCACCATCGCCGCACAGTTCAACGATCCCGGGACGAACGTCCTCTACCTGGCACTCATCGACGCGATCAACGGCAAGAAGGGGCTCGCGCTCAAATCCTCTCTGGAGATCACGGAAAAGGAAAGCCTGAAGAAGTACATCATCCCCACCGACCGGGTCCACTACCTGGGGGAGATCGTCCATGCCGCCCGCAGCTACCGCAACCGCGTCCAGGAGCAGGCGGGGGTCGCCCGCCGTCTCTTCCAGCTCGAAGGTGCCAAAGAGGTCGTCGGTGAGTCGGTTGCCGTAGCCGAGTTGGATAAACAGATCGCCTGCTTTGATGCGCGGCTCTCCGAGGAGCCGCGGCTGATACTCAAGGCGTGGCCCGCCTTGAAGGAGAGCTACCGCAGGGACCAGCTCGTCACGAAGGTGCGGGGCAGGGAGATCAGGAGCGACCTCCACACCACGACCCTCTCGGGCACCCGCATCCCCAGGGTCTGCCTCCCCGACTTCGCCGACTGGGGGGAGATCGTCCGGTGGTGCATGCTGGAGAACGCGCCGGGCTTCTTCCCCTACACAGCGGGGGTCTTCCCCTTCAAGCGGGCCGAGGAGGACCCGAAGCGCCAGTTCGCCGGGGAGGGGACCCCGGAGCGGACAAACCGCCGCTTCCACTACCTCTGCAAGGACGACGACGCCAAGCGGCTTTCCACGGCTTTCGACAGCGTCACCCTCTACGGCGAGGACCCGGACTACCCTCCCGACATCTACGGCAAGGTGGGGGAGAGCGGCGTCTCCATCTGCACCGTGGAGGACATGCGGAAGCTCTACGCCGGCTTCGGCCTCTGCGCCCCGAACACGAGCGTCTCCATCACCATCAACGGCCCGGCGCCGATGATGCTCGCCTTCTTCTTCAACGCCGCCATCGACCAGCAGGTGGAGGCGTTCCGGCAGAAGAACGGCCGGGAGCCGTCGGCCGCCGAGTACGGGGAGATTCGCGACTGCACGCTCCAGACGGTGCGCGGCACGGTGCAGGCGGACATCCTCAAGGAGGACCAGGGGCAGAACACCTGCATTTTCTCCACCGAGTTCGCCCTGAAGATGATGGGGGACATCCAGCAGTACTTCATCGACAAGCGGGTGCGGAACTACTACTCGGTCTCCATCAGCGGCTACCACATTGCCGAGGCGGGGGCCAACCCCATCTCCCAGCTAGCTTTTACCCTTGCCAACGGCTTCACCTACGTGGAGTACTACCTCTCCCGCGGCATGCAGATCGACGATTTCGCCCCGAACCTCTCCTACTTCTTCTCGAACGGCCTCGACCCGGAGTACACGGTCATCGGCCGGGTGGCCCGCCGCATCTGGGCGGTGGTGATGCGGGAGCGGTACGGCGCCGGCGAGAGGAGCCATAAGCTCAAGTACCACATCCAGACGAGCGGTCGCTCGCTCCACGCCCAGGAGATGGACTTCAACGACATCCGCACCACCCTCCAGGCGCTCACGGCAATCTACGACAACTGCAACTCGCTCCACACCAACGCCTACGATGAGGCGGTTACCACACCCAGCGAGGAGTCGGTGCGCCGCGCCATGGCGATCCAGATGATCATCGGCCGCGAGTTCGGCCTGGCCAGGAACGAGAACCCGAGCCAGGGCTCTTTCATCATCGAGGAGCTGACCGACCTCGTGGAAGAGGCGGTGCTCGCCGAGTTCGAGCGGATCGACCAGCGGGGGGGCGTGCTGGGCGCCATGGAGACCCAGTACCAGCGCTCGAAGATCCAGGACGAGTCCATGCTCTACGAGCACAAGAAGCACTCGGGCGAGCTCCCTATCATCGGCGTCAATTGCTTCCTGAACCCCAGGGCCTGCGAGGAGGGGTACCAGGTGCCGGGCGAACTCGCCCGGGCCACGAAGGAGGAGAAGGAGCAGCAGATCAAGAACCTCCGCGCCTTCCAGGAGCGAAACCGGGAGAAGGCGCCGGCGGCGCTGAAGCGGCTCCAGGAGACGGCCATCGTGGGCGGCAATATCTTTGCCGAGCTGATGGAAACGGTGAAGGTGGCGTCTTTGGGGCAGATCACGCGGGCGCTGTACGAGGTGGGGGGGAAATACCGGAGAAACATGTAGACCTGGAAACGGCCGTTGGTCATGGCTTTTCTTTCCCGGTATTGCGGATATACTCATCAGAAAAACCGATGTCAGGCTGAAAGGAGAAGGGTATGGAAGAGGTTTTTGTCGTTGCCGGGCTGAGAACGCCGTTCGGCTCACTCAATGGCGTGCTGGCCGATGTGGAGGCGCCGCAGTTGGGGGCAACGGTCATGAAGGGACTCCTTGAGAAGTCGGGGCTTGCGCCCGCGGCGGTGGAGGAGGTGATCGTGGGGCAGGTGCTCTCCGGCGGATGCGGCCAGGCGCCGGCGCGGCAGGCCATGCGCTATGCCGGCATCCCGGACGCCGTCCCAGCCATGACCATCAACAAGGTCTGCGGCAGCGGCCTAAAGGCGATCATGCTCGGGGCCGACTCGATCCGCCTCGGCAACTCGCAGGTGGTGATGGCCGGAGGCATGGAGAATATGTCCCAGGCTCCGTATATACTGAAGAAGGCGCGCAACGGCTACCGGATGGGGCATGGAGAGCTGTTCGACCTGATGATCTATGACGGCCTCCAGGACCCCTACACCGGCCGGCACATGGGGGAGATCGGCGAGGACAGCGCCGAGCGCAACGGCATCTCCCGCGCCGAGCAGGACGACTTCGCCCTCCGTTCCTACCGGCTGGCCCAGGAGGCGATTACGGGCGGGGTGTTCGCGGACGAGATCGTGCCGGTCGTGAAGAAGGGGAAGAACGGGGATGAAACCTTCGCCCGGGACGAGGAACCGTTCAAGGTGGACAGTGCCAAGCTCCCCCAGCTCCGGGCAGTGTTCCGCAAGGAGGGAACCATCACCGCCGGCAATGCTTCCAGCATCAGCGACGGTGCGGCCATGGTGCTCCTCACCGACTCAGCCGGGCTGAAAAAGTACAACCTCACCCCGAAGGCGAGGATCGTCGCCGCGGCCACCAACAGTCAGCACCCCGACTACTTTCCCGAGGCACCGGTGGGGGCCATCGAGCGGGTCTGCGCCAAGGCGGGGCTCGGTATCGGCGATATCGACCTTTTCGAGATCAACGAGGCCTTCGCCTCGGTGGCGCTGATTGCGATCAAGTCGCTCAATCTGCCGTTGGAGAAGGTGAACGTCAACGGCGGCGCCTGCGCCGTCGGTCATCCCATCGGCGCCAGCGGCGGGAGGCTGGCGGCTACCGTCATCCGGGAACTGCACCGCAGGAAAGCCCGTTACGGCCTGGCGACCCTGTGCATCGGTGGGGGGGAGGCGGTGGCGCTGATATTCGAGAGGGTCTGAAAGCTATGTGACCTATGGCAAAGATTTTCATCTCAGGAGGAATATATGATCACAACAGTCGGGGTACTCGGAGCGGGACAGATGGGGAACGGCATCGCCCATTGCTTCGCCCGGTACGGGTACCAGGTCGTTCTTTACGACATCGCGGCGGCGCAGTTGGAGCGGGCGGTGGCGACCATTCGCCAGAACCTGGAGCGGCAGGCGAAGAAGGGGGCGATTCCGGAGACACTGGTCAGCGAGACCATGAAACGGATCAGGACCACCCAGAACCTGGCCGACCTGGCCCAGGTGGATTTCGCCGTTGAGGCGGTCACCGAGAACGAGCCGCTCAAGCTGGAGATCTTCCGCAAGCTCGACGAGACGGTGAAGGGGGGCGCCATCCTCGCCTCCAACACCTCCTCCATCCCGATCACCCGGATCGCTGCGGTGACGAAGCGCCCTGACCAGGTGATCGGCATGCACTTCATGAACCCGGTGCCGGTGATGAAGCTCGTGGAGGTGATCCGGGGCCACGCCACCAGCGAGGAGACCTTCCGGACGACCGCAGAGCTGGTGGCAAAGCTGGAGAAGGAGATGGCTGTCTCCCAGGACTATCCCGGCTTCATCGTCAACCGCATCCTCATCCCCATGATCAACGAGGCGGTCTTCGCCCTCTACGAGGGGGTCGCCACGGCCGAGGACATCGACAAGGGGATGAAGCTCGGCACGAACCAGCCGATGGGGCCGCTCACACTGGCCGACTTCATCGGCCTCGACACGGTGCTCGCCATCGCCAACGTCCTCTACGACGGCTTCAAGGACCCGAAGTACCGCCCCTGTCCGCTCCTGGTGAAAATGGTGAATGCGGGGTATCTGGGGCGGAAATCGGGCCGCGGATTCTACGACTACTAAATTTCACCGCAGAGGGCGCAGAGTACGCAGAGAAATTCTCTCCTTTCGAATCTACTCTGCAAACTCTGCGTCCTCTGCGGTAAAAAAAGGTTTTCAGGAGGTTCCATGGTATTCAAAAATCTGCTCATCGAGATAACCGACGGTGTTGCCCTGCTGACCGTGAACCGGCCCCAGGGCCTGAATGCCCTGAACAGCGAGGTCCTGACCGAACTGGAGTGCGCCTTCTACGGTCTGAACGAGGATGCGGCAGTGAAGGTGGTGATCGTGACCGGCGCCGGCGACAAGGCCTTTGTGGCCGGTGCCGACATCAAGGAGATGGCGGCCATGTCGTCCATCGAGGCCCACCAGTTCGGCCTGAAAGGGCAGCGGGTGATGATGCTGATCGAAAAGATGACCAAGCCGGTCATTGCCGCGGTCAATGGCTATGCCCTGGGTGGTGGGCTGGAACTCGCCCTGGCGTGTGATTTCATCTACGCCTCGACCAGGGCGAAGTTCGGCTTCCCCGAGGTGACCCTCGGCATCATGCCCGGCTTCGGCGGCACCCAGAACCTCGCCAGGCTCATCGGCCCCAACAGGGCCAACGAGATGATCTTCACCGGCCGGATGATCGATGCGGAGAAGGCGCTCGCCTGGGGGATCGTCAACGAGGTATTTGCCCCTGATGAGCTGCTGGCCAAGGCGCGGGAGACCGCGGCGGCCATCGCCGGCGTTGGGACACTTGGGGTCGCCTACGCCAAGGACGCCATTGCCAACGGTCTCAACATGGGCAAGGAGGACGGCTTCCGCTACGAGGCATCCCTCTTCGGCGTCCTATTCGCCACCGACGACCAGAAAGAGGGGATGGGGGCGTTTGTCGAGAAGCGGAAGGCGGTGTTCTCAGGCAAATAAATACAAAATCCACAATGGAAACGCGGAGAAAAGCGGAAGAGAATTGAAGGTGTTGTTTAATGGCAAAAAAACAATAGAATGTTTTAATGCATTGCGGCAATTGGTTTTGTCTCGCATCCCTGCTTTTGCTTTCGACGTTCTCCATGTCTCCGTGATGGGTTTACACGGTTTTATCCAACAACCGAGGAGGCTGTCATGAATTTCGAATTGTCCCAGGACCACAAAGTATTGCGCGATTCGGTTCGCGACTTCGTCGAGAAGGAAATCAAGCCGCTGGCCATGCGGATCGACGAGGAGCACAGGATTCCGGAGGAGCTCATCGGGAAGATGAGCGAGATGGGCCTCATGGGGAGCTACATCCCGGAGGAGTACGAGGGGGCCGGGCTCGACATGCTCTCCTACGCCATCGTCGTGGAGGAGGT
>DAIEGL010000236.1 GCA_027356255.1 Geobacter sp. | reverse complement strand
GTACAATCTGGCTCATAGCGTCGCCTTTCTGTGCTAGTGGATTTGTTGGGGAACAAAACCATTTTAACCCAGATTGCGACGCTATACTATTAATAATTACAGCATGTTACATATTTTTGCCAACTGCGAAAGTTGAGTTGTGTATTCTCGGCCTGTGCCACCTTTGTCAGCGACCATGCCAGTGCCACAACCCAGTCAATAAACGTCCAACCAAGGAACCGATCATGATGCCGAAAGCAGGCGATTCAGAAAACACTCCTCGCCACTCTTTGCCGGATTCCTTAATTCCATAGCCATTGGCCGGCTGATAATGCTAAACTGAGACAATCATGAAATGGCATTACCAGTTAACCATGCGATTCGACAATAACGGGGCGGGGCGCGCCGTGGGGAAGATTCTCCTGGCCATGGCGATGCTCAGCCTGCTGTGCGTTGTATCCGCTTTTGCTGCGGAAGAACGGGATTCCGACCGCACCATCATTGTCGGCGGCGACCGCGATTATCCGCCTTACGAGTTTATCGACAAGGACGGCAAGCCTGCCGGCTATAACGTCGATCTGACAAAGGCCATCGCCGATGTGATGGGGATGAAGGTGGAATTCCGTTTAGGCGGCTGGTCGGAGATGCGCGCCGCCCTCATGGATGGCCGTGTGGATATCCTCCAGGGACTATCCTACTCCGAACAACGGGCCAAAATCGTCGATTTTTCCCCGCCGCACACCATTGTGCACCACGCCATCTTCGCCCGCCGCGAGACTCCGGCCGTCTCCTCCGTAGAAGAACTGCGCAGCAAGGAAGTGGTCGTCTTCCGCGACGGCATCATGCACGAGATGCTCAAGGAGCGCGGTTTCAGGGACAATCTGTGGACCACCGACACGCCGGCGGACGCCATGCGGCTTCTGGCGTCCGGCGAGCACGATTATGCGGTCGTGGCGATTCTCCCCGGCATGTACCTGACGCGGGAACTGCATCTTTCCAATGTAATACCGGTGTCGCGGAGTGTGGCGGCGCAGAAGTATTGCTATGCGGTGAAAAAGGGTAATACCGAGCTGCTGACCCGCTTCAGCGAGGGATTGGCCATCCTTAGGAAAACCGGCCAGTATCAGGCGATCTACGACAAGTGGCTCGGGGTGCTGGAGCCGCCGCGCATATCGTGGGAAAGGGCGATAAAGTACGGCAGCATGCTCCTCGTGCCGCTGCTCCTGGGGCTGGCCGGAACGGTGATCTGGTCGAGGACCCTGCAGAAGCGGGTAACCCGGCGCACCGCGGAACTGGCACTGGAGGTGACGGAGCGGAAACGGGCTCTGGAGGAGCTGCGCCTGCACCAGGACAAGCTGGTCCAGGCCGACAAGATGGCCTCCCTTGGCATCCTCGTCTCCGGCGTCGCCCACGAAATCAACAACCCGAACGGCCTGATCCTCCTCAACATGCCGATCCTCAAGGATGTGTACCGTGACGCCGAGGATATTCTCGAAGAACGCTTTCAGGAAAAAGGGGATTTCACCGTCGGGGGGCTCCCCTATTCGCGCATGCGCCGGGAGATCCCGCTGATGATCGATGAGATGTTTGAAGGCTCGCAGCGGATCAAGCGGATCGTCGAGGAGCTCAAGGATTTTGCCAGGCGCGATGACGCCACGATCATCGACCGTTTCGATTTCAACCCGGTGGTGAAGGCGGCGCTGCGGCTGGCGGAACCGTCGATTCGCAAAGCGACCGGCAATTTTGAAGCGTCGTTTGCCGACAACCTTCCCAAGGTGAAGGGAAACCCGCAGCGGATCGAACAGGTGGTGGTCAACCTGGCGCTCAACGCCTGTCAGGCGCTGCCCGACAGCAGCTGCGGCATTTTTCTCCGCACCTTTCACGACCGCGCGGCAGGCACGGTGGTGCTGGAGCTGCGTGACGAGGGGGTCGGCATCGCCGCCGAACACCTGAACCATCTGACCGACCCCTTTTTCACCACCAAGCGGGAGACCGGCGGCACCGGACTCGGCCTGTCGGTATCGGCAGGGATTGTCAAGGAACACGGCGGCTCCCTCAATTTCGATTCCGTCACGGGCCAGGGCACGACCGTTACCTTTTCATTGCCCGCCTGCAAGGAGCAAGCATGACCGACAAACTCTATCCCCCCTTCGGCGTACTGCTGGTCGACGACGAGCCGGCCTGGCTCCGCTCGGTAAGCATCATCCTCGAACGTTCCGCCGGCATCAACAATATCATCACCTGCCAGGACAGCCGCCAGGTCATGGAGATCCTGGGCCGGCGCCAGATCGGTCTCGTCCTCCTCGATCTCACCATGCCGCATCTGCAGGGGGAGGATATCCTGGCGCTCATATGCGAACGCCATCCGGAAATCGCCACGGTCATCGTCAGCGGCATGAACCAGGTGGAGGCGGCGGTGCGCTGCATGAAATCGGGGTCGTTCGACTATTTCGTGAAGACGGTCGAGGAGGACCGGCTGGTGAGCGGCGTGCTGCGGGCGATCCGCTTCCTTGAGCTGCAGCGTGAGAACCTGGAGATGTCGAGCCGTTTTCTGTCGGGGGAGCTGCGCCATCCGGAGGCTTTTGCCGATATCGTCACCAGCGACCGCGCCATGCACGCCATCTTTTCCTATGTGGAAGCGGTGGCTCCGAGCCCTCAGCCGCTGCTGATCACCGGCGAAAGCGGCGTGGGAAAGGAACTCATCGCCAGGGCGGCCCATGCCCTGAGCGGCTGTTCGGGTCCGCTGGTGGCGGTCAATGTGGCCGGCCTCGATGACAATGTTTTCGCCGATACGCTGTTCGGCCACGTGCGCGGCGCCTATACCGGCGCGGACCAGGCCCGGCGGGGGATGGTGGAGGAGGCTGCCGAGGGGACACTGTTTCTCGACGAGATCGGCGACCTGAGCATCCCTTCGCAGGTGAAGCTGCTGCGTCTGCTTCAGGAGGGGGAATACTTTCCATTGGGCTGCGACCGTCCCAAGCGCCTCAAGGCCCGGGTGATCGTCGCCACCCACGGCGACCTGACCGCCAGGGAGACTGCCGGCACCTTTCGCCGCGACCTCTACTATCGGCTGCGCACCCATCACATCCACGTGCCGCCGCTTAGGGAGCGGAAGGTGGATGTTCCGTTGCTCCTCGACCACTTTCTTCACGAGGCGGCCCGCACCCTGGGGAAACGGAAGCCGACCCCTCCAAAGGAACTGGCCAGCCTGCTCAACACCTACAGCTTCCCGGGAAATGTCCGGGAACTGAAGGCGATGGTATACGACGCGGTCAGTGTTCACCGGGAGCGGGTGCTTTCCATGGACGCCTTCTACAAGGCTATCGGGCGATCCGAAGGAGGGGAGCCGGCTGCCGCAACTTCCCAGAATCCGTTCAGCACCATGGAGCGTCTTCCTACCTTTGCCGACGCCGCCGAACTTCTCGTCGGCGAGGCGATGACGCGCGCCTCCGGCAACCAGACCATCGCTGCGCGGTTGCTCGGGATTTCCCAGCCCGCGTTGAGCAAGCGGCTCAAGATGCGGCGGTAGAAGGCTTCCTCCAATTTTCCCCTGCGAGTCTCTCCGCTGAAGACCTTCAGCCGGCAAAGGGTATAACCTTCGTTATGACTATAACCCAGGTTATTCCCCCTCCATCCGATTGATTTTCCTTGCCAATTTCCCCCACACCGTAAACAGCTACAACCCTGGTTATACCCTTTCGCGCCCCCTTTTCTATTTTAAAACCATGTTTCTTCAATTTTTTCAGCATATTACCTTTGCATGTGGAATTAGGTATTCATATTGCTAAATATTGTTTTACAGACGATGGAAGCGAGGCGCCAGGGTCCCGCAGGAACAAATCAAAAACGGATGAAGGAGAATAGAGGTATGGGATGGATCAGCATCGAAGAAAGAATGCCTGAAAACGGTGAAAGGGCGTTGCTCTATACACCGTTCGAGGTATTCGGTGAAGACCATTCGTGCATTGGTGACAAGGAGAGCATAATTTCGTGCAAAACCAGGCTTTGCGGCAAGGTGGTACCTTTGTTCACCCACTGGATGCCGTTGCCGGAAATGCCCGATTCGAGAGTGATGACGAACCGATAGAAGGTCAATTCAATGATTGAAGGGAGATGATGAGATGGAAGGCAAAAAATTTCACCAGACGCTGTATTTCAAGGTATTATTGGCAATCGCCGCCGGGGTGCTGGTCGGCTACTTTTTCCCGGCAACCGGGGCGGAGATGAAGCCGCTAGGTGACGGGTTCATCAAGCTGATAAAGATGATCATCACCCCCATCATCTTCTGCACGGTCGTGACCGGCATCGCCGGCATGGACGACATGAAGAAGGTGGGACGGGTCGGCGCAAAGGCGCTCCTCTATTTCGAGGTAGTCACCTCCTTTGCGCTGCTGATCGGCCTGGTGATCGTCAGCATAATTCAGCCCGGCGCCGGATTCAATGCCGACGTCACCAAGCTCGATACCAAGGCGCTCGCCTCATACACCACTACGGCTGCCAAAGCCCATTCCACCGCCGATTTCCTTCTCAACATCATCCCGAACAGCGTTGTTGACGCCTTCGCCAAGGGAGACATTCTCCAGGTGCTCCTGTTCGCGGTGATGTTCGGCTTTGCCCTTTCGGCACTGGGCAAAAAAGGGAAGCCGATCTATGATTTCATCGACCGCACCTCCCATGTCCTGTTCGGCATCGTCGGCATCATCATGAAATTCGCCCCTATCGGCGCTTTCGGCGCCATGGCCTTCACCATCGGCAAATTCGGACTCGGCTCACTGTCGAGACTCGGCATGCTCATGGGCAGTTTCTATCTGACCTGCCTCATCTTCATCTTCGTCGTCCTCGGGATCATTGCAAAGATCAGCGGATTCAGCATCTTCAAATTCGTCCGGTACATCAAGGAGGAGCTGTTTATCGTCCTCGGCACATCCTCTTCGGAATCGGCGCTGCCGCGCATGATGAGCAAGATGGAGAACCTCGGCTGCACCAAGTCGGTGGTCGGCCTGGTCATCCCCACCGGATATTCGTTCAACCTGGACGGCACCTCCATCTACCTGACCATGGCCGCACTGTTCGTGGCACAGGCAACCAACACGCCGCTCACCCTGACCCAGACCCTGACCGTTCTCGCCGTGCTCATGCTCACTTCCAAGGGAGCCGCCGGTGTCACCGGCAGCGGCTTTGTAACCCTGGCCGCCACCTTCGCTGCGATCCCGACCATTCCGGTAGCCGGACTGGCTCTGATTCTCGGCATCGACCGCTTCATGTCGGAAGCGCGCGCCATGACCAACCTGATAGGCAACGGTGTGGCAACCGTGGTTATTTCCCGCTGGGAAAACGAACTGGACCAGGATCGGCTGCAGGCGGCCCTTAATCGAACACAGATCGAGGAGGCCACCCCGGAAATGCTGGCGATGGAACCGGATCTGTCGGTCGAGGAAGCCTGATCCGGGAGTACCGGGATGACCTGACTGGGGAAAGCCGCCCACGGCGAAGATGCCTGGGCGGCTTTTTGCACGTAACAGCCGGGGGATCACTTGCGGGCTTATCCCGCGCGGCTACCTCAATTCCTTCAGCTTCGCCCTAACTTCGTTCCGCTCCTTCACATGGCGGACGACGACTTCGTTGAGCTTTTTCAGCCCCCTCAGCTGCTTTTCGGTCATCTGCGTCAGGCGTTCGACCTCGCCCATGGCCACCCGACGCGCCGCGTTGTTGTAGACGGCTGCCTCCGTCACCAGTGCTTCGGATTTCAGGACACCGCACCACTTCATCTTCGCGGCCCCATCCCCGACATCGCAGAGGAGGGTCAGGTAAAACTTCGCTTTCTGTTCGCGGTTTTCCGCGGCTGCGCCTTCGACACCGGCATAGATCCCGTCGACAACGGCCTTTGCCTGGCCTGCCATACGGACCCGTTTCGAATCTTTGGCAGCCTGGCGCAGGACATTGATCGTCTCGTCGATCGGCACTTCAGAGTTCTTTTTCAACCACTTGATGAGGCGCTCGACACGCTTGCGGTCCATGTCCCGGAAACTCTCAATCATCTTGTCCTGTGCCAGGGAGGTCAAAACGTCCAGTGCCTGCGCCTTGGCTTCTCTTCGCAGGTCGTTCTGCGCCTCATCTGACAGGTTGACCCACTCCTCGAAATCCTTGGCGCGCCGGTCGAAGCCGAGACGCCCGATTGCGATAACGTCCTGCCTGATCGCCCTGTCGAGTGCCGCTTCCCGTGCCAGCAACCGTTTCCTCTTAGCCGCGGCAGCTTTGCGTTGCGCCGGGTCGGCTTCCGTATCGGCATTCTTGTGCTGCACGGGGACTGGGGGAACTTGTGCCGACAAGAGCTGTCTCGCTTCTGCTTCCAGGTCGTCCAGTCGGTCGTTGGCGATGAGACTCCCCGCCTCTTTTTCTTGCCCCTTCAGCTCCTGCGCCAGGTTCAGATTGTGCGTCAGCTCGGCATTGCCGGGGGCGTATTCGAGCGCCTTTTTGAAGGACGCTATCGCTTGCCCCCAATCTCCCGCCTTCGCGAATTCGATGCCCGATTCGTTCGCATTTTCCGCCGCGCGCTGCCGCTCCTCTTCCTCCTTCTGCTTCCGCTTCCTCTCCAACTCCTCGGGGGAGGGGCCGGAATAGGTGGGAAAATACACACTGCTGTTATCACGGGGAGAGGAGTAGGAGGACGAGGAAGGCCTGAAGTCCTGGAAGCAGGCGCCGCTCACGCAAAAGGCGTGAAGAAGGGAAGGAGCGGCACAAACGGCTGCAGCGAGGAGCAGTGCACTCAAGAGGTGCTTCAACATGGCATTTCCGTTAGTCGTACGATATCCCTGCATCGTCACTCCTCCCGGGAATCAAGCCCTGGAAGCTGAATCCTGTTGCGCATGATGCCGATCGCCTTCCGCTGATCCGCAGCCGCTTTTTCCATCTGTCCGGTTCTTCTGTAGGCAAGCCCGCGCTTGTAGTAAGCGCCGGAAATCGCCTTCCTGTACTCGGAGCGAGCCGTGGCATCATCCCCGCGATAGGTGGAGAAGTTGAGGTTGTTACGGAGAAAGTCGGCGGGGTCGAGCTTGATCGCTTTCGTATAATCGGCGATCGCCCCCCGGTAATCCCCTTTCAAGAAATAGGCGTCGCCGCGATTGATAAAGGGGCGAGACGAATACATTCCCGCGCCGGCCGTGAGGGCCTTCGAATAATCGGCAATGGCGCGGTCATACTCCCCTCTCCGGTAGTAGAGGAGGCCGCGGTTGTTGTATGCGTAAAGGAGCGTCGGGCTCAGCTCGATGGCTTTGTTGTAATCGGCCATCGCCTCCTCGTATGCGCCTGTTTCATAACAGGCGTTCCCCCGGTTATAGTAGCGGTCGGCCACGCCGAACCCTATGGAAGGCCGGTTGAACTCCTCCATGCCGATATCCTTCGTGCAGGCGGCGGCCTGCTTTTCGTACTCCCGCATCATGTCGTACTTGTAGCAGGGGTCATTATCCGCGACCCTGATCGTCTTCCGGGTGCGGGAGTTGTAATACTCCACGTTGGAGAGGAGCGAGTCCTCCCGCCATCCCTTCTCGAAGGCGGGGTC
Source organism: Geobacter sp. (assembly GCA_027356255.1). Lineage (GTDB taxonomy): Bacteria > Desulfobacterota > Desulfuromonadia > Geobacterales > Geobacteraceae > Geotalea. The sequence goes on along the minus strand of DAIEGL010000236.1, from coordinate 1,018 downwards.
CATTGCAGCGACCGGGGCCGCGAAACAAAACCAGACGAGCATAGCGCAGGCTGCGCTTGCCCCCGTCGATGTAAACTTCCTTCCTGATGCCACTAGCTCTCCTTTCGCCCGGGCCAACGTCGCCTTTCCTTCATCGCGGCAGCCGGCGGATCTTTCCCGTGCCGTGCCTTCGGCTCGGCGAGTCCTTGTGCCGTCTCATCTGCGCCAACAGGACCTTGGCGATAAACTTCTCGGAAGAACGATAGCGGTACTCGGTCGCCGCGCTCTTCTCGAAGAATGCCGCCGCCCCTTTCCCGTCCCCTTGCAGGAGCCTCGCTTCGCCGAGATAATAGTAGGCTTCGCAGAGTTTCGCGGTGACAGATACATCGTCATCTTCGTGCCGCGCCTGGTCCAACACTTTCTTTTCGGTTGTTCCATCCAGTCCCAGGTAATACTTGACGACGATCCCGGGCCAAAGATCTTGTCTCGCGCTGGAGCGGAGCTCTTCGCCGAAGCTCTCCGCCCGTTCTGCCGAAAGCTTCTTCAGGGCAAGCCAGATCCGCAGGTGGATGTAGCTTCTGGAGGTACCCAACTCGACGACCTTCCTGTAGTCGGAAACCGCACTCTCGTACTCCCCCGTGCTGTAGTAGAGATCCCCCCGCAGTTCGTAAAGAGCAGTGATGTCGTTTTGTACGATCCAGAAGGAGCTTTTCCCGAGGCCCTCGCCTTGGGTGATGCCAGCGGTAAAATCCGCGAGCGCCTTCTCGTAATCGCCTTTCAGCCAATAGGCAATGCCGCGGTTCTCAAAGTAAGGCAGCTGTGCGCTCAACATGTGATAGAGTGAAAAGAGCTTGGTGAAGTCGCCGATGGCCCGGTCATAGCGGCCTGACCAGAGATAGACAAGGCCACGGATGTTGTAGGCCAGGACATCATCGGGAACGAGACCGATTGCTTTCGTCAGGTCGACAATCGCCTTGTCGTAATTGCCCTTGCCGAGCTTGTTGAAATACGCAGTGCCCCGGTAGTAGAGCCGGCTCGC
>DAIEGL010000230.1 GCA_027356255.1 Geobacter sp. | reverse complement strand
GCAGCCACGGTTTTTCCGGCGCCGAAGATGCGGAGATCGATGCCGTCCTGCAGCGGTTCCGCCTCTACTGCGAGGGGGGACGGCGCTCGATCGACGGTGTCTCCGCCGCCATCTGCCTGGCTCTGGTCGTGCTGGTGCGCTCCCTGCGCTTGACGTTCCGTTTCCGCTCCTTGCGGTTTCTGGCGGCATATCTGCGGCATTTTGCCGGAGGATCGAGGATCGAGGAACTAGGATAAAGGAACGAGGAACGAGGATAAAGGAACGAGGATCGAGGATAAAGGATCGAGGATCGAGGATCGAGGATAAAGGAGAGAGGGGATGAGGTTTGAGGATCTGGAGGTTTGGCGGCGTGCGACCCGATTGAGCGTCGAGATATATCGTCATCTGCGCGACTTGAAGGACTACGGTTTCAAGGACCAGATCACACGCTCCAGTCTCTCCATCCCCAGCAACATTGCCGAAGGTTTTGAAAGGGGCTCCCAGAAAGAGTGCATAAACTTTCTCTCTTATGCGAAGGGGTCATGTGGAGAGCTGAGAACTCAGACCTTCATTGCCATGGAAATAGGGTATGTGGATTGTGAGACGGGGAAAAACTGGCTACAGGACACCCTGGAGATATCCCAAATGCTCGGCGGACTGATCAAATCCAAAAAGGGGTTTATTGCAAAATGAACCACCTCGAACCTCGAACCTCGGACCTCGAACCTCGAACCTCGGACCTCAAACCTCTAACCTCGAACCTCGAACCTCGAACCTCGCGCATCTCCGTCTGCATGGCGACCCGCAACGGCGGGAGGTTCATCCGGCGGCAGCTGGAGTCGATCCTCACACAGCTCTCCCCGGACGATGAGGTGGTCATTTCCGATGACTCATCGACCGATGATACCGTTGCCATCATCAGGGGATTTGACGACCCGCGCATCCGCCTCCTTGCCGGGAACGCCTTTTTCTCCCCGGTGTTCAACTTCGAGAACGCCCTGATGCGGGCTGCGGGCGAGATCATCGTCCTTGCCGACCAGGACGATGTCTGGCTGGAGAACCGGGTGGCGGTGATAAGGGGGCGGTTTGCGGCGCCCCCGCACCGCTGCTATCTCATCGCCATGGACGGCTACGTGGTGGACGAAGACGAACGGGTCGTCGGCGCATCCATATTCGAGCGGATCAATGCGGGGAAGGGGTTCCTGAAAAACATCTACAACAACCGGTACGTGGGGTGCTGTCTGGCGTTTTCCCGGGAGCTCTTGGAGATCGCCCTCCCTTTCCCGAAAAGGATAGCGATGCACGACATGTGGCTCGGGCAGCTGTGCGAGATTGTCGGCGAGACCGAGTTCGTAGGGGAAAAAACCATCCTCTACCGCAGGCACGGGGGAAGCCTCACGGAGTTCCGCCCCCGCTTCGCCCCCCTGGTACAGTTCGGCCGGCGTTTCTGGCTCGTCTATTGTCTTCTGCATCGCAGCGTCTCGCGGGGAGGAAGTCGTGAAATGTGAGGTCGCGGACGTGAAAATACCCGCGGCATCGGTGCTCATGCCGGTGTACAACAACGCTCCCTTTCTGGACGAGGCGGTCTCCAGCATCCTGGGGCAGTCCTTTGCCGATTTCGAGTTAATCATCGTCGATGACGGGTCCGATGACGGGTCTGCGGCGATTCTGGCCGCCTGGGCCGGTCGTGACTGCCGCATCCGGCTGCTGAGCAATGAGGGGAACCGGGGGATCGTTTACTCCCTCAACCGGGGTCTGGTGGAGTGTCGCGGCGCTTACGTGGTGCGGATGGATTCCGACGACATTGCCCTGCCGGACCGGCTGGCAAGGCAGATCGGGACGATGGATGCCGACCCCGGCATCGTGGTGCTGGGTGCGGCAGTGACCTGCATCGATGCTGCCGGCAGGGAAATTGGGATGGTGAGGCATAGCCTGGCGGATTGCCCGCTCTTGCGGCAAAACACCATGATCCATCCCACGGTGGTGATCCGGCGGGAAGTGCTGGTGCGCCATGGGCTCAGCTACCTGGAGAAGTACCGCTATGCGGAGGATTATTTTCTCTGGCTCCAGCTGAGCCGTTTCGGGCGGCTTGCGGCCATCGACGACGTTGTCCTGCGCTACCGGACTAGCGGCACGGCGAGCCGGGTCAGGCATCTGAAGGCGATGCTCCGCGCCACACTGCGGGTGAAACTTGCGGGTGCTTTTACTCTCGGGTTCCTCCCATCCGTGGCCGATGCGGGGCGCTTTCTGCTGGAGTGCGCGCTTCTCCTTCTGCCGGCAGCGCTGGTGCTGCGGCTCTACCTGCGGTTGACGTTCGGGAAAGGTACCAAGGTGCACCTATGAAAATACTCTTTTTGACCCCTCCCCCCCTCGATAACGCGCTCCCGGCGGAGAGGATCTTCGGCTGCAACTACGGGATCTATGCCCAGCCCAACATCTTCATCCTCTACCCGGCGACCGTCCTGAAAAATGCCGGGCACGGGGTGGCCTGCCTGGATTTCCCCGTTACCGGCCGGACACGCGCGGATTTCGAACGGTTCTGCCGGGAGCAGGATTTTGACCTGATCTTCATGTACAGCGTCTTCCTATCCAAACGGACCGATCTCATGGCACGGGACATGCTCGGCAGGGGGAACCTGCGGAGCCGTTTCGTGTTCATGGCAACGGAGCCGTCGGCCGCTCCGGACGACTTCATCGATGACCGGAGCATCGTCATCCGGGGGGAGCCCGAGTCGCGGGTGCTGCCGCTGGTTGAGGCCCTGGCTGCCGGCACGGCTTTAACAGGCATACCCGGTATCTCCTACGTCCGAGACGGAGAAATAATCCACCAGGGGGGGGGTCCCGTCATCGAGGACCTCGATACCCTCCCTTTTCCGGACAGGGCCCTGCTGGACCCGGCCGACTATCACAACCCCAAGTTGTCCATGCAGCCGTTTACCACCATGCTTGCCTCCCGCGGCTGCAGTTTCGGCTGCTATTACTGCGTGCCCAATTCCCTGAGCTTTGCCCGTGAAATCGAATACAAACGGGACCACCGGACCGGCAAGCCGCCGGTCAGGCTGCGCAGCGCCCGGAACGTGGTGGAGGAGTTCACTGCCCTGGCAAGGGCCGGCTACAGGTCCATCTCCTTCATCGATGACCAGTTCGTCTGGGGAGGGGAGCGGACCATGGAGATCTGCGCGGGCATCGCGCCCCTCGGCGTGGAGTGGTCCTGTCTGGCGCGGGCCGACATGCTCCAGGACGAGCAGGTGGTCATGGCCATGGGCCGGGCAGGGTGCCGCTATGTGGATATCGGCATCGAGTCGTTCAACCAGGAGATCCTCGACTATATCGGCAAGGGGTGCAAGGTGGAGATGGTCTACACGGCAGTGGCCAACCTGAAACGGGCGGGGATCGAGCCAGAACTGAACATCCTGCTCGCCTCGTGTCCGCTGGAGACGGCCGAGACCATCGAAACGACCTTCCGCGAGACACTGCGGCTCGATGTGGATTACGTCCTCTTCTCCGTCTGCACCCCATTTCCGTACACAGCCTTCAATGCCCGGGCTAAGGCGGAGGGATGGATGGTCAAGCCGGAATACGAGGCGATCGACCCGATCAAGGAGTCGTTCATCTCGTACCCCCACCTGACCAAGGCCCAGCTGGACGGGATCATCCGGCGGCTGTACATCAGGTACTACTTTCGCCCCTCTTACATCTGGAAACGGCTCAGGAGATTGCACGGCTTCCGCGACCTGGTGAACAAGGCGCGGGCGGCATTGACCATTTTACGGTGATTTTTCGGTTTAAAACGGTTCATATTTCGTGTACATTCTGTGGCTGATCCATTTAAGAAGAGCTCCCCCACGAGGCTGCCGTGACGAACAGATTCTCTGACTTTATTTACCGGCGGACGCGGTTCGCGACTTTCTTCCATCTCCTCCTCGTCGTTTCCCTCGGGCTTCTGGCCTACTCCAACACCTTCACCGCCACCTTCAACTTCGACGACGTTGCCAACATCCTTGGCAATCCGGTCGTGAGAACCATGGACCCCTTTGCCGATCCTTTCGCCGCCAAGGGGAGCCGGGCAGTGGGGGACTTCACCTTCGCCGTCAATTACCGGCTGAACGGCATTCACGTCTTCGGCTATCATCTGGTCAACCTGGCGATCCATCTGGCAACCTCCCTCCTCGTCTACGCCCTGGTGACCCTCACCTTCAGGACCCCGGCGCTCGCCCCGGCGGAAGAGGGGGAGAGGGGGCGCTTCAGCGGGCCGATTGCGCTGTTTGCCGCGCTCCTCTTCGTGGCCCATCCGCTCCAGACCCAGGCGGTCACCTATATCGTCCAGCGCTTCACTTCGCTCGCCGCCATGTTCTATCTAGGCTCCCTGGTCCTCTACGTCTTGGCGCGGCTGGGGCGGGGAAGGGCCTTATCCGCGGTCTGCTATCTCCTGTCGCTCCTGGCGGCGGTCCTGGCCATGAAAACCAAGGAGATCGCCTTCACCCTCCCATTCATGGTGATCCTCTACGAGTTCATGTTCTTCAGGGGGAACATCGTCAAGAGGGTCACATTCATCGGCGCATTTCTCCTCACCCTGGCCATCATCCCTCTGAGCCTGCTCTCTTCCGGTGCGGGACAGCTCCTGGGACGGCTGGAGGCGGCGACCATGGTCCAGACAGAGATGCCGCGGCTCGACTACCTCTTCACCCAGTTCCGGGTGATCGTCACCTACCTGAGGCTCCTCTTCTTCCCTGTCGGGCAGAACCTGGACCATGACTTCCCGGTGTATCATTCGTTCTGGAACGCCCAGGTCGCTCCTTCTTTCCTGCTGCTCTTGGCGATCTTCGGCCTCGGGGTATATCTGGTGCTGGGATCGAGGAACGAGGAACGAGGTTCGAGGTTCGAGGATCGAGGTTCGAGGTTCGAGGAACGAGGTTCGAGGATCGAGGATCGAGGTTCGAGGATCGAGGATCGAGGTTCGAGGTTCTCCTCGTTCCTCGCTCCTCGTTCCTCGCGCCTGCTTTACCGCCTCATAGCCTTCGGCATCTTCTGGTTTTTCATCGCCCTGGCGGTCGAGTCGAGCGTCATCCCGATCGTTGACGTCATCTTCGAGCACCGGGTCTACCTGCCGTCGGTCGGGTTTTTCATGGCGCTTGCAACGGCAGTGGTGCTGGTTGCCGAAAGAGTGTCGGTACGCCGGCCGCAGGTTGCCGGCATGACGTTCATTGCCTTGCTCCTGGTCGTTGCCTCCCTCGCCTCGGCAACCTTCCGGCGCAACATGGCCTGGGCCGACGAAACAACCCTCTGGCAGGATGCGGCGTCGAAGTCCCCCGAAAAGTCGCGGCCGTGGAACAACCTGGGCTACGCCTATCTGCAGAAGCATCAGCCGAAAAAGGCGATACCCGCATTGATCCGCTCCATCGGCATCTCTCCGGGGCACCCCGATGCATGGAACAACATCGGCATTGCCCTTACCCAGCTCGGCACCTATGCCGGCCGCTTCAGTCCGACCTATGAGATGTTCGATGCGAGCGCGGGGATGAATGCCGCTTACCAGGAGGAATGGTTCGCCCTGGCCTATAACAACCTCGGCCTTGCCTACGATTCGCTCGGGCAGTCTGCGGATGCCATAGATAATTTCGAGAAGTCCATCGCCATGAATCCGCGCCTCTCCGTGGCCCGCTATAACCTGGGGGTGGCCTATGCGGCGGGCAAGGACAAGCAGAAGGCAATGGAGCAGTACGCGGCTCTCGGGGCGCTCAACCCGGAAATGGCCGCGAGGCTGTTGAAGGCAGTGAATGGGGATCTGGGATCGGGGATCGGTAAAAACCCAGTTCCCAGTTCCCAGTTCCCGGATTGAGAAAAGGTTCCTATGTCCAAAACCATAGTCGTGATACCCGCCTACAACGAGGGGGGGGTGATTGCCCGGGTGATCGAGAACGTTCGGCGCGTTGTCCCGGATTTCGATATCCTGGTGGTGAACGACGGCTCCAGGGACCGCACCGCCCGGGAGGCCGCGGCGGCGGGGGCCATCGTCGTTTCCCACTCGTTCAACATGGGGTACGGGGTGACGATCCAGACCGCCTACAAGTTCGCCTATGCCAACGGTTACGACTTCCTGGTGCAGATCGACGGCGACGGCCAGCACGACCCGGCCTTCATCCCCGAGCTTCTGGCACCGGTCGTCGCCGGGGACACGGATTTCGTGGTCGGTTCGCGTTTCCTCGGGGTGGAGAGCTACCGCCCCTCATTTTCCCGCCGGCTGGGGATTCTCTTCTTCCGCAAGCTGGTCTCGTCACTGATCGGCCGGACCATATCCGACCCCACTTCCGGCTACCAGGCCTTCAATCGCCAGGTCATGCGGTTTTTCACCACCGACGTCTTCCCCTGCGATTACCCTGATGCGGACATGCTGGTAACCCTGAATCTGGCCGGATTCAGGATCAGGGAACTGCCGGTGCGCATGTTCGCCAACGCCGCGGGGAAAACCATGCACAGCGGGTTCAAGCCGCTCTATTACATGTTCAAGATGTGTCTCTCCATATTCGTCACCCTGCTCAGGAACCGTCAATTGTATCGGAGGTAGGAAATGCCGATAAAGCAGCAGATATTCGCCCTGGTCGTCAGTCTCTTCGTGTTCGTCTTCACCATCGAAATGGTGCGGAAAAAGCGGCTGCGGGAGGAATACTCGGTACTCTGGCTCGCCACCAGCTTCACCATGTTCGTCCTGGTCGTCAAGTACGACTGGCTGGTGGCCCTTACTCACCTTGTCGGCGCAGAGCTCCCCACTTCCACGCTCTTCTTCGGCTCCATCATCTTCCTCATCCTGCTGGCGGTGCAGTTCTCCATCAAGATTTCCCGGCTGTCCGACCAGTTGAAGGACCTGGTGCAGGACAACGCGCTCATGCGTCACGAGTTTGAGAAGATGCGGAAGGGCGGGGAACGGGGACCCGGGGCCGGGGATCGGTAAAACCGGGGATCGGGGACCGGTAAAACCTGGGACCTGGGATCGGGGATCGGGGATGGCCTTCCCAGTTCCCAGTTCCCAGTTCCCAGTTCCCAGTTCCCAGATTTTCTATTGCTAATCTTTTCCGTTTCTTGTACTGTTCATCTGGTGAACGACATCGAAGAAAAATCCCTGGACAGTTCCCGCGCCCTGCTGCTCATGGCGGAAATAGCGACGGAAGAGCCCATCTCCCAGCGGGAGCTGTCTCGACGGCTCGGCATCGCCCTGGGCCTCGTCAATTCCTACCTGAAGAACCTGGTGGCCAAGGGGTTCGTCAGGGTGAAGAACTTTCCCCGGAACCGTTATGCCTACCTCCTGACCCCCCAGGGAATCGCGGAAAAAAGCCGTCTCGCCTACCAGCACCTTGGATATTTTTCCAGTCTCTATACCATAGCCCGTCAGGACTACCTCGTCCTGTTCCGCTCGCTGCACGCCCAAGGCATAAGAAAGGTCGCCTTCTGCGGGGTGGATGAGGTGGCGGAGATCGCCTACCTCTCTCTCAGGGAGACGGGGCTTGAGCTCGTGGCGGTCATGGATGATGATGCAGCCGGCGGCACCTTTTTCGACAGGCCGGTGGCCACCCTGGCGATGGGACTTCTGTCCGGCAATCACCGGATCGTCATCACCTCTTTGAAAAATGGGGTAGCGCTGCGGCAGGAGCTGCTGCGGCTGGGGGTCGATCCGGCGAATATCCTCTTTGTCACGGGAAGTGGAACAGATTCTCTTTCTGCCGGTGAAGAAATCAAGAGGGAGCCTTGACTCTTGCAAACAAAACCATAGGCAACGCTCTGTCGGGAGTGGTCGGGTTTGCCTGGCCGATACTGCTGTGAACCGGGCCGGAAAAACGATAGATATGCTGATTTGTCAGACGATGGATTAATCGTGGGCGGACGGTTGAACGATAGAGTAATAAAATTCCTGCGGATGCTGGGTTTCAATCGCGCGGTCGGCTATGGCGTCTTGACACGTGCCTGGGGGGTGCTGGCCGGTCCCGTCAGTATACTGATAATAGCCAGCCGTTTTTCCAAGGAACAGCAGGGTTTTTAT
>DAIEGL010000218.1 GCA_027356255.1 Geobacter sp. | reverse complement strand
CCCGACATATTTGCCGAACCCGAACCACCCGACGGCTCACTGCCGACCCTCTCCCAGGTACTGAAGGGTGGGGGCATTTTTTACAATGTGGAGGGAAAAACCAGGGAAGAAGTCCTGAAGAACATCATTTCCCTCCTGAAGTTCCCACCTGATGTGGACCGTGATTACATGCTCCAGGTGCTCCTCGCCCGCGAGGCGCTCGGAACTACCGCCATCGGCGACGGCATCGCCATACCCCACGTAAGAAATCCGATCCTCCTGCATGTCGAAATCCCAATGGTAACCCTCTGTTTCCTGAAAGACCCCATTGATTTCAAGGCCATTGACGAAAAACCGGTGGATACCATTTTCCTCCTCATAAGCCCCACGGTAAAAATCCATCTCCATCTGCTGTCCAAGCTTGCCTACGCCCTGCGCGACCCCCGTTTCAAGGCGGTATTGCAACGAGGGGGGCCGACGACGGAAATCATGGCGACGATCAAGCTCATAGAATCGGAACTGGCTGGCGGGACAGCGCTGAAATAGACCACTTTCGCAATAAATCTGGAAGGAGCATAATGCATGATAACCACAGCGGGGAAGCCGGCTGACCCTGCCTTTCTCATCATAACCGGACTCGCCCTGAACGCATTTTCGGGGGTGCCGGGGCTTTTTCTGAAGAGGGCCGCGGCAGTGGGTCAGAAACTGGCCACACTCCTTGCCGTCGCCGGCGCTCTGTGCGGACTGGCCGGATGTTTCTCGGCCATCGCCTCCGGCGAAACGGAATCCTTCCTCATCAACTGGAGCCTCCCCTTCGGCCCCTGTGAAATCGCCATCGATCCCCTGGCCGCGCTCTTCCTCCTGTCGGTATTTCTTATTTCCGGATGCTGCGCGGTATACGCCAACGGCTATTGGCCCGCAGCAAAGCAGCCCGCCACATCACGCGCCCTCTCCTTTTTCATCGGAATCCTTTCCGCATCCATGGCCCTTCTCATCATCGCCCGGAACGGCGTCTTTTTCCTGATGGCATGGGAGGTCATGGCCGTTTCCGCCTATTTCGCCTTCACCGTGGAAAGCGGCAAGGTCGAGGTGCGCAAGGCGGGGATGCTCTACTTGGTCTGCACCCACACCGGTACCATGGCGCTTTTCGTCATGTTCGTCCTGCTTCGGAACATGACCGGCTCCTTTCTGCTCCCACCGACGGCGTCCCTCAGCCCGTTCGTGCCGGGAGCGGCGCTGGTATTTTTCGCCGCCCTCTTCGGTTTCGGCATGAAGGCCGGCATCATGCCGCTTCATATCTGGCTCCCTGCCGCCCATGCCAACGGACCGAGCCACGTTTCCGCCATGATGTCGGGGGTCATGCTGAAGATGGGGATCTACGGCATCATCAGGATCATCTCTCTCTTCACCCCCGTCCCGGCCTGGTGGGGCGCCGTCGTCCTCGGGCTCGGCATCTTTTCGGGTGTGACCGGGATCGTCTCGGCCATCGGCCAGAACGACATCAAGCGGCTCCTCGCTTACAGCAGCATAGAGAACATCGGCATCATCACCATGGGAATCGGCGCCGCACTCATCGGCCAGTCGATCGGCAACCAGACCCTCCTGTTCCTGGGGATGGGGGGAGCGCTCCTCCACGTCCTCAACCATTCCCTGTTCAAGTCGCTCCTGTTCCTCGGCAGCGGGGCGATCATCCACGCCACGGGAACGAGGGAAATCAACCGGATGGGGGGACTGGCCCGCCGCATGCCCCGGACCGCCCCCCTTTTCCTGCTGGGGGCCATGGCCATCTGCGGTCTTCCGCCGCTGAACGGCTTCGTATCCGAATTCCTGCTCTACTTCGGCTTCTTTTCGGGGGTAAAGGAGAGCACCGCCCCGGCCCTCCTCGGCATGGGGCTGGCCGTAACCGCTCTCGCCCTGATCGGCGCCCTGGCCCTTGCCTGCTTCGTCAAGGTTTACGGCGTGGCGTTTCTCGGCCTCCCCCGCTCCGCGGAAGCGGAAGATGGGCACGAGTCCCCGTGGCAGATGTCTGCTGCCATGGGACTGCTCGCCCTCTCTTGCCTGGCAGTCGGCCTCCTCCCCCGGTATGCGGCGGTTCTCGTCCAGCCCGCAGTCTTTACCCTGTTCCCATCGCTGGTGGCAAGCGGGAGCAACATCTCGACCCACGTCCCCCTCGACGTGCTCGGCGCCATCGGTGCGGCGTTGATTGCAGCCGCAGCCATTCTCGCCGTCGTCTACCACCGGCGGCTGAAGAGTGCCCCGCAGGCAAGCGCCGCCACCTGGGGGTGCGGCTACCTGCAACCATCCGCGCGGATCCAGTATACGTCCACGTCGTTTGCGGAAATGCTGGTCCGCCTTTTTCGCGGCACGGTTCGGCCCCGGTATGAGCTGCCGAAGATATCCGGCTTCATGCCGGCCTCTGCCGGATTTTCGAGCCGCATCCCGGATACGGTTCTGGATGCGGCGATACTCCCGGTTCTGCGCGTCACCGGCATCGTCTTTTCCTTTTTCCGGCGGCTGCAGAACGGCGAGCAGAACCTCTATGTGCTCTATATCTTCATCACCCTGGTGCTGCTCCTGGTCTGGATCCATTAGGACGCCGAGAGCAAGGGGCGCGCTTCACCCCGCACCGAGAGGTTAACGTTATGACCGACATCCTGATCCATCTTCTCCTGACCATCTTCATGCCGCCGCTCCTCCTGGGGGTCATCGGCAAGACCAAGGCGGCCTTTGCCGGAAGGGTCGGCGCTCCGTTCCTCCAGCCCTACTACGATCTGGCAAAGCTGATACGCAAGGGTTCGGTTTTCAGCGACACCACCACCTGGATATTCAGGGCCGGGCCGATAGTCACCCTTGCAGCCACGCTGGTTGCGGCGCTACTGATCCCGCTCGGAAGCCACAATTCTCCCGTTTCGTTCGCCGGTGACATGGTACTATTCGCCTACCTGTTCGCCCTGGGGCGTTTCTTCACCACCACGGCGGCTCTCGACACCGGCTCCAGCTTCGAGGGGATGGGGGCGGCCCGCGAGGCCACCTTTGCCTGCCTCGCCGAACCGACCCTGTTTTTCACCCTGATGACCCTGAGCCGCCTGAGCGGCTCCCTATCCCTCACGCCGATGCTGACCAATCTCACCGTCTCCCTCTGGTTCCGCGCCGGTGCGGCGCTCATCCTCCTGGTCGGGGGGATGTTCATCGTGCTCCTGGCGGAAAACTGCCGCATCCCGTTCGACGATCCGACCACCCACCTGGAACTGACCATGATCCACGAGGTGATGGTGCTCGACCACAGCGGCCCGGCCTTTGCCTACATCCTCTACGGCGCGGCCGTGAAACTCTTCGTCATCGGCGCGTTCTTCATCCACATTGCCCTGCCGATCAAAACCGGCAACCCCCTCCTCGACTGGGGGGTGTTCATACTGTCGATGCTGGGGCTGGCGGTAGCCATCGGCGTAGTGGAATCGATCATGGCCAGGCTCAGGCTCCTGCGCATCCCCCAGCTCCTGGTCGCGGCCTGCATCCTGTCAGCCTTTTCCATGCTGTTAATCCTGAGGTGATTATGTCCGAATTTGCCGATCAACTGCTCGTGCTCGTCATGCTGATCAACTTTCTCGTCCTCGGTTCGAGCCGGATGGCCATCGCCATCCGCGCCGTGGCAGTGCAGGGTGTGGTGCTCGGCATGCTGCCGGCGATCATCCACAGCTTCTCCTGGCACCTGGTCGCCATCGTTATCGGCATGATCCTGGCCAAGGGGGTATTCATCCCCTGGCTCCTCTTCGGCGCCATGCACAAGGTGCAGATCAAGCGGGAGGTGGAACCGTTCATCGGCTACGTCTCGACGCTGCTCATAGGCGCCATCACGACTGCGCTCGCCTTCGTCTTTGCCGCCAAGCTGCCGCTGGCACCGGAGCACCAGGGGCTCCTCCTCGTTCCGGCATCCATAGCGACCACGATAACCGGCTTCCTCACCCTCACCACCCGGCGCAAGGCCATCAGCCAGGTGATCGGTTACCTGATCCTGGAAAACGGCATCTTCATCTTCGGCCTGCTCCTGACCTCGGCGATGCCGGTCATGGTCGAAGCGGGGGCGCTCCTCGACCTCCTGGTCGGCATTTTCGTCATGGGCATAGTCATAAACCATATAAGCAACGAGTTTTCCTCCATCGACACCTCGCGTCTGACCGCCCTGAAGGAGTAATGCGATGTTTTACAGCCTGGTTCTGCTCCCCATAGCCGGCGCACTGCTGGCATGGTTCACCCCCTCCAACCGTCACCGGCCGCTGGTGCTGCCGGTATTTGCGCTTTTGCACCTGACAATGGTTGCGGACGCCGTCATCTCCCCGCCGCTCCCTTCGCCCGGCGGCTGGATCGCCCTCGATCCTATCGGCAAGCTGTTCCTGGCAACCATCACGCTCCTGTTCCTGGCCTGCGCCTTCTATGCAGTCGGCTATCTCTCCTATCGACAGGAGCGCTCGAACAGGGTGCTCTGCATGGGGCTTTTGGTCTGCCTCTCCGCCATGACCCTGGTCACCATCTCCCACCACCTGGGGCTCCTCTGGGTCGCCATCGAAACCACCACTTTGGCCATGGCGCCGCTCATCTACTTCAACCGCAACGCCCGTTCCATCGAGGCGACCTGGAAATACATGCTGATTTGCTCGGTGGGGATCGCCCTGGCGCTCCTCGGCCTGTTCTTCCTCGCCTACTCCACCATTGTCGCCCGCCAGGAGGTAACCCTCCTCCTTGAGCCGCTCATCGCCTCGGCAAACAGGCTTTCACCGGCATGGCTCAACGCGGCGTTCATCTTTCTTCTGGTCGGATTCGGCACCAAGATGGGGCTGGCCCCCCTCCACACGTGGAAGCCCGACGCCTACGGCGAGGCCCCAGGTCTCGTGGGTGCGCTCCTGGCAGGCGGGCTTGTGAACTGCGCCTTCCTCGCCATCATCAGGGTCTACCAGATCTGCATGAGGGCGGACGACACGGCCTTCTACCACAACGCCATGATCGCCATGGGGCTGGTCTCCATGGCCTTTGCCGCCGTGTTCGTCGTGCGTCAGGCAGATTTCAAGAGGATGCTCGCCTATTCCAGCGTCGAGCATGTGGGGATACTGGCTGTGGCCCTGGGGCTAGGCGGCGACGCCCTGTTCGGGGCGCTGTTCCACGTCATCAACAACGGTCTCACAAAGGGGGTATTGTTCCTCTCCTCGGGCAACATCCACCGCGCCTACGGCAGCAAGAACTGCGAGCAGGTGAAGGGGGCCTTCCAAAGGGTCCCCTGGTCCGCCGGTCTTTTCCTGGCCGGTTTCATCGCCATCACCGGCTCCCCTCCCTTCAGCCCCTTCCTCAGCGAATTCACCATCATCAGCAGCATATTCGGCAAGGGGGAGATGCTGACCGGCGCCCTGTTCCTCATCTTTCTCGCCATCATCTTTCTCGGCATGGCCTCCAGCGTGCTGCCGGTGGTGATGGGGAAGACGTCTCCCGCCGTGGTCAAGAGCAATTACCGCGACCGGCTCCTCACAGTTGCCCCGCCGCTCTTCCTGATGGCGATCATTCTCATGCTCGGCCTCTGGATCCCAGCGCCGCTGAGGGAACTGCTGCAGCAGTCGGCCCAGCTCCTGGAGGTGCGGCGATGACCGACCATTTCTCCATGAAAACCCTTTACAACGGCGAGTCCCTCCCGCTCGCGGCGGTGCCCCTGGTGAAGAGGGAAGACTTCCTCCAGGGGATCATCAACGCAGTGGACCGCGGCTGGCGGATATCCGCCATGTTCGGCGATGGGGGGGCGGACGGCGTCACCCTCTATGCCGTGCTCTCCGCCAAGTCCGACGGGGTGCTGGGAGTCATGCGCAGCAGGTGCGGCGACTCCTTTCCCTCCATCACCCCATACTGCCCACAGGCGAACCTCTTCGAACGGGAGATCGCCGAACAGTTCGGCGTCAAACCGGAGGGGCACCCCTGGTTCAAGCCGGTCCGCTTCCACCGCCCGTTCCGTCCCGGCCGCGACGCCTGGGGAAGGGATGCGTCAGAGCGGATACTTCCCGGCGTCACCGACTTTTACCGGGTGGAGGGCGAAGAGGTGCATGAGGTGGCGGTCGGGCCGGTTCACGCCGGAATCATCGAACCGGGGCACTTCCGTTTCCAGTGTCACGGCGAGGAGGTCTTTCACCTGGAGATAGCCCTGGGGTTCCAGCACCGGGGGATCGAAGCGGGACTGATCGGCGGCCCGGGGCCAAGAACCGTCCACCAGATGGAGACCGGCGCCGGCGACAGCACCGTAGCCCACACCTGGGCCTACTGCCTGATCATGGAAGCCCTGGCCGGTCGCCGCATTCCGGCCAAAGGGGAGGTGATCCGCGCCATCGCCCTCGAACTGGAGCGGCTCGCCAACCACACCGGCGACCTGGGCGCCATTGCGGGCGACACCGGCTATCTCCCCACGTCTTCCTACTGCGGCCGGATCAGGGGGGATTTTCTCAACATGAGCGCCGTCCTCTGCGGCAGCCGCTTCAGCCGCGGCCTGCTCCGCCCCGGCGGTACCGGCTTCGACTGCAGCCTGAAACAGGCGGACGACCTCCTCAAGCGGCTGGCTGCGGGTCGGGCCGATCTCTTCAACGCCGTGGACCTCATCTGGACCACCCCTTCGGTGATGGGAAGGCTTGAGAATACCGGCACCGTTTCCATCGGCACCGCCACGGAGTTAGCCCTCACCGGCCCGGCGGCCCGCGCCTGCGGCATGGCCATGGATGTCCGCCAGGATTTCCCCTACGGCATCTATCAGATGAGCCAGATACCGGTGGTTACCGCCAAGAGCGGCGACGTCTATGCCCGTACCCTGGTCAGATGGCTGGAGGCGGATAAATCCCTCGATTTCGTCGAAGAGCAGCTCCGGCAACTCCCGGGCGGCCCTCACCGCGCCCAGATCGCCCCTCCGGCGGCAGAGCGCATTGCCGTGGCGCTGACCGAAGGGTGGCGGGGAGAGGTCTGCCACGTGGCCATAACCGACGAGGTGGGGCGCTTCAGCCGCTACAAGATCGTCGACCCGTCGTTCCACAACTGGCCAGGCCTGGCTATGGCCCTGCGCGGCCAGCAGATTTCCGACTTTCCGCTCTGCAACAAGAGCTTCAACCTCTCCTACTGCGGGTTCGATCTGTGACATTCGCCGGATTGGAGTCATTGGCAGGCAAACAGGGTTGAGGTAGGCAAAGCAAATTTCAAGAATGACCGCATCAATGAATCCGAGGTTTGACCATGTTCAAAGCCATTCTCGCCCGCATCCATCAGAAACACCGCACCATCAAATATCCGGCCGAGCCGGCGGTGCTACCAGAGCTGCTTCGCGGCTACCCGCTCCTGAACCCCGATGCCTGCCCGGAGGAGTGCCGGCTCTGCGCCGATGCTTGCCCTTTCGGCGCCATTGAGGCAGGGACCGGCAAAGAGCTATCCCTGGACATGGGGAAATGCCTGTTCTGCACGGAATGTACGGGGGCCTGCCCACAAGGGGCCATCGCCTTCAGCTGTGACGAGAAGCTGGCGGCAAATCGACGCGAGGACCTGCTCGTGTCGCCGGGATGCGAGCGGAGGCTGGTCCAGGCCCTAGAGGCGAGGATGCGCTCCCTCTTCGGCCGCTCCCTCAAGCTCAGGGAGGTCTCCGCCGGCGGCTGCAACGCCTGCGAAGCAGACGTAAACGTCCTCTCCACGGTGGGGTTCGATCTGGGGCGGTTCGGCATCCAGTTCGTCGCATCTCCGCGCCATGCAGACGGCATATTCGTCACCGGCCCGGTGACGGAGAACATGCGCGAGGCACTCCTGAAGACTTACGAGGCGGTGCCGGAACCGAAGATCGTCATAGCCAGCGGTGCCTGCGCCATCAACGGCGGTCCGTTCATCGACTCGCCGGAGGCCCACAACGGGGTAGACGGACTGCTGCCGGTCGATCTCTACATACCGGGGTGCCCGCCGCACCCGATCACCGTTCTGGACGGCCTGCTCAGGCTGCTCGGGAGGATGGAGGAAAAGTAAGGGGATTTTCTCGCGGAAGGATGTTTGCAATCGAGGGATGTTGTTTCTCTCTGATTACCGGGGGACGTTCTCCTGCGATGCGGCACGCTCCGCTTCCGCGTGCTTGTGGTGAATACGGCTGATGTACCAATCGAAAAACGCGAGCGTCAGCCCTGAGATCACCAGGGTGAAGGCGCCAAGCCTCAGCAGAAGCCCATAGAGGCTTTTTTTCTCTCCGCTGACGTCGGATAAGATAACGAACTTGCCGATATTGTTGCCTGCGGCATCTATGTGAGCATCAAATCCGCCGTTCAGGGTGCGGTCGCCGGCAGATATGACAAACTGACCGTTGGAACCCAGCACCCGCTCCAGACCGGGGTAGACCTTTGCCGAATCGCTCGAAACTATGACGTAATCCTTGAACCGTTCCCAGTCACTCGTGCGGCCCGACATGCGCAGTCCCTGCTCCCACTGCCCCTTGTCCAGATACTTCTTGGCAACCACGGACACCGTCTCTATGTTCATGATCCGCGAAATGCGGGCCGTGATCTGCTCTACATCCTCTCCCAGCTCTATGTAGCCTGCCAATTTGCCGTCAATGACCCAGGGATGCACCACGCGCAGGGCAACCGTGCCGAACGGCCCCATTTCGATCCCATGGGCAGGTCTCCCCAGATGGGCGGCGATGTCCATCGTTATGCGGTCTATGATATCGCCGTGGCTCTCAGGTTTGTGAACGCGCAGGAAACATTCCTTGTCGAGCTTTATGAAATAAAAATGCGTAATCAGGCTGCGGGTACGGAGTTCCTTGAAAATTGGTGCGGCATCGCGCAGTAGTGCGTCCCGGTCGCCGGCCAGCCAGTCCCGCTGAAGTCCCTTGTTTTCCTTGATGAAAGAAAGGAGTCCGTTGATCAGGTCGGTTTCACTCTGCACCTGACTCTGAAAATTTCTGTGAAATGCTTCGACCCTCAGCGACGTTTCTGAATTGATATGGTCCCACTGCAGCCGATAGACGGTAAAGATCAACCCGCCGAGGAACACGCTCATTGCCAGCGAAAGAGGAATGAAGAGTTTTTTTCGGACTACCGCTATTTTCCATGCCATTACAGAAAACCTTCCTGCGGCCGGTCGCGTCGGCCAGCCCGGTCAGCCGCCAGTTTGCCGGAGACAATCGATTAACCACAGCACATAATAAAATACTAACTGACCAGATTCAAGGGAAAAAACCGGTCACAGGGAACGTCACCATACCTGTCGGCGCCTCCGGCATGCGTTACTCTTCACTTGAACTGTTACATTTATCTGTGATATTCTGCCATATAAATTGCAACCGGGGGACGACTACCATGGCAGAACTATTCGATGTACCGGCAGACATGATCGTCAAAGATATCATCATCATGAAAAGACTGCAGAACAATTACTTTGCCGAAGTAAGGCTGGTCATGAGAAACGGCCAGTATGAGGCTGCACTGTTCCTCAATGACAAGTTCAAGCCGGGACCTCCGATTCCGCAGCCGTTGGACAACCCGAGCGGAGACTTGACCCACTGGATGGGGGTGCGCCCGAGCGTCGGACTGACCTCCGAAGAGGCCGAACGCATCCTGGATGAGGTCAGCAGCGAAAACTCCGTTCACCACCGGAGAATGAACCAGCGCTGGGGCAAAAACGACGACTAGCGTCGTTGCACGTCGCCCTCCCCATAAAGACAGAGCCCGCACCGGCCATTACGGAGCGGGCTCTTTTCCCATTACGGTACAGCTTCCGCCCTCTTATTTCGTTTCTCCCTGCGCTTTCGTGCCCTTGGGCTCTTCCTTCTTCCCGCCAAACAGATTCTTCTCAGGCTTCAACATCGAAACCATGTCTTCGAAAATATTGTTATAAATAGTGGATACCTGGGCCTTGCCCTGAGCCGGTGATTTTTCCGTTTTTGCGAAGGCTTTTGCTATCCCGGCGAGGGTCTTGAACTTGACATCGACCCGGTCACTCAGGTTGGCGGCCGCTTCATCGAAATCCGGATACTGGAGCGAAAACAGCATCGGGTAGTTCAGCGACCGCTGGCGGAAATTGGGGTACTCCCACAGCGTGTTTCCGTCCGCATCCAGTATCTGGGCGCTGATGGCTAGGTAGTTGTAGTCGCTTTCCAGGTAGGAGAGGAGGTTGCTGGAATAGACCTTGTCCGGCTTGGTCAGGCCGTTCAGCGTGACCAGCATGACTGCATCGACGTCGTTCTTCGAGATGATGTTCCGGATCTCTTCAGGCTTGAAGAAATACTTGTTGTAGATAATCCCGGCGTCGTCACGTTTCTCCCGCCGGGAGAAAAGGGTCGCAAACAACTGGCCGGCATCATCATCGAGCAGGCGAACGGAGAAGTAGGCGCCGGTATCCTTCAGCTGGGCGACCAGTTCCTTCTCAGTCTTCCGGTTCGCATCCCTGAGAAGGGCGACGAGCGCATCCTTTTCCGGATGCTTTATGTCCGAATCGCCATCGACGAAGAACGGTGCGACCCCCAGCGTTCTCACCTTCTTCTGGTAGGTTTCCCTGGGAACATTGTAAAAATTCTGGGCGCAGCCGAAGCTGATGATGGACACAATAAAAAGAAGGGCAAATCTGAAAAACGTCCGCATTGTTTATCCTCCCGAAGGTATGTCATCTGCAATTTCACCAAGCGTTTATAGCAGAAGAAGGGCAGATTGGCCATAGTTTATTGGCTGAGCCATCCTCATCCAACAGCTCCGGGAACTTGCTTTCAGGACTCGTTAAGCATGATGAACCCCATCTGCCTTCCCGTATCGCCCTTGTCGCGCCGGTAGGAGAAGAAGAGCTCCTGATTGCAGCTCACGCACTGGTCCGCAACGACGATGTTCCCCTCCGAGAGCCCGGATTCGGCCAGCTGGCGGCGGTTGGCAACAGCCAGGTCGAGCCCCCATCTTCCTTCGCCCCGCGGAACGGCGCAGAGGTCCCAGCCGGAAGCCCCCTTCCTGAACGCCTCCATTACCGGAGCATCCACCTCGTAGCAGCAAGGGCCAATGGCAGGGCCGACCGCAGCGAGGACATCTCCGGGGGCGGATCCGAAAATCTGCACAAGGGCCTCAACTCCCTTCTTGCCGATCTCCCCGGCAGTCCCCTTCCACCCCGCATGGAGCGCGGCCACGACCCGTTTTACCGGGTCAAGCAGGAGCAGGGGAACGCAGTCCGCCACACCGACGCCGATCATGATTCCAGGCTGGTTGGTGATGATGCCGTCGCACTCCAGATTGTGGAAATGGGTATAATCCGGGTTGGGGGAGTCTATGACCAGGAGGTCCGTGCCATGCACCTGCTTGACGGTTACAAGCCGTTCCAGCGCCGCGCCGAAGACACGTGTCAGCACGCTCCTGTTCCCCTCCACGTTGTGGGGAGAATCGAACGTGTTGGCCCCCAAGTTGAGCGAATTGTAGGGAGGACGCGAAACCCCCTCGTGTCGAGTGGTGAAACCCATCACGGCCGCGCCGCTTCTGGCAAGCACCTGCGGTTCCAGGTATTGGACCTTGCCGGCTTTTTTCATTTCCATATCGCTACCTCTTGATGAATTTTCCTGCCTTCGGAAGCATTGAACCGCAAAGGCGGTATTTATGCGCTTTCTACCGTACTATCCAGGTGCGCGACGATCCTCGCCATGTCCTCAGGGAGTTCCGTATCGAACTCCAGGTATTCCCCGGTACCCGGATGGATGAAGCCCAGGGTCTTGGCGTGCAGCGCCTGGCGCCCCAGTGCCTTGATCAGCTTGCGGAGCACGGTATCCGAAACGTTTGCCAGCCGGCCACCGCCGCCGTAAACATCGTCCCCGACCAGGGGATGCCCCGCTTCGGAAAGATGGACGCGGATCTGGTGGGTGCGGCCGGTCTCCAGCATGAGGCGCAGGAGGGTGATCCCGCTGTAGCGGCCGACCACCCGCCAATGGGTGACCGCATGTTTGCCGTGTTTCGCCTTGCCCGACATCCGCTTCCTGTCAACCGGGTGACGGCCGATGGCCGATTCCAGCCGTCCCTTGTCCTCTTTCGGTGAGCCGTAGACGAGCGCCAGGTATACCCGCTTGATGGAGTGCACCTTGAACTGGTCGGACAGCGACTGGTGGGCTGCATCGCTCTTGGCCACCACGAGAACGCCTGAGGTGTCCTTGTCGATGCGGTGGACAATGCCGGGGCGAAGTTCGCCGCCGATGCCGGAAAGGTCCGTGCAGTGTCCGAGCAGGGCATTGACCAGCGTGCCGCTGCCGTTTCCCGCCCCCGGGTGCACGACCATGCCGGCCGGCTTGTTGACCACCACCAGATGGCGGTCCTCGAACAGTATCTCAAGGGGGATGGCCTCGGCCGCGGGCGCTGCCGCAACAGGCGGCGGTATCGTCACCGTCAGGCGTTCCCCCCCCTTCAGCTTCAGCGAGGGCTTCTGTGGACGGCCATCGACCGTTATCTGTCCCGCCTCGATCAACCGCTGGGCCGTTGCGCGGGTCATGCCGTCCACACAGCGGGCGACAAAGCTGTCGAGCCTTTCCGGCTCCGAATTTTCGGAAAAAATCAATTCAACGTTTTCCACGTGAGAGCACCTTGTTAAAAACGACGAAGGCGCGATTTGATAAATCGCGCCTCGGCATGTCCGGTTGGGAACCTACGCTTACCAGATGGGAGATTCGATCTTGCCTGCCCGCTTGATGAGGACATCCACCACGGCTATCTCAAACATGTTGGATCGGGCGAGTTCGGGGTTCACCCTGGTGTTGAAATGCTGCCGCCCCTCGTCGAGCTCTTCGGAGAGGACGTCGAAGATGTTGTCGTTCTTGATCCCCTGCTCCACCTTCTCACGGTTGTATATGGCAACGTCGGATATGATGGCCCTGGCGAGCCGCCTTGCCTGATCGGGATTTTCTATGAGGCTCATGGTTTCCCCTGGCTGCTGGTTTTGTTTGTTGTAATGTAACCAAGTTCCGCTGCAGATGCTACCTTATTCTGATAGCAAAATAGATGCTTGCATTCCCGCGCCTTACCAGCAGCGCCACCGACCCTTTCCTTTCAGCGTCTTTCATGGCCTTTGCATAGTCGCTCACGCTGTTGATTTTTCTCTGGTTGGCGGAAACAACCACATCCCCCCGCTGGATGCCGCTGTCGGCGGCAAGGCTTCCCGGCTCGACGCTCGTCACAACGACCCCATGCAGCCCCTTCTGGCGCATGTCACGGGGGAGTTCCTCCACCGACAATCCGACCCATGTCGTTTCAGCCTCGGACGACTTGGGTTTCGCAGCGGCGGCGCTGTCAGCGGAGACTGGCACGATCGAAAACTTTTTCGTATGGCCGTCCCGGAAAACCTCTATATCCACCGGAGAGCCGACCGGCATGTCAGCTACCAGCAACTGGAGCTCTTGCACGGACTTTATCTCTTTGCCGGCCAGGCGGGTTATGACGTCCCCCTGCATGAGGCCGGCCTTTGCCGCCGGGCTCCCTTCCATTATATCGCTCACCAGGGCGCCTTGCGCCCGTTTCAGGCCGAAGGACTGGGCGATCTCCTCGGTCACCGGCTGGATGGAAACGCCCAGCCAACTGCGGCTCACATTCCCCTTTTTAATCAGCTGGGGCACGATCCGCTTCGCCATGTTTATGGGAATGGCAAACCCTATCCCCTGGCCTGCCGCCACAATGGCGGTATTGATGCCGATTACCTCGCCGTAAACGTTCAGAAGCGGCCCGCCGGAATTCCCAGGATTGATGGAGGCGTCCGTCTGGATGAAGTTCTCGTAGGTTTCGATCCCCATATTGGAGCGTCCGGTCGCAGACACTACCCCGACTGTGACGGTCCTGTCGAGACCGAAAGGGTTGCCGATGGCAATGGCCCACTGCCCGACCTGAAGCTTGTCCGAATCACCCAGCACCGCCACGGGGAGTTGTTCCTTGGCGTTGATCTTGATCACGGCGATGTCGGTCTTGGGGTCGCTCCCCACCACCTTGCCGCTGTACACGTTTTCGTTGGAAAGTTTCACCTGGATGCTCTCCGCATCCCGCACCACATGGTCGTTGGTGATGATGTAACCGTCCCTGTTGATGATAAAACCGGAACCCAGGCTGTTCTCGCGGCGGTACTGGGGCTGCTCCCCCCTACCGCCGAAGAAATCGTCAAAGAGGGGGGACATCTCGAATAACGGCTGCACCAGCTTTTTCTTGCTCACCGTGGAAATATTGACCACCGCCGGGTTTACCGCCTTCACCACGTTGGTGAACGCCTGCTGGGCGGCGAGGGTGTCCTTGGGAACCTCTTTTACCGGGGCTTCGGCAGTCCCTTTGCGGCTTGATTCATAGAAGTAGGCTTCCTCCTTCTTCTTGCAAGCCGAAAAAAGAGTAGTCAGCAGCAGCAAAAGTATGACGGCACGAATTTTCATCGATAGGACTCCGCACTATGCCTGTTTAAGGACTCCGCACTATGCCTGTTTAAGCAATTTAAACCGTTGCAAGGTTAGCCAAAATCCGCCCTTGTGTCAACGGATTTCATCAAGGGTGACTCGCCATCAGAAACCGGTTTTCCCAAGTGGAAACACCTGTTTCGGGTCTGCCCGGAACCGGGTCAGGCTCGAACCGCGCCTGGTGAAAATAACCCCTTGACGCGCCACATTGTTTTGCATATAACCCGAAGAAGGGAGACGGCCATGAAAGAAATAAAATCTGAAATTCGGGAACTGAAGTTGGGGGAAAAGGCCAGAAAACTGAGGCAGGAAAGAAGGCTCACCCTGCAGGAACTCGCCGAGCTGACAGGCCTGTCCAAACCGCTGTTGTCGCAGATCGAAAACGATCAGGTCACCCCTCCCATATCGACGCTGCTCAAGATTGCCAAGGGACTGAAGGTGGGCATCCATTATTTCTTCGAGGAAGAGGGCGACCGGCAGAAATTCGTCCTGACCCGCGGCGGCAGCGGGCCTGCAAGCAAGCGCCGGGCAGGTAGCGACGTTGTCCAGGGGTATCTTTACCGGCCGCTCGCCCCCGGCATCCGCCACAAGCAGATCGAACCGTTTCTCGTGGAGTTCGAGGAGAGCGCATGGGACGACAGCCGCTTCTACAGCCACGACGGGGTCGAGTTCATTTATCTGCTGGAAGGCGAACTGGAATTTCACTACGGCCGGGAAATCATGACCCTTCAGCCGGGCGACAGCATCTATTACGACTCTTCAGAGCCGCATGGGTATGTCTCCACCGGCCCGCGGCGGGCCAAGGCGGTAGCAGTGCTCTATTCGAAGGATTGATCACCCCGTCAGGCCACCGTTCAGACTTCTTCGCATTCATCCGGGGTCCAGCTGTCCATGGTGCCGTCCGGCAACTCCACCTGAATCGTTCCCCCTTCGGTGGTGCAGCCGAAGGTAAGCCCGATCTCGCCCGTCTTTTTATTTTTCAGCTTCACCCTCTCGTCCTTATGCTCCGTTCTTTGGCAGACATCTACATGCGTGGACTCTTTCATATCTCCCACCTCGCAAAACAATATATTTACGATTAGGTTAGCATGGTACGGACCGAATGCAAGCCGTGGCGCGCCGGCCGGCAAACGGCGGGAACGGTCGATTGCCCGCTATCGGGTCCGATTGACTACGGCAACAAATCTGATTTAATTGACTGAGATCAGCCACGGCTGACATCATGTTTATTTCGCCCCTACTTGGGCTACAGGTTTATATTACATGAACATAACGGATCGCGTGACGACCGCTCCCACAATTTTGTACGTGGAAGATGATCGCACAACCAGGGAGCTGATTTCGCTGGTGATAACTACGAAGTTCCCCGATGCGACCTTGTTGCAGGCGTGCAACGGGCAGGAAGGGCTGGAGCAGTTTAAGGCCCATGCACCGGACATCATCCTGACCGACATGAATATGCCGGTCATGGACGGCGTCAGAATGGCGAAGGAGATCAAGCTGCTGAACAAAGAGGCCAAGATCATCGTCATTTCCGCACACAATGACACCGGCCACATCCTGGATGCAATCGACATAGGCATCAACCACTACGTGCTGAAACCGCTCAACCACGCCAAGCTCCAGGCGGTGATCGAGCAGTGCATGACAAGCATCAAGTGGGAACGGCAGCTCCGGGAACAGGAAAAATTCATCCGCAAGTTGTCCCGCGCCGTGGAGCAGAGCCCGGTGGCCATCATCATTACCGACACTTCCGGCACCATTGAGTATGTGAATCCCCGGTTCACACAGTTGACCGGATATACCTTCGAGGAAGCGATCGGCAAAAAGCCGCAGATCCTGAAGTCGGGTGAAACGGCGCCGGATGAGTACCGCAAGCTATGGGAAATCGTAAGCGGCGGCGGGGAGTGGCGGGGCGAGTTTCACAACCGGAAAAAAAACGGCGAACTCTTATGGGTTTCAGCCTCCATCTCGCCGATCACCAATGGAGACGAACAGATCACCCACTTCATCGCCTTTCAGGAAGACATAACCGAGCGGAAACGGGCGGAAGAAACAATAAAGCAGATGGCGTACTACGATACCCTCACGGGTCTCCCCAATCGCCTCCTCTTCAACGAGCTCATGCATCTGGCCCTGGCGCAGGCCCATCGGCACAGCCGGCCGCTTGCCGTGCTTTTCCTGGACCTCGACCGATTCAAGGATATCAACGACACACTCGGCCATACCGTGGGGGACCAGCTGCTCCAGGCCGCAGCCCAAAGGCTCAAGGAATGCTGCCGCCGCGACCTGGATACCGTTGCCCGGCGCGGCGGAGACGAATTCATCATTCTCCTCCCCGACATCGACGATGTGCAGGAGGCGGTAAGGGTCGCCCAGAAGATCATCGACGCCTTCACCCGGGTCTTTGTCCTCCCGGACGGCGAGCTCTTCATAAGTACCTGCATCGGCATCAGCATCTACCCCAACGACGGCAGCGACACGGAGACCCTGATAAAAAACGCCGACATGGCCATGTACCGCGCCAAGGAGCAAGGCCGGAGCAGATATCACCTTTACACCTCTTCCATGGACGAACAGGCGTTCCACAGGCTGACCATGGAGAACAGCCTCCGCAAAGCCCTGCAGCGGGAGGAGTTTTCCCTCTATTACCAGCCGAAGGTCAACATCAAGACCGGCAAAATCGTCTGTCTCGAAGCGCTCGTCCGCTGGGAGAACCCGGAACTGGGGCTTGTCCAGCCGAAACAGTTCATCCCGCTGGCCGAGGACACCGGCCTGATCGTTCCCCTGGGCGAATGGGTGCTTCGCACCGCCTGCGCCCAGAACAAAACGTGGCAGCTGCTGAACTATCCCCCCATGCGCGTCGCCGTGAACTTTTCGCCGCGCCAGTTCCAGCAGCCGAAACTGGCGGACATGGTCGAGCAGATATTGGGTGACGCGGATCTCGCCCCATGCTGGCTCGAGCTGGAAGTGACCGAGAACATCATGCTGCAGAACGTGGACAAGACCATACAGACGCTGAACAGATTGAGCAGCCTGGGAATACATATCTCCATAGACGACTTCGGTACGGGTTACTCGTCCCTCTCCTATATAAAGAAGCTCCCCATCCAGACCCTGAAAATCGACCGCTCCTTTGTCAACGACATAAATACCAACACCGACGACGAGGCCATTGCCGTTGCCGTCATCACCATGGCGCAGAGCCTCAGGCTCAACGTCATCGCAGAAGGGGTCGAGACCCTTGAACAGATGAAGCTGCTCGACGACCTCAACTGCCCGGAAATGCAGGGTTATTTTTTCAGCAAGCCTCTCCCGGCGGCCGAAATGACCGCACTCCTTTCCAACATGAAATGGCCGAACAAGGCCTGGAAAAATCCGACGGTTCACTGAAAGCCGCCGCAAAATTGCATACAAGCCCCGCGTCCAGCCCCGATGCCGTTTTCGTCCGGCCTGAAAGCAAAAGGTTTCGATACTGTTTCTCCTCTGTATCATGCGTAGCGGGCGCTGACGGGCACCCCCCCTCGGCAGCAGTTTCTACGGCTCATTTTCCCCTCCGTTAATACCTTGACAAATCATTCCATTTTGTTGCTTATTGTATACGCAGCGACCGCCATCAAAAACCAACGGGGCGTCACCATGGGACAGTCCGGCAAAAAATACCCCCATAACCCTACTCTGTTCAGCGATTACGGAAGCCTCCTGCTGGGGGTTGCGTTTCTGCTCGGCCTGTACCTGGCAAACCTGCATAGCCACCTCCAGTTTCATACCCTAGTAGAAATCTTTTCCGTCGTAATCGCATGCGGCATATTCGTGATCGCCTGGAACACCCGGCGTTTCCTGAACAACAATTACCTCCTCTTCATCGGTATCGCCTCTCTCTTTGTCGCGGCAATCGATCTCCTCCATGCCCTCTCCTCCAAGAACATGGGTGTGTTCCAGAATCCGGACGCCAACCTGGCAAGCCAGCTAAGGGTCTCCGCCCGCTACCTGCATAGCGTTTCGCTTCTGCTCGCCCCGTTCTGCCTCAAGCGCAAGCTGAAACCGGGCTTGCTCGTTTCCTGCTATACCGCAGTTGTCTCCCTGGCCCTTGCCTCCATTTTTGTCTGGCCAACGTTCCCTGACTGCTTTATAGGGGGGATCGGGCCCACCCCCTTCGCCAAAGCCAGTGAATACGCGATTTCGCTCCTGTTCGTCGCCGCCTTGGTCGTCCTCATAATGAAACGCCGGGCGTTCGACGGAAACATCTTCTTGCTGCTCTCCTCGTCGATCGTCATGTTCATCGCCGCCAGACTGGCCTTCGCACTCTATGCAGACGGCTACGGCACGGGCAGCCTTTTGGGACACTTTTCCCGGGTAATCGGTTTCTATCTTGTTTACAGGGCAATGATCGCAACCGGGCTGGTCGCCCCCTACAACACGCTGTTCAGGGAGCTGAAAGAGAGCGAAGAAAAATTCTCCAAGGCGTTCCGCACTTCGCCGATGGTGCTGACCATATCATCCCAGGAAGACGGCCGATACGTCGAAGTCAACGAGGCCTTCGAGCGGCTGCTCAAACGCCGGCACGAAGAGGTGATTGGCCGCACGTCGATCGAACTCGACATCTGGGCATACCCGGCAGATCGTACCAAGATGGTTCAAATGCTCATGGAGCGGGGGGAGGTCCGCAATCTCGAATTCAACTTCAAAGACAGGGATGGCAATGCAATCTGGGCGCTATACTCGGCCACGACCATCGAGATAAACGGGGAACAGCTGCTGCTCAGCATGGTTAACGACATGACCGAACGGAAACGGATTGCCGGAGAGATCGAAATACTGAACACCGACCTGACCAGCCGCGCGTTCGAGCTCGAACTCGCCAATCAGGAGCTGGAAGCGTTCAGTTACACGGTTTCCCATGACCTCCGCGCTCCGTTGACCAACATCAGCAGTTACAGCCAGATACTCCAGGCATGCTGCGGAGAAGGGCTCGATGAACAATGCCTGGGCTACATGCGGAATATTTTCGGAGAAACCGAACGCATGGACCAGCTCATCAGCACCCTGTTGAATTTCTCCCGTCTGTCGCGTAACGAGATCACAAAGGAGCAGATCGACCTTGGCCTTATTGCAGAGGTGATAGCAGCGGAACTTCAGTTGAAGGAACCTGAGCGGCGGGTGGAATGCGTCATCGCCAAAGAAGTGACGGCCGTTGCTGACCGTAAGCTCATGCAGGTCGTTCTGGAGAACCTTCTCGGCAATGCCTGGAAGTATTCGGGAAAGACGGAAAACCCGGTAATCGAGTTCGGCGTGAAAGGGTCCGGCGACAATTCCATCTATTTCGTACGCGACAACGGAGCCGGATTTGACATGGCCTACGCCGAAAAGATGTTTACCCCCTTCTGTCGCCTCCCGGGCGCGGGCGAATTCAAGGGGCACGGCATCGGCCTGGCCACCGTGCAGCGCATCATTCAACGCCATGGGGGACGGGTCTGGGCCGAAGGTGCGGTCGGAGTGGGAGCGACCATCTACTTCACCCTGTAACCCGGCAAGGTTCGCTCGTCACCCCCCATTTTCCCAGTTGATCCAGCGTCGCGCGCACAAGCGCTTCAACCCCCGCCCGGACATGGGGGGTCAGTTCCAGGCACAGCCCCGTTTCTCCCGGCTGCATGCCCAACAGGACCATCTCCCCGGGAAGCCCACCCTGCAGCTCCGCCACCAGCAGGAGGTCCTGGAGCCCCATCTGATGAGGGGAAAGCTTCGTTTTCATGACGAGGGGGATTTCATCCCCGCTGTGCCGGACAATAGTGCCGGGAACCCCACCCGTCTCCACGGCGTCCACGACCAGGAGCTTGTCCACCCCTTCCAGCAGCGGCAGGAGATCAAGACCGAGGGTACCGCCGTCAACGACCGCCACCTCCGGCGAAAGACGATACTCTTCCCTGATCCGCTGCACGACCCTCACCCCGACGCCATCATCAGACATGACCAGATTGCCTATACCCAAAAGTAGAATGTGCAGGGTCTATTTCTCCTTATCCAGCATGAACTTGTAGCCGCTGAAGATGCTGGAGATCTCCCCGCCATGCTCCTTGGCATCCATCAGCCAGGCGCTGTAAACATGATTGCAGACAAAGGCCAGGATCAGCCACATGATCCCGTGGTGGATCAGCCGTATCTGCTGGTTGCTGGCAAGGGCGAACATCCACCCCAGGGACTTGTGCATGATCGAATGGGGGGCATACTCGGAGTAGAGTGCAAAGCCGGTGACGATCATCACCAGGTAGAGGAAGTGGATACCGGCATAGGCCGTGGCGGCCAGCGGATTATGCCCCTCGGTTTCCGGCACATCCCTGGTGAGGAAGAAGTAGTAGCGGAACATCTCCTTCATGTGCCTGCGCCCTTCGGCGGTAAATGCGGGGAAATATGCCTTCCAGCTTGCATACTTGTTGCCGGCGAATGCCCAGTAGAAGCGGCTCGCCACGCTGACGGCAAAGGCGTAACCGGTTGCGAAATGGACGAAGCGCACCCACCCCATGATGTAGCCGGAAGGGGTGAGGGCCAGGGTTTTCGGCGAACCGATATACAGGCCGGTCGCCGCAAGGACGACGATGGCCACGACATTCACCCAGTGGGTGATCCTGACCGGCAACTGCCAGATATAGCGTTTGTACTGACATACGGGACCGTGCATGGCTCGCCTCCTATGTCACGTCGATCCGCAACAGTTCGTTATGCCTCATATCGACCAGGTGTACTGCGCAGGCCAGGCACGGGTCGAACGAATGCACGGTGCGCAGTATCTCCAAAGGCTTCTGCGGGTCCGCCAGCGGCGTTCCGACCAGAGCCTCCTCATAGGGGCCGCGCGCTCCCCTGGCATCGCGGGGGGAAGCGTTCCAGGTGCTCGGGACCACCGCCTGGTAATTGAGTATTTTCTGGTCCCGGATCCTTATCCAGTGCCCCAGGGCACCCCGAGGAGCCTCATGCATACCGTAACCGGATGCTTCCGCGGGCCAGTGGGCGGGGTCCCACTTTTCGCCGTTATGAATGGAGAGATCGCCGCCGGCAATGTTCGATACCAGCTGGTCAAGCCATTGGGGCAACTCTTCGGCAATGACCAGTGTCTCAATGCCTCGGGCCGCGGTCCTTCCCAGGGTAGAGAAAAGGGCATCAGGCCCCACATTCAGCTTGGCCAGCACGCCGTCCACGGCCTTTTTCACCTGGGAGTGCCCTGACGCGTAGGCAACGAGCATCCTTGCCAGCGGCCCCACCTCCATGGGCCTTTCCTCGTAGCGCGGTGCCTTGACCCATGAATATTTACGGTTCGTGTCGAGAAACTCGTAGGGCGGCTTGGGGCCGCTATAGTTCTGCTCCGTCTCGCCGTCCCACGGGTGCAGTCCCTTACCCTGGCCGGCCGAGTAATCATACCAGGAGTGGTCCACATATTCGGCTATCTTCTTGTGGTCAACCGGGTGAACCTTCGTCAGGTCCCTGCCGATGATGATCCCCTGCGGCAGCCAGAGCTTTTCCCGCTTGCCGCTGTTATCACGGGGGAACTCGCCGTAGCTGAGATAATTGCCGACACCGGCGCCGATACCGGCCCATTCCTTGTAAAACGACGCCACCGCCAGGAGGTCGGGTATATAGACCTTCTCCACGAACTCCCGCGTTTTTGTCAGGAGCTCCCTGATTTCTGCGATCTTCGCATCGTTTAACGCGGACTGTGAATTGGGATCGAGCGCTATCGCCATGCCACCGACGAGGAAAGTCTGGGGATGGGGGTTCTTGCTGCCGAGAATGGCGTGAATCTTTATGATGTCCTTCTGCCATTCGAGCGCTTCCAGGTAATGGGCGGTAGCCATCAGGTTCGCTTCAGGCGGGAGGCGGTAGGCGGGATGCCCCCAGTAGGCATTGGCAAACGGACCAAGCCTGCCGCGGCCGACGAAGGCCTTCAGCCTGTCCTGCATCGACTTGAAATAGGTGGGGGAGTTGAGCGGCCAGTCGGAAATGGAGGCCGCCAGGGCCGCGGTTCTGGCCGGGTCCGCCTTGAGCCCGGAGGTGATATCGACCCAGTCCAGGGCGTGCAGGTGATAGAAGTGGATCACATGGTCCTGGACATTCTGGATACCGATGACGATGTTCCTGATCAGTTCGGCATTGGCGGGCGCCTTTATTCCCAGGGCGTTTTCCACCGTGCGGATCGAGGCGATGGCGTGCACCGTGGTGCAGACGCCGCAGAACCGCTGGGTGAATACCCAGGCATCACGCGGATCGCGCCCCTTGAGGATGTTCTCTATCCCGCGGAACATGGTGCTGCTGCTCCAGGCATCGGCGACCTTTCCATTACTCACCTCGGCCTCGATGCGCAGATGACCTTCAATTCTGGTTATCGGATCTATGACGAGCTTGGCCATTTATTTTCCCCCCTCCTTCCTATCCTGCTCGGACGGCTCTATCTCATGGCGGAACGCCTTGACGACGCCGTGGGCAAAGAAGGCCGCGGCAGCCCCGACGAACAGGCCGGCGCCGATTTTGTCGGCGGTGTATTCGATGCCGAATCCGGGCACATGGGGGAGTCTCTTGTAAAATGGTGTCATGCTGTCCCAGAAGACCGGTTCCGAGCAGCCGACGCAGCCGTGTCCCGCCCCCACCGGCCAGCTGGTCTTTCCGTTGTATCTCTGGGTCGGGCAGTTGTGCCAAGTCGCCGGTCCCTTGCACCCCATCCGGTAGAGACAGAAGCCGTTGCGATGGCCGGCGTCCCCCCAAGCCTCCACATACTGCCCTGCGTCAAAATGGGGACGGCGCTCGCATGCATCATGGATTCTCTTGCCGTAGGAAAACAGGGGGCGTCCCAGGCTGTCTACCGCCGGGAGCTTGTTGAAAGTCAGATAGTGGACGACCGTGGCGGTAAGATTGTCGGCATTGAGGGGGCAGCCGGGGAGGTTCAGGACGGTGGCTCCAGGCACCGCATCCTTGACGCCGACCGCGCCGGTCGGATTGGGGGCCGCAGCCGGGATCCCGCCGAAGGAGGCGCAGGAGCCGACGGCGATCGTGGCGAAGGCGTTGCCGCAGACTTCGCGGGCTATATCCACGGCGCTTCTCCCCCCGATGCAGCAGTAGACTCCGTCATCCTTGAGCGGTATGGAGCCCTCGACCACGACGATATATTTGCCCTTCTGTTCCTTCACCACCTTCGCCAGGACATCTTCCGCCTGATGCCCGGCAGCAGCCATGATGGTCTCATGGTAATCAACGGAAAGCACGTCCAGCACCAGTTCCGCCAC
>DAIEGL010000169.1 GCA_027356255.1 Geobacter sp. | reverse complement strand
TCGAGCGGTTGAGCTGTCCGCTTCGATCTTTGTTGACTGTATTTATTGTCTTGCATGCAAATGGAGCCGTTCATGAAGATCAAAAAAGTTGCGCTCATTACTCCCCCTTACCACTCGGGCGTTGTCGAGTCTGCCGGTACCTGGTTGAACGTCGGTTTTGTCTATATAGCCGGTTCACTTCGGGCGGCGGGTTATGAGGTTGACTATTATGACGCCATGTCACTCTGGCACAAATGGCCGGAGATACAAAAGAGGATTGAGGCTTTCAAGCCCGATGTGATTGCAACGACTGCGTATACCGCTTCGATTGTTCATGCTGTGGAACTCACACGGTTGGCTAAAGAGATCAATCCAGAGATTATAACGGTGATCGGTAATGTTCATGCCACCTTCTGCTATGAGGAACTGCTAAACGACAGTCATGAGACGGTCGATTTCATCGTGCGCGGAGAGGGGGAAGCGACCTTGCCGGCCCTTCTGAATTGTCTCAATGGTGGCGGTGATCCGGCGGAGTTACCAGGCCTGGCCTTTTTTCGAAACGGTCGCGTTCTGGCAACGCCCAAGGCGCCCTATATCCAGGATCTGGATGCTCTTCCTGCTGCGTGGGACCTGGTTGAGTGGTCGATCTACACCTACCGGGCCAAGAACAACGCCCGGCTGGCCATCGTTTCATCTTCGCGTGGCTGCCAGCAGAAATGCTCATTCTGTTCCCAGCAGCTTTTTTGGGCACAGACCTGGCGGGCCAGAAGTGCGGAAAACTTTGTCAGCGAACTGGAGATGCTCAACAAGAAATACGGGGTTGAGGTGGCGATGCTTGCCGATGAGATCCCCACTTTTGATCGGGAGCGCTGGATACGGATTCTCGATTTGATGATCGAGCGCAAGGTCGGCGTCAAGCTTCTCATGGAGACCAGGGTCGATGATATTCTGCGGGATGCGGACATTATGGGCAAATACCGTGAAGCCGGGGTGGAACATATCTATGTGGGGGTGGAGGCCGGCTCCCAGGAGACCCTTGACTTGTTTAAAAAGGACACGAAGGTCGAGCAATCAAAGCAGGCCATTGACCTCATCAATAACGCGGACATCGTATCCGAGACATCTTTCGTCCTGGGCATGCCCGAGGATACACCCGAGTCGATAGCTGCCACCATCGAGCTTGCCAAGCACTACAACCCGGATATGGCGTTCTTCCTTGCCATTGCTCCCTGGCCCTATGCTGAGCTCTATCCGCAGCTTGAGAAATATGTGGCCACAAAGGACTAT
Source organism: Geobacter sp. (assembly GCA_027356255.1). Lineage (GTDB taxonomy): Bacteria > Desulfobacterota > Desulfuromonadia > Geobacterales > Geobacteraceae > Geotalea. The sequence goes on along the minus strand of DAIEGL010000169.1, from coordinate 11,543 downwards.
CGTAAGTACAACCTTGTGGAACCGGTCATCAAGCCATCCAATATGAGTATCGAGGAATTGGAACGGGAGCTGGGGAAGGCGGCGCAGAAGTTCTACATGCATAAGTTCCGGACACTGGACCAGCTTACACCGTGGAAGCGGGAGTTCATGCTGTCTGTATTCGATATTCTGGTTAATAATTCCTATCTTGCAGGACAGATGCGCGCAATGATGAAGGATGGTAAGGAGATGCCTCCGGAGGTTAAGGCGCTGCTTAAGACGATCAAGGGACAAGAGGGCGACGTGCCGCATGCAATCGCCCCGATACCTTAGGGTTCGTTCTGTACGAATTATTTCTCCGCACTCAGGATGATGTCTCGGTCACCGGGATTCAACGTTACCACGGGCTTTACAGGGAAGCCTGATTTTGGTTCGTTGCCTGCCATGCCGATCGCCAGAATCATGTATTCATAGCGGCCCGGAAGCAGGCGGCGCGGCCCCCATTGCAGGAAAATGACCCGATTGTCCTTGCTGTAGAGCGGCACCCTTTCCTTTTCTTCGGCAAATTCCCCTTCCTTGTTGGAAAAATATACGAGGTCGGGTGTCAGTTCACCCATCCATTCGATAAAGTTCGCTACGCCGGTAAATTTCCTCTTCTCTCCCAGGATAACGGGGTTGCCTATATCGTACATGCCCGCATAGGAATATTTCCGCGGATCCACCATCCCCTCATAGTAATACAGCCTGTCCTTGACCCATCCTACGTTGCCGGCAGAGGAACCGAACTCTCCGACCCATGGTTCATCGCCGTAAACGTAAAAATAAGTGGCTGGATACATTCCCATGTTGGTGATCTTGATCAACAGGGTGAAATAGGTCTCGCCCGCACGAAAAATAGCATACCTGTCGATGTGGAACGTGGTGTTACAGAAGGGGAGTTCATGGCTGCTTCTTATGATCAGCTTTGTATCGTTGGCAAAGATCACCTTGCTTCCGAGGAACTTCCAAGTAGAAGGGTCATGCTTGTCTTCGGGCGACGAGGCGATCGTCTCATTGACGTTGCACCAGAGGTGGTGCCATACCTTGCCGTCGAAGTGGGCCATGCCGGTAGCGCTCATGGTAAGATCGATATCGTCATGATTTGAATAGGGCAGACCGCCTCCGACGAAGAGACCTTTCGGTATTTTTCCCTGGCTGTCGCGGAATCTGCTGAAACAGGTCAATAGCTGTTTCCCGTCGCCGAAATAGTTGAATATGTAACCGCTGCCGAGTCTGTTGTTCCAGCTATAATTGAGATGGGGCGCACCTGACGGGCGCCTGTTCCCACCTTGAAAGAAATTGTACAGTGGGGCGAACTCGATCTTTGCCAGCAGCCTGTTTTCCTCGCCGAGCATGAGGTCGTTCTTGATATCGAACAAAAGGCCGCGATCGCAGCGGAGGATATAAATACCCTCAAAATCGGATGAAAAATCGAGATGTGATGCGCAAAAAATCAGCAGCAATGGCAGCGCAATAACGGTCAGGGCAACGGCCGCGATCCATTTTATCTTTGAGAACGACGCAAGCTTTGAGGGACATTTAACCATGACGAAATGTGTTCCTTTTACCTCGTGTGTGTCCATGATGTGCAAAAAAAGTGTAAAAATATATATAAGTAATGTGATTTAACCAAATTCTGCAGTTGGACGACGCCCGACTCACACGGGACATCCTATATCTGACGTCCCGGCTCATTGTACGGCAGCCGATGCTTTCATGCAACAGACAAGAGCAGTGGCGCGTAATGTGCTGCGTAAGGCGATGGCCATTGCATATCCGGTTTAATGATGCTGTGCATCCGTTCGAAAGGATTATTTGTCGCATATGGTGAAAAGACGGTTAGTGATTTGCAATGTCGGGTAATTGGCTGAATGTGCGGTTCTGAGGTGTAAGGAATGTGATGTAATGCCGGCGAGTGGCACTCCGATGAAACGATATACGAGCTCTTCCATTTGCGCACGACTGTGATACTATGCAAGAGGATTGTAATTATATTGTTACGAATCTGCCATTGAATCAAGGGGTTGGCACAGAAACTGCTTTAATGAGAATGTGACTCCTCTGTGCCGACTAGGAACGGCGAAGGTAATTCAGTCTGCAGAGTTTCCGTATCAGGCGCATGAGGATGTACCGTCTGATCCCCGTAGTGAGCATGTTTCACATGCAGGAAATCGAATGAAAAGCAAGGCCGTCATCCCATCTGTACTAAGAATATTGCTGCTCCTCATCGTTCTGTTGATGAGGGCTGGCGGGGATTACTCCGTCTATGACGATCTGCGCCCCCACATCGAGGCAACCGATCCGTCATCTTACGATGCCGATGTCCATAAGTCCCATCATCTACAGGTTGATTTCGTACCACTTCACTTCCAGCTGATTCCTCCCCCTGAGCAGCAGTTTGTCCACTATACCCAGGAAAACCGCTCCTGCTCGTTCACTACCTGTACGCGCCATATAGCCAGGGCCCCCCCAGCCTAACCCTCCTTCATCCTTCAATTCCAAAACTGTCGCTGCCTTCTTAATAATGCGTGAACGACAGGGATTTCCACTGTGGAATCCCGTGTGCAGCCGCGGGCCTGTGGTCATTTCTAACGATCATTCCGTGCTCCAGCGGGGTCTTGTATATATTGTATTTTCATTGTCTGTTTGACGGTTATCTAACGTAGGCCCCCAGACAGTATTGGAAGAGTCTCTATGCCCGTATACTAAATATCCGGGCTGCGGCAGTGTCGGGATATTCAGTCCAACATCAGACAACTATTACACATCTATTTAGAGGTGAAGTCATCATGGGAAACACTGCAAAAATGCACTCGTCGATAATAATGAAAAGCCAGACGATGTCCATCATCGAAGACACATACTTGTTGGCGGCTCTGTTAACGTTTGATCCGAATATCAAATATAACCCAGTAAGGGACGCTGCCGGGAAGGTCTCTTTCGAGGTCGAAGGGAAAATATCGAATGAAATGGGGCGTCTGTTTGCCGGCGAAGCCGCTTCGCTTAAGACCTATATCAGTAATCTGAAGACGTTGCGATCGGCCATCTTTGCGCTGAAGAGCACGTTCAGGCGCTGAAGGCCCGTTTTTAGGATTCGGAGAAGATTATTTAAATATAAAAGGAGGTCTTGCCAGATGTTTGAGAAAACCATGAAGAAAATCCGGGGGGGAAGTGCTTGGAGCAACGTTGCCCTGATGCCGACCATCACCCTGTTCCTCGGCATTTTCGTGCTCAACGGGTTCACCGGCCAGCGTGAGGCCCAGGCCATCACGAGTCCCCTCATGCACAACAGTGCCAACCTGGGGACCAAGTACGGCAACTGGGGAACAACCTATGACTGCTCGACATGTCACAACGCTAACACAACCAATGTGAAGCGAATCAACCAGTCGATCAACACCCCTTTAGGTGCACGCACCGTAGTATTCATGCGGATGACCGCTCCGTCGAGCAATAACGGTGTAACCGGCGTCTTCGGCAACGACCTGAGAACCTATGCGCAGAACGGCTCGCAGAATATCTGCGAAGTCTGCCATCATCAGACACTGCATCACCAGTACAGTTCGGCCAAGATCACTGACCGGACCACCAACCCCCACTTCAACAACCAGGATTGCGCCGGCTCTTGTCACCCTCACAGCGCCGGTTTCAAAGGCGCAGGGTGCGATGGCTGCCACGGCAATCCGCCGCTAACGGCAAGCATCGGCGGCGGCGCCCTTAATGGCCTGGCCACCCCCGCAACCGGCGCTACCAGTCCGGCGAGCCCGGGGGCGCACCAGCAGCACGCCGTTGACATGGGGATGAAGTGTGCCACCTGCCACAACGGCACTGTCATGCCTACGCTCAACAACAAGCTGTACATGGGCTTTGCCGCCAATCCGGGCAACGTGCCCGGCTTTGTCGGCAGCTTCGCTTACGGTTCCTACACCGGCCATACTCTGGCGGCTCCATATACCGGATTTGCGGCGTCTGCCGGCACAGCCATCGGCGTCAGCGCCACCAGCTACCAGAACAGCTGCAACGTCTATTGCCACGGCAACTGGACCGGCAACGGCGGCAGCGTCGGCAACCCCTCATGGGTAGGCGGGGCAGGGCAGGGTGCATGCGGTACCTGCCACGGAACGACCAGCGCCAATCCCCCGACCGCCGGCAGCCACGTGAAACACGCATCGACTTACGGCTATTCCTGCACCAAGTGCCACCCCAACACCACCAACACCAAGAGCCATGTTCAGGGATCGGTGCAATGGCGGCTGAGCAGCGCCGCAAACTCGATCGTCAGCACGGGCGCAACCTACACCGCATTCGGACAGGCCGCCGCGACCAGCGGAGCCACCGGCAACCTCGCACCGAGCGCCACCTACGGTACCTGCAACAACCTGTACTGCCACTCGAGCGGGCAGAACCTGGCCACCCCCTCCGCACCCAGGACCGTCCCGCAATGGGGGAGCACGCTCTCCTGCAGCGATTGCCACGGAAACAGCAACACCACCCTCACCAGCGGTTCGCACGCCAAGCACGTGGCGGGCGCTACCTGCGAAAAGTGCCACTACCTGACGGCCAAAAATGCGACCACCATAAAGACGACCGCAAACCATGTGAGCGGCAGCATCAATATCGCCTTCGAGATCAACACCTCCGCCATTGCCGGCGCCCAGTACGGCGGCGTGGCAACGCCGAGGGCCAAGACCCCGGACGGCGGCGCCACCTACGGCGCCTGCACCAACATCATCTGCCACTCCAATGGCCAGGCGGTCTGGACAAATACGGTCGGCACCGGCACCACACCGACCTGGGGGACCACCGGCGGGTGCAGCGCCTGTCACGGCAATGCAACCTACACCGACTACCGCAAAGCCGCGCCCCTCTATGCTTCCGGCACACCCAAGCCCAACGCCCACGTATACCATACGGATACGAGGACTACCGCCAGCGGTCTGGAGCCGCAGTGCGCCAACTGCCACTCCACTGTCACCGCGACCAACACGGCAATAGACGGGACGACCCCGACCAATCATGCGAACAACGCATACAATGCCGTGGCGGGCTCCACTTACCGCGATGCGGACAACTACGGCACCTCCACATCCCCGGTAACGGTCACCCTCGGTTACACCTTCAACGCCTCACCGGGAGTGAGTTCCTGCAACAACGTATCGTGCCATCCCACAGGTCTGGGCGATGCAAACAAGACGGCATCCGTGGTCTCCTGGAACGACAAGTACCAGTGTACCGACTGCCACAAGGTGGACCTCACCGTTACGACCGGCTATCACCATGCCATGCGCAACTATTCCGCCTCTTCCGCCGCATATCCTACTGCGGTGCCGCAGGGTGACGCGATGACCGGGACAAACTCCAACAGCCGCCGCTGCACCATGTGCCACGTGGACCACAGGATCTCCAGCCCGCTGCAGAACAACGGCAACACCATCGGCCGCGCGGCGAACATGAGGACGAGCATCGCCACAGCGCCCACGACCACGACCGGCTACACCAACAGTGATTACGTGGGCACTGCCGGCGGCTCCGGCGGTATCTGCATAAGCTGCCACAACAGCCAGCTGACCAAGAGCACTTCGCGCATACTGGTGGAGGCAAACTCGACCAAGACCGTGGACATCGTCTTCGGCGATTACTCGCGCAGTTCGCACCAGTACGCGATCGCCTCCGTGATGAAGAGCCCGGACAGCGGCGGGACCTTCAACTCCAACTGTACCAAGTGCCACAACGGCAGAACCACCGACGGCGCTTCATTCTCCGGCATGACCACGGCGATCCACAACAACCCGAAGCGGAGAAACTACGCCTCGATCGGCGGCGCAGGGCAGGTGGACGGCAACGACGCCAACTTCTGCTATGGCTGCCACAAAGGGACAACAACCAAGGACTACTACAACACCGCGACGATGAGTACCAGCGCGAAGGATACCTTCAATGCCTTCAGTACCGCGACGCGCGTCTTCCGGCACAACGTCAACAAGTACAACGGCCTCCATAAACCTTCCGCTGCCGACGAGACCTTTGCCTACATCAGCGCCAACAAGCACGTCTCCTGCGACGATTGCCATGATCCCCATGCGGCGCGTTTCGGCAACCATTCAACATCGACCGTCAGCAGAACACTGCGTGGCACTGTCCTAGCGAAGGTGTTACAGGGCTCAGGCGGGGTTACCGCACCGACGTGGCCCGCCCTGTGGACTGCGCCGACTCAAGCAGCGTACGGCACGGCTCCGGTTGTAGCGAATGTGGAATGGAAGATCTGCTTCAAGTGCCATTCCGGTGCGAACAGCAACGTTACCACCTGGGGAGGCACCGGCGCAGCTGCCTGGACCGACCTGGGGCTAGAGTTCAACCCGAACAACAAGTCTTACCATCCGATCGTCCAGGCTCTCCCCACGGCACAGAGGTTGAATGCCGCCCAATTGGGCAATGGTTGGAAGCCGGGAGATACGATGACCTGTACGGACTGCCACGCCACCGATTCCACCGCATCCAAAGGGCCACACGGTTCGGCGGTCAAGTGGATGCTGGCCGGGGTCAACAAGGCGTGGCCGTATACAACTACGGCCGGTAACGGCAAAAACAGCGGCACCTTCTGGACGCTGTCCAATGCCACCAGTGGCTCAGCCAACGGTGTATTCTGCATGAACTGCCACCCGAACCTGAAAACCACCAACACCCCCCATGCGAATGGTCAGCACAACAGTTACAACTGTGTCGGCTGCCATATTCGCGTACCCCACGGAGGAAAGATTGAGCGGCTGATCAATACCAACTCAGCCGGCAGGGTGGCCCGCTACTCACCTGACGGCGCCGGAGCTACCACGCCTTATCTGAATACCTTTGTCAAGGCGTCCAGCTACAACGGCTATACTGAAACCGGCCAGTGTTACTCCACCAACGGTTCGTGCAACAACCACAACGTCAACACTACTACCGCCTGGTAGTCGATTGAAGCAAGTACAGTACAACAAGGCCAAGGGTTCTGCCCTTGGCCTTGTTGTTATGGTTGGGTCGTTTTCAAAAAAATGTGCTATATTATTCTGAAGTTTAAGAGAATCACCCCTCTGCCGACGCTGAGGCTGATTATCCCCGGACATGTATTATGCAACTCATGAATCGAATCAAGCGGTTTCTTCTTTCTCGCACGACTATCCTGACCCTTATCATTCTGGCGTTGGGATCAATGCTGCTCGGCAGTTTTATTCCCCAGTCATTTCTCCTTACGTCCAACGGGGCGGCGAAGTGGCATGCCGACTATCCAACACTGGCTGCGCTGGCCGAACGTCTCGGGCTGCACCACATCTATACCCACCCGTTTTTTGCATGCATCATGCTGCTGGCAGTGGGAGCGCTGCTTTTCTCATGTATAGAACAGTTTAAAATATCCCGGCGACGAACATTTGGCGAGGAATTCTCCGGTAGAAAGTATGAGGAGTTTGAAACCCCTGTCGATCCTGGGAGTGTGACCAGTTGGTTGCGGCAGAGTGGATATATCTCTGTTAGCTCAGGGAAAAAAGGTGTCCGGCTCTGCCGGCACCCGTGGGGATACTGGGGGAATTTTCTGCTTCATGTGGGGATGCTGATTGTCATAGCCTCTTCGTTGTGGATTGCGCTGACCCAGCAACGGGGAATGCTCCATCTTGCCGTGGGTGAAAGCTTTCATCCGGGGGATCAATGGCTCTCCACGGAAAAGGGACTCCTGGCAAAGGACTTTGTTCTGGACAGGTCGGTTCGGCTGGAGAGCGTTTCATACGAATTCTGGCCGACCTATGGCGTGAAGAATGTTGCTTCGCTCCTTACCTTCCAGAATAAGCAAAACGCCGGCGAACAACGTACCGTGGGGGTCAACAACATCCTCTACTATCAAGGCCTGAGCATCTACCAGGCTGTTGATTTCGGCCATGCCTTTTATGTGGAAGTCGTTGACCCTGCCGGCGTGAAAAACACCTATCAATTGCTCTTAGCTCATCCTGAGAAGCCGGATAAACCGAGTTATGGGGATTTTCCGAATATGTTGGGTCCCGGCAGACTGCTCCGGGCCAAGTACTTCGTTGATCCGGAAAAGCGTTCGTTTGCCCGCGAAAACCCCCAGCTGGTACTGCGCATGGACGAAAACGGCACGCAGCTGGGGCAACTCCCCCTGTCAATTGGCGGCGAAGGCGCCATCGGCCGCTTTCATTTCCGCCTCATCAAGGTGGACAAGTGGTCCGGCCTTATCTTTGTAAAATTTTTTGGGATTCAAGGCGTTTTCTTCGGCTTTCTCATTATTATATTCGGAAGTATCCTCAACTACTTCACCCCCCCACGCGAAGTAATCGTGAGAGTCTTGCCTGACGGTGAGACTAAAATTTCATGGCGCGCCGTGAAGTTCAGTGAATTTTACCGGGATGAATTCGACCGCCTTAAGACGGAGATGACCAAGGAGGAAGCGAATGGATAAAACGATTGCAGTCATCGTAGTGCTCAACTGGATAGCTGTTTTTTCATATGTGTTGGCCACTGTGGCCAATGTCTATGGAGTGCTCTTCAAGAATGATGCGGTGGAGCTACGCAGTTACTGGGCAGCATGGACCGGTATGGTTGTTCACAGTGCTGTTATACTTTATTGGTGGCGGATCGTGGGGCATGGGCCGTATATGGCGCCGAGCGAGGTCCTGTCCTCGGATGCGTGGATTGCCATCTGCGTCTATTTCGTTTTTTCCCGTATTTATCCCCGCATCAGGTCGACCAGCATTATCGTCTTTCCGACCGCCTTCCTGATGCTGGCCTTGGCGAATTTCTACAATCCGGGGATACGCTCACTCCCCCCGACATTTGGAGGTATCTGGCTCGTCTTTCACATCGCATTCTACAAGATTGCCCTTGGAACCCTCATCATAGCATTTGCGTTTTCCATCTTTTTCCTGCTGAAGGGGCGTTCCCGTGCTCCATGGCTTATGCGCCTGCCGGAACCTGCCAGCATAGACCTGTACGCTTACCGTTTTGCGGGATTCGGTTTCATCTTCTGGGCGATAGCCATGCTGGCCGGTTCCATCTGGGCTTATAAATCGTGGGGGCGCTTTTGGGGGTGGGACCCGGTTGAAACCTGGTCGCTCATCACCTGGCTTTTCTTTGGCATTTACCTGCATTTGAGGCGTTTTTTCCGCTGGAGCGGCGAGAAGGCCGCCTGGTTCTTCGTCTTCTGTTTTATCATGTCGCTTGTCTCACTTTTTGTTACCTCCCATATGGGAAGTTCCATTCACGCGGAGTATTTCAAATGATCCGAAGATTTTTAACGCTAATGTTTCTTGTTGTCTTGCTTTCTGCCTGTGCCACGGAGTCGCCGGAGAGCAAACAGGTGAAGGGGGTAATCATGCAGTACAACGCGCTCCTGGCCGAGGGGTACAAAAACCTGAACATGAACCCTTTGCAACTCGTTGCTTCCGAGGACGTGGCGACCAAGGCCTACTATCATATGGCTGCGTTGGGTGAGGGGAAGGTGCGGATGGTGTCAGTATTGAAGGACATGAAGTTCAAAGAGGTGAAGTTTCCCTCTCCTGACACGGCAACGGTAACGACCCGGGAGATTTGGGATTTCACCCACAACGACATTAACACCGGTAAAAAAGTGTACGAAGAAAAAGGATATCCGTATGATATGACCTATGAACTGAAGAAAGGCGGCGGCAAGTGGAAGATATACGATGTGTCGGCCGTGGGGGAGGAGCGGGACGACAATGCCGGTGCTGCTCGTCCTGGGGCCGGGCATGGCTCGGCTGCAAAAAGTTCAGCGCTTCCTGTGGGTAAAAAGTAGTACACCTCTGGCGGGTAGACGACCAGCGGTTATCAGATAGCGTAGACAGGCAAAGGCCGGGCAATCCAGGCCTTTGCCTGTCTACGACGGTTCTCCTTCACAACGTTATCAGTTCGCATATCCTTATCCCCAGTTTTAATTCCCCCCCATGTTCCAACTGCACCTCCCAGTCGTTTTTCTCCTCCCTGTTCAACCCCATACCCTGCCTTACTGCTCCATGAGTGGACGCGCGCCCCATGTTTTGATTGAATTAGTACAGATAAATGGTAAGATTAAAATTGTCTATGGATGAGCTGAAGAAGTTCTGAGTGGCTCGTTCCCATTGCGAATGTCTGCCGGCTGAATCCCCTTTTAGTTGCCTCCCATGGGAAACGCGGAGTATTTCAAATGACCCGGTGAATCTATGAGTTCTGCGCAGATAAAAAATGCCCCGGGAGGAACTTCTCAAATGAATTTCAGGAAATCGGCAGTTGTCCTGAACGGCTTCATTCACGATTTTGCCACCGGCTACTGGCTGTCGGCCATGATCGCCATCAGGTTGTTGGACGGTTTTGAACCGGAATATCCTGGCCTGGGCGGCCCGCTTGTCAGGATGGAGCAGTTCTTCTTCTGGCACACCATCGCCGCGGTGGTGGTCATCTTTGCCACGGGGAGCGCGCGCACATTTACCTATGTGGACAATTTCTATGGGAGGGAGACGGAACGGACTCGGCGACGTATGCTGGTCGCCAAGCATGTCGTGCTGCTCGCCCTGTTCGGGGCGGGGGGCTGGTGGGCCTATCGCACCGCATTCAGCTGAATATGAGAAAAGGCCGGGCATTCTGCCCGGCCTTTTCTCTTTTATATCTTCACCAGTTCGTATCCTCTCGTCCCGAGCCCGATCTTCTCCGCGTGTTCCAGTTGGACCTCCCAGTTGATGCCCGGGTGCACCCCACGGAACTTGTCTCCCCCCGGCTCCAGGCCGCTCGTGAGCGCGGTGTTGGCGTTGCCCGGGGCGGCGTTCACCAAGTCGGCGCAGGCCTGGTCCAGGGCGACCGGGTCGGTAGAGGCGCAGATGCCGATGTCGTTGACGATCGGGGCGTCGGCATGGCCGTAGCAGTCGCAGGCGGGCGAAACCTGGGTGATGAAGCTGATGAAGATGTTCTTCTGCTCCTTCCCCTTGACCGCCCCCTTGGCGAATTCGCACATCTTCTTCATGACCAGGTCGGACGCCTCGTTCCACTGGACGTTGACCGCCTTTTTCAGGCAGGTGGTGATGCAGCGACCGCACCCGGTGCATTTTTCCGGGTCGATGACCGCTTTTCCCTCCATGATCGCGACGGCGTCATGGGCGCAGGACTTCAGGCAGATGCCGCAGGCGGTGCAGAATTTTTCCGCCACCTTCGGCGCAACTGTTGAGTGCTGGACCAGCTTTCCTTCCCGGCTGGAGCACCCCATTCCGAGGTTCTTCAGTGCCCCGCCGAAACCGGTCAGTTCATGGCACTTGAAATGGGAAACCGCCACTACGGCGTCCGACTCGACGATCTCCCGGCCGATGCTGACCCTGGAGAGGAGTTCGCCACCGATCTCCACGTCAACGGCGGAGTGACCCCTCAGCCCGTCGCACATGATGAGCGGCGCATTGACCACCGCATAGGCGAAGCCGTTTTCGATGGCGCACGTAAGGGCCGAGACCGCCTCCTTCCGCTCGCCGGGGTAGAGGGTGGAGGAATCGGTGAGGAATGGG
>DAIEGL010000203.1 GCA_027356255.1 Geobacter sp. | reverse complement strand
AAAACGAGCGGCGGCTTGATCTCCGTGCATTTGCCCCGCTGGGCAGCCTTTGCGACAATATTGCCGCAGATGATGTTCACCAGCTCCATGACGGCATCGTCCAGCACTTCCGGCGGTTCATTATCGACATTCTCCTCTTTCAGGATGGCCAGCGCGATCTTCTTCTGTACGGCGGCCGACACGGAAAGGAGATAATGCGCATTTATGTCGCCGCAAAAATCCATGGCCGCGACCACATCGTTCGCTTCAAGCCGCTCCGTTCTCCGGCATTCTCCCAGACGACACGGCAGGTTTACAATCCGCGCCACCATCTTGCCGGACAGGTCGGCCGACATCTCCCAGATGTCCGAATGGGGCACCCCGTCTGGTATGAACACCTTCGCCGTGACATAAGGGGCCTGGTCCGCCTTGAATTCTTCCAGATAACCCTGCAGTTCCTCGCTGTTCAGGGCGCCCACCTGGACCAGCGCCTCGCCGATATAGAGGTGTGAATTCTTCTGCCTGGTCAGGACCTGCTTTATCTGGTCGGGCGTCATGATGCCGAGCTTCACGGCCATGTCGCCGAACATCAGGTCTTCCGAGCGCTGCGCATCATGGATCCGCTCCACGTCCGCGGCGGAAACGAATTCCATGGCCAGAGCCATCTCGCCGAACTTGAGATTGACCGCCTCCTGCAACTCAACCGCTTTCAAAAGGACCTCTCTTGAAACAATTCCTTTCTCGATAAGGAACTGGCCGAAAAATTTCACTGCCATAGGTGACCTCTCACGTATGAAATAATGCAAATCTATCGTCTATTGGTTGCGGAGCACCTGCAAGACCAGCTCGGCCTCAAACGGCTTGGAAATCACCGCCCGGGCCCCCATTTTCATCGCCTCGGTGAATTTGTCGCCCACTCCGCCGAGCGATGTGACCATGACCACTTTTGTGGCCGGATTGAGCGCCATCAACGTGCGCAACGCCGTCAGTCCATCCATTCCGGGCATGTTCATGTCCATGCAGATGATGTCAGGGTGCTCCGTCTGATTCATTTTGATGGCTTCAACGCCGTTTTTTGCATGGCCTACCACCGAAAACTCGCCCGTTCCGCTGACTATCTTCTCAAGCTGGCGCACAACCGCAATACTGTCATCGACGATTAAAACCTTTTTCATGCAAAAAGACCTCCTCGCAAACGGTTCAATTCGGGCAACACTTATGGTATCTCATCGGCCCGAGTCGCGGCATCTTTAAGCAAAAATGCCCCCCGGAACTTTAATTTCGATTAAGGCAGATCTGCCATGGCCTGGCTGAGCGAATACGGCTTTCGGGCCACATGACATGCTTGCACCCCGCCCCGGGGAAGAGTATACTCCTCCCAGACCGCCATCAATTCGCAAGAGCCAAAAACGGCCATAGATTATCAAGATGAATACACGCCAAAAGATCATTGTCTTCCTTTCCGTGCTCATTGTCCTCCTCGCCGCGTGGGGCGGAGTTACGGTCCTCATCGACAGATACTTCCACCTCGACACCTACAAGACGCAGCTCCTCACCGAGCTCGAAAAAACCCTCAACCGCAGGGTCTTCTACGAGAAGGGGGACTTCTCCCTGAAATTCGGCCCATCCTTCACCTTCTCCAACGTCATCGTCAAGGAAAAGGACGGCTTGACCAATTTCATTACCGCAAAAAAGCTCACCTTCAAGATTGCCCTGCTCCCCCTCCTGGAAAAGAAGGTCTACTTCAAGGAGATGGTTCTAGAACAGCCGGACATCGCGCTCAGCCGGGACAGTCAGGGGGTTTTCAACGTAAGCGACCTGCTGAAAGCGAAGAAAACGGCCGTCACCGTACATCTGAAGGAAATCCGGCTCAAAAATGGGACTATCCGCTTCCATGACATGGCCGTCGCCCCCGCGGGTGTAACCACCGTTCTGGAGAATACCGACCTCGATGTCGGCCAGTTTGCCAGGGGGAAGAGCTGCGACGTAAAATTGACCGCTTCCGTTGCCGGTTTCGGCAAGGAGAATAGATTTTCCATTGCCGGGACGGCGGCGCTCCCCGCCGAAGACAAGCCCCTGAGCGAGACAAAGTTCGACCTCAAGCTTGAGACCAAGGGGCTGGATGCCGCCCACTTCTGGCCGTATTACAGCAAATATGTGCCGTTCCGCAAGATCCTGGGACGTCTCGATATGGACACGAACTTCATCGGCACGTTACCCGCCTTCACGTCCAAGGGGGAGATGAGGATAGCCGGACTCCGCTTCGACTATCCCCAGGTCTTTCACGCCGTTCTCACCCCGAAGGACCTCCACTTCCATTATGACATGGAGCTGACCGACCGGGATATATCCGTGAAGTCGCTCAATCTCACGGTTGACAAACTGAACGTGAAGGGGAGCTGCGCAATCAGGGATATACACAGCAAAGACCCCCGCATCATCGCCCATGCCGTAACCTCTCAGTTCAGGCTGGAGGAATTCGGCGGATACATCCCTTACGGGGTGATCGTCAAGGACCCGGCAGACTTCATCGAACAGCACATAAAAGGGGGCACATACAAGCTCGACGAGGGAAGGCTCGATGGGCGGGTGAGCCAGATCCTCCACATGGAGCTCGGACAGAACTACAACGTCCTCTTCATCAAGGGAAGAGTGGAAAAAGGGCTTGTCACCTATGGTGCGCAGACACCGACCTTCAACAACATCAAAGGGGAGCTGGAGATGCGCGGCAAGGATTTCAACATGCTGCACATGTCGGGAAACTTCGGCTCATCCCCCTTCACCCTTGAGGGAAAGATTGCCGATTATCCGCTGGACACCCCGTCCTCCTACCCCTTCACCATGCGGATGTCGCCGCGACAGCCGGAACTGGCATGGCTCCTGGGACGGGGAAATGGGCAAAAACTTGCGCTTTCGGGAGACTCCACCCTGCACCTGAGCGGCAACGGCTTTACTAACGCGTACAACCTGGCCGGCGACTGGAACCTGACCGCCGCCGCATACAGCTTCCCCGACCTGATCAACAAACCGGCGGGGAGGAACAACACCCTCGCCTTCAAAGGGACCATTACCAGGCAGGACGCGAAGCTTTCCTCCTTCATCTACAACCTCTCGCCCATGGTGCTCACCGCCAGCGCAGATTACCGCTTCAACGGCAAAAGCCCGCTGGCTCTGGAGCTTAGAACGAACCAGTTCCCTTTCGGCGACGTTGCCCCCATGCTCCCGTATTTCAGACAATACCAGCCGTCTGGAAGGGTCCAGGCGGCCATCAACGGCAAGAGTTACGACAAGGACCCGACAAACCTCCGCTGGGGGGGGGATCTTTCCTTTTCCGGATTTGCATTCAAGCCGTCCGATTCCATCAAGACGGTGAGCAACATGACCGGCACCATCCATTTCAAGGGTGATGCGCTGGAGACATCCCAACTTTCGGTGAAGCTGGGAAGTTCGACCATCTCCGGCAAGGGGTCGTTGATCGGTTTCAAAAACCCGACGGTCAATGTTACCTTCGCCTCGCCGTCCCTCTCCTTCTCCGATCTGGGGTTGCAGACGCCGCAAAAGGAGCTCAAGGCGGAAAAGCTGCAGGGAAACATCTCGCTCACAAACGACAATCTTCAGATAAAAGCGCTGTCCGGTCAGATCAACAACTCCCAGTTGAACATCAAAGGGACGGTCCAGGACATCAACAACCCGAAGATCGACATTGCCGTGAACTCGCCACATCTGGAAATTGAAGACGTTCTTCTCCTGTCGAAGCTGGAGCGGGCAAATGCCCAGAATAAACCGCCGATGCGGATCGGGCTCAAAGCGACAGTCATGGCCGGTTCCGGCAAGTTCAAGGATATGGATTTCAAGCGACTGAAAAGCGTGGCGATGATCGACGAGAAGATCCTTTATCTGCAGCCGGTCGAGTTTTCAGCCTTCGGCGGGGAGGTATCGGGCAAGGGGAGGTTTGATTTCGGAACGAACGGCGCCCCGCGCTACCAGGTCAGCTTCACCCTGAACAAGGTCTCGGCCGAAAAGGTCGCACGCGCCGTTGGCGTGAAGAAACAGGAAATCACCGGTTCGCTCACCATGCAGGGAGAATTGACCGCAAAGGGGAATACCGGAGACGATATTAAAAAAACGGCGCTCGGCTCCGTGAAACTCTCCATCGAAGAGGGTTCGTTGCGCAAGTTTTCCGTCCTCTCGAAGATCTTCTCCATTCTCAACGTCTCCCAGTTGCTGAAACTGCAACTTCCGGACATGGTCTCCGGCGGGATGCCTTTTAATGAAGTAAGCGGTTCCCTCGCCATCCGCGACGGCGTCATCTCCACGAAAGACCTGTATGTGGACAGCGACGCCATGAACATATCCGCCGTCGGCAAGCTGGACCTGATAAAGGAGGAGCTGGATGCCACCATCGGCGTGCAGCCTCTGCAGACCGTGGACAAAGTGGTAAGCCACATCCCCATCGTCGGCTGGATACTCACCGGCAGGGACAAGACCCTCATCACCGCATATTTCGAGGCAAAGGGGAAGATCGATGACCCCAATGTCACCGCTATTCCGGTAAAATCCCTGGCACGGGGCGTTTTCGACATATTCAAGCGGGTGTTCGAGCTCCCCGCCAAGCTCATCACCGACACAGGTGAAGTCATAATCGGCAGATAATCCCTCAGCCCATCAATCAATATCGGCAGCAGGCCACGGCCTGCTGCCGATTTTTTATGTCCGCATCAAACAGGCCGTACCCTCTCATGTGACAAAAAGTCAAGTTAACCTTGTCAGCCGTGACGTTTTCCTCTAATATGCGGCGCCGAATTGCAATTCCAGGTTTCAGGAGGAGAGAATGAAGAAAGTGGTTCTGTTATTTTGTTTGGTATGCATGACAACGTTCGTGGCCGGGAATGCGGCTGCCGATGACCTGAAGGGACGATTCGGGGTTACCGGCCGCCTTGGTTTTCTGGTCCCGTCAGACAGCGAGGTCGATTACCCGGACGGCAAGCATGTTGCCGAGACGAGCACCGCCTTTATCGGCGGCGGCGGGTTCATATACGGGGTGGACAACAACATCGCCCTTGAACTCGATGTCACCCATACGGAATTCGACATGAAGTCAGGAGGGGTGAAACTGGGGACTGTTGAAACCAACAACCTCTCCATCGGTGCCCAATACCGCTTCCCGAAAAACAGCGATGTCGTTCCTTACGTCGGCGGTGGCGTCGATGTGCTGGTCAACGACTTTTCGGCAGGCTCCGCAGATACGGTCTTCGGCCTGCACCTTAGCGGCGGCCTCGACTATTTCATCACCAGGGAGTTCGCCCTGACCGGTGAATTGAAGGGCGTAGCGGCATTCGACGCCGACATCAACCGCACGGTCGGAACGAAAATCAATTACGATCCTTCCAGCATTGCGGGCACATTCGGGGTCAGGGTGTTTTTCAACTGATCCGATAGAAAAAGCAGCCTATGCAGCATGACGAAAGGCGGCCCACGGGCCGCCTTTCGTTGTTTATGGCGGAAATCAGGGGATGCGGTTCAGGACGAAGCCGGCGTCCTGAAACGGCCCCCGCGGGTTATATCAGCGGCTTTCCACCGTCCTCTTTCCCGAGCCGGCGATGCATGAAATAACCCTTCCGGAAAAAGGATTGCCGCAGGAAGGGCAATGATGATATATATAGACAGTACCTGAACCACAGGGAGCCCCCCTGTGGTTTTTTATTTTTCCAAAAGGGAGTCAAACAAAGCATGATAAGCGCATCAAACGTTACCCTTGCCTACGGCAAGAGGGTCCTCTTCAAAGACGTCAACATAAAGTTCACCCCGGGGAACTGCTACGGGCTGATCGGCGCCAACGGCGCGGGAAAATCCACCTTCCTGAAGATTCTCTCCGGTGAGGTGGAAGCGGACAAGGGGGAGATCACGATCGGTCCCCGGGAGAGGATCGCCGTGCTGCGGCAGGACCAGTTCGCCTTCGATGAGGAGACGGTCTTCAACACCGTCATCATGGGACACGCCCGGCTTTACGAGGTGATGGCCGAACGGGAGGCGATCTACTCCAAGGCGGATTTCTCCGAGGCGGACGGGATCCGTTCCGCGGAGCTGGAGGCGGAATTTGCCGAGATGAACGGCTACGAGGCGGAGTCAGAGGCGGCAGTTCTCCTGAACGGCCTCGGCATCCCCGAAGAGCTGCGGCAAAAGCGGATGAAGGAACTGGAAGCCGGGGACAAGGTGCGGGTGCTCCTCGCCCAGGCGCTCTTCGGCAACCCGGACGTGCTCCTCCTGGACGAACCTACCAACCACCTGGACCTTAAGTCCATCGCCTGGCTGGAGGATTTCCTCTATCGCTTCACCAACACGGTGATCGTCGTTTCCCACGACCGCCACTTCCTAAACCAGGTCTGTACCCACGTGGCAGACATCGACTTCGGCAGGATCCAGGTCTACGTGGGAAACTACGACTTCTGGTATCAGGCGAGCCAGCTGACCCTCAAGCAGAAGCAGAACGACAACCGCAAGGTTACCGAAAAGGCGAACGAGCTGAAGGAGTTCATCCAGCGTTTCAGTTCCAACGCATCCAAGGCAAAACAGGCCACCTCGCGGAAAAAACTGCTGGAAAAGCTTACCATCGAGGAGATGCCGGTCTCATCAAGAAAATACCCCTACGTCGTCTTCAAGCCGGAGCGTCCCTGCGGCGACATCATTCTGGAGATTAACGGCCTCTCCAAGCAGGTCGAAGGGGTCCCCGTGCTGAACGACCTCACCCTCAACGTCCGCAAGGGGGACAAGATCGCCTTTGTCGGCGGCAACAGCCTGGCAAAGACGACCCTCTTCCAGGTCCTCGCCGGCGAGCTGGAGCCGGACGCAGGTTCCTTCCGCTGGGGGGTGACCATCACCCCCGCCTATTTCCCGAAGGAAAACAGCTCCTACTTCGAAAACGACCTGAACCTCATCGAATGGCTCGGTCAGTATTCGCCCCCCACCGAAGGGGAGTCTTTTGCCCGCGGTTTCCTCGGGAGGATGCTCTTCTCCGGAGAAGAGGCGATGAAAAAGACCAGCGTCCTCTCGGGCGGGGAGCGGGTCCGCTGCATGCTGTCGCGGATGATGCTCACCGGCGCCAACGCCCTCATCCTCGACGAGCCGACCAACCACCTGGACCTGGAATCGATCACCGCCCTGAACAACGGTCTCATCGCCTTCACGGAGGTGGTGCTCTTCACCTCCCACGACCACGAGTTCGTCTCCACCGTGGCGAACCGGATCGTCGAGATAACGTCAGGCGGGATCATCGACCGGGTGATGGGCTTCGAGGAGTACCTGGAAGACGCTGAAGTGACGGGGCTGAGAGATGAACTGTTCCACGGCCATCAGGAATTGACCCTGTAAGGGAGGCGATCATTTCGCAACGGGAACGCGGTCTGCTTTTCTAACGGCCGGTATCGGCTATAATTTCTGTAAATGCCGCCAGGGGTCTGATCCCCGTTTGAGGCGTAACGGTCGTGGTCTGTGAAGTGTGAACTGCGGAGGCTTGCGTGAGACTTCTCCTCGCCGGCGACGTCATGCTCGGCCGACTCGTAAACAGGGCTTTACAGCGGCTGCCGCCCGAGTATCCCTGGGGTGACACCCTGCCCCTCTTCGCTGCGGCCGACTGGCGCATGTGCAACCTCGAGTGCGTCATCTCCGACCAGGGAAAGCCGTGGTCGGCCACGCCGAAGATATTTCATTTCCGTTCGGATGCCGCAAACGTGGCCGTGCTGGAGGCTGCCCGCATCGATGTCGTTTCCAATGCGAACAACCACGCGCTCGACTACGGATACGATGCAATGTTAGACATGCTCCGCACCCTGAACGACGCCAAAATCTCCCATGCCGGCGCCGGACACGATCTGACCGCTGCCTCCCGTGCGGCCATTTCCCAGGTGCGGGGGTTAAAAATTGGCGTGCTCGCCTTCACCGACAACGAGCCAGACTGGGAAGCCGCGGCTGGAGAAGCGGGAGTCTGGTTCGTCCCCATCGACCTCGAAGACCCCCGCGCCGTCAGGCTTCTGGCAGAAATACGCCGCGCCAGGAAAGATACGGAGCTCCTTCTGGTTTCCGCCCACTGGGGCCCCAACTGGGGGAGCGAACCGCCACCTGGTCACATCAAATTCGGCCGGGCATTGATCGACGCGGGTGCCGATGCGGTCTTCGGCCACTCTGGCCACATCTTCAGGGGGATTGAGATCTACCGGCAGCGGCCGATCATTTACTGCGCCGGTGACTTTATCGACGATTACGCAGTGGATGAAGTAGAACGCAACGACCGGTCGATGATCTTCACCCTCGAATACGACCGGAACTCATTGGGCAAGATCCGCCTCTATCCGACCGTGATCCGTGATTTCCAGGCGCGACTGGCCAGTGGCCGGGAAGCTGAATGGATAGGGCTGAAAATGCAGCGGCTCTGTGCGAATCTGGCCACACCGAGCCTCTGGCTCAAGGACGAGCAGTGCCTGGAGATCAAACTCCACGCAGATCAGCAAATAATCCTGAAAAACATGGCTTGATATGCACGGAAAAAGGTGAACTGGCGGCGGTCCGGACAACGGACAACGGGATAACCCTGCAGACGGAGATCATGAAATCCACTGCCAACACTTTCGGGGACCAGATGCTGGACGTGGTCGCCGTCAACAGGACCACGGCCCTGGAGATCAGCAATTTCTTCAAGACCGGGAAATTCAGGAAAATCAAGCTCACCAACCGGGCCACCGGCCAGAGCAGGAGTTTTCCCGTAAGGATCATCGAAAACGACAGGGAGAAGAGGTTTACCGGCAAGGCGGTGATCAGCCTGGCCATAGCGGAAACGCTCCGGGTAAATGCGGACGATCAGCTCCTCGCAGAGCTTGTGATTGGCGGAGGGATGCTGGGATGGGAAGGAATCTGATCGTCCGAAGGCGGGTCAATAGATGGCGTAGTTCGCTGGATCGGAGAAGAGCTCCCTCAACAGCAGGTTGTTGAGATAGTGGCCGGTCTTGTGCGCCTCCACCCGCCCGAGCAGACGATAGCCACAGGTGTAGAAATCTCCGATCAGGTCGAGGATCTTGTGGTTGACCAGCTCCTTCTTGTAGCGGAGCCCCTGGGGGTTGACGATGCTGTCGCCGCCGATCACCACTGCGTTGTCGAGTGACCCCCCCTTGGCCAGTCCTGCCTTCTTGATCGCCTCGATCTCCTCATGGAGGACAAAGGTGCGGGAGTTGATTATGGAGATGGCGTTTTCCACGTCCATGACCCTTTTGCGCTGCCGTCCCACCGGGGGACGGAACTCGATGGTCATGGTGATGTCGAGTGTATTGAGCGGTTTCAGCCGGACATAGGCGTCGTTATGCTTGACCTCGACGGGGCGCTGCACCTTGAGATAGACCCCCGATTCGGGGAATTCGTAGATGCCGGCCCGCCAGAGCTCATGGTAGAACTCCCAGGCAGAGCCGTCCATGATCGGGACCTCCGGGCCGTCGATATAGACGAGGCAGTTGGTGATGCCGGAGAAGTAGAATGCCGCCATCAGGTGCTCGATGGTCGCCACCGATGCGCCATTGGCCGCAACCTGGGTGGAAAGGCGGGTATCGGCAACCATGTCGTAGCGGGCGGGGATGAGGCTGCCGTTAAATACGAAGGCGATGCCGAACTCGCGCCGGGGAAGGAATTCCATGGTCACTTCGCGGCCGGTGTGCAGGCCGATGCCGGCCAGCTTGAAGATGCGATTTATGGTGGTCTGTCGTTTGATCATGGTCTGCGCTTGCTTCCTTTTCTTCTTGATGAAACATCTCGGTGCAGCGGCTAGGATAACCCGAAAAGCTCTTTTTGAGGAGGGAAAAATAGGCTATTCCGACATTTTCAGAAACGGCTGCCGTGGCTTCGGGAGTGAGTGACAGAGCCGAAGCGGCGAGCGGACACCCGCCAGAAGTTGAACGAAGTACCTTCGGCTGCAAACGAATGTCCAGGCGATTACATGGAGAGGGGTTGCAAGGTCCGCAGCTTCGGCGAACGAACGGACGGACGAAGTCGCGGCAGGCGGCCTTTCCCCGGAATTACCGAATGAACCCCAAAATAGAGAAAGCCCCGGACAAAGGCCGGGGCTTTTCCATGTGGATGCCGTTCCGGGGCTGCCAAGTTACTGCCGGCGCTCGCCCCCACCTCCTGGGACAGGAGCGGTCCGCCACTCCTCCCGCATGCTGCGGCGCTCCTCTGGGGTCATCCTTTTCCATTTTTCGCGCAAGGCCTGCCGTTCTCCAGCCGGCAGCCCTCGGAACCACCTGAACCTGCTGCGGATGTTCTCCTGCTCTTCGGGGGGGAGTTGGCGGAACCACCGGTAACGCTCGCGGATACGCTCCCGTTTTTCATGGGGAAGCTGCTGCCACCGCTTGAAGCGCTCTCTTGCCTGTTCCTGCTCCTCGGGCGGCATCGCCTTCCAACGAGCAACCCCCTTGCGCAACCGCTCCTGCCGTGCAGCTGGGAGTTTGTCCCATTGCCCGGCAAAGGGACTGAGCACCCGTTGTTCTTCAGGAGACAGGTTGTCCCAGGTCGTCCCCTGTTGCCCGGCACGGGCACCGGTCGCCAAGAGCAGCATGCAAATGGTAAGCATGATTCCCAGATATTTACTCATCGTTTTTTCCCTTTTGCGGCCGAGCTTTCTTTGACCCATTTTTGACCGGCACCACCCTCTTCGCTCCCTCACGCTCCTTCAGCGCATCTTCCAGCTGAAGCGGATCGATGTACCTGCAGCCGGCCGTCTCATAGCTGCCCAGAAACTCCAGCATCTCCATCGAAGGGGGTCCAGGTGCATCCTTTGCCGCCACCCCTGCCGCAAAGCCGACTGCGAAGAGCGCCAGAACAATCGGCTCAGCGCGCATTGCCGTTCTCCGCCAGCCATCGATAAAATTCCAGGTCATCGTAGAGTTCAAGCTGTTCCTGTGATGCGACGATCTCGGCATCTTCGGGGTGGGCCCTCACCGTGTTCCGCCTGGGAACTGCAAGCCAGAGGGAAACCGCAACAACGGCCACAGTCACCGTGGCAAGGCCTCCGGCAGTAACCCACCGCGGCATATCGGAAAATCTCCACCCGCCCTGATTCGCCTTTTCCAGCGCCCGCATCCTGCCGCTCTTCAGACGCACCAGCGTCACGGGATCGAGTCGATCGGCGCCGTCATCGAGCGTTTCCTTGACCCTTTGCAGGAACTCCTCTTCCCGTTTGTCGATGTTCATGAGCGGTACTCCTCCAAAAGCCTCTGCATGGTATGCACTGCGCGCGAATAATGGGTTTTTACGCTCCCCTGCGAGCACCCCATGGCACTGGCCGTCTCAGCCACATCCAGCCCCTCCCAGGCACGCAGGAGAAAGGCCTGCTGCTGACGGAGCGGCAACGACTTGACCGCCATTTCCAGTGCCGACGCCAAGTCCCGCCTCAGCAGCAGTTCGGCAGGAGTGTCTCCCCGGCTGTCCGCAATGTTCTCCAGTTGGTCGCCATCATTTTCGTCACCATCGCCCGCACCGCCGAACCAGAAGCGAAGACGGTTACGCACGGTGCTGCGACGATGCCAGTCCGTAATCCGGCTCTGGAGAACCCGGTAAAACAACGGCTTCCATTCACCCTCCGGCCGAGTTGCATAGCGTCGGACGAAATCGAGCATTGCATCCTGGGCAAGGTCAAGGGCGTCGTCAAGGTTGCCGACGGATATTTGCGCCATCCTCAATGCCCGACGCTCGACATCCGCCAGGAACAGGTTTAGTGCCTCAGTCGTGTCCAGCTGAACTCCCTGCACCATCAAACTGTTTTTATCCGGTAATGGCGCTTATATTGCTAATAACGCACGTCTTTTACATGCGTTGACACGAGGATATCATTTTATTGCAAAGGAGCGCTACCATTTTGGCAGGGAAAAGGAAGACGAGGTTTCCGGTACGGGTTATCGGGTAAATTGCCAGATGAGCTCGATAAAGCGGGGATAGGCTGCCAACAGTTCGGAGCGTGAGGGGATGGTAAAATCGGCAAAGTCGAAGCCGGGAGCCACCAGGCAGGTGACCATGGTAAAGTCGCCGAGGGAACGGGCGGCCTGAAGCACGCCGGGGGGCACGACCATGAACGGCTCTCCTTCGTCGCCGGCCGGGGTCAACCTCAAAAGCCTTGGAGCATCTTCCAGCAGTATGAGCTCCAGAGGAGCTCCGGCCAGATGTATCCAGGTCTCTTCGCTCCGCACCCGGTGAAAGGCGGAGAAATCCCCCTTGACCAGCAGGAAGTAGATGGCGGTCATGGCAACCCGCTCGCCGGGATAGCCTGGCTGCACTCCCAGTGAACGGTGCGAACGATGGATCTCCCGGTACCATCCACCCTCGGGATGTGGCAGAAGTCCGTAACGGGCGATGAGCGACTCAAAAGTCACGGTTCAAATCCTCCCGGATGTAAAGTAACTAAAACTCCGCATGCCTCGGTGTTCTTGGGAAAGGGATGACATCGCGGATGTTCTCCATGCCGGTCAGGTACATGAGCAGCCGCTCGAATCCCAGGCCGAAACCGGCATGGGGGCATGATCCCCAGCGCCGGCTGTCCAGATACCACCAAAGCCCTTCCTCGTTTATCCCGGTCTCGGCCATCCGCTCCAGGAGGAGGTCGAGCCGCTCCTCACGCTGGCTGCCGCCGATGATCTCCCCCACCTTCGGCACGAGGAGGTCCATGGCCGCGACGGTCTTGCCGTCGTCGTTCTGTCGCATGTAAAAGGCCTTGATATCCCTGGGATAGTTGACGAGGAAAACCGGCCCGCCGACCACCTTCTCGGTGATGTAGCGCTCGTGCTCCGATTGCAGGTCGAGCCCCCACTCCACGGGAAAGGCGAAGGGGACCTTCGCCTTTTTCAGGTGGGTGATCGCCTCCGTATATTCCATGACGGCAAAGGAGGAGTCAGCCACCGCCCGGACCCGCTCCAACAGGCCCTTGTCGATCTGCTCGTTGAAAAAGGCCATGTCCTCGCCGCAGTTATCGAGGACGTGGCGGCAGAGGAAGCGGAGGAAATCCTCGGCCAGCGCCGCATCGGCCATGAGGTCGGCAAAGGCCATCTCCGGCTCGATCATCCAGAATTCCGCGGCATGCCGGGCGGTATTGGAATTCTCCGCCCGAAATGTCGGACCGAAGGTGTAGATGTCGGAGAAGGCCTGGGCAAAGAGCTCCCCCTCAAGCTGGCCGCTGACCGTGAGCCCCGTGGCCTGGGCGAAGAAGTCGCCTGAGTAATCGACCTCACCGGCCGCAAGCGGCGGCTTCGCCATGTCCAGCGTGGTGACGCGGAAGAGTTCCCCGGCCCCTTCGCAGTCGTTGGCGGTAATGATCGGGGTGTGGACGTAGAGGAATCCCCGCTCGGCAAAGAAGCGGTGCACGGCCTGGGCCAGGGAGGAACGGACCCTGAACACGGCGCCGAAGGTGTTCGTGCGGGGGCGAAGGTGGGTGATGGTCCGCAGGTATTCGAAACTGTGGCGTTTCTTCTGCAGCGGATAGGAGTCGTCCGCGGGGCCGATGATCTCAAGCTCATCAGCTGCAAGCTCGTATTTCTGCCCTGCGGCCGGAGACTCGCGCAAGGTGCCCCGGACGGCGATTGCGCTGCCGGTGCCGAGCCGGCAGACATCCTGGTAATTGGGGAGGGTCGGTTCGACCACCACCTGGAGACCGGCCATGCAGGAACCGTCGTTGACGGAGAGGAAGGTCACTTCCTTCCCCACCCGCACCGTCCTTACCCACCCCTTGACCAGCAGTTCCTCACCCGGCCGGGAGGCCTTCAACGCCGCATCAACCCTTGTTCTGCCGTACATGCTCATACTCCGATCGAAGTTTACGTTCCATTCCCACGGCTAAAGGGAAACCTGGACGCGGAACGCCTGTTTTTGGAACCAATACTAGCATATCGTAAAACCGACCACAAAACCATAGTTGACACTAAAGAGCCTTGGGGTATATTTTAGCACGGTGATGACGAGACTATACCTGATTATCATGCTGTTTACCCTGCTGACGGCAAAAGCGGGCGCGGCAAATTCGACACGCAATTTCGGCGGGGTCGGTATCGACGGAGTACCGTGGGCCAACGGGCAGATCGTGGTGCGCCAGATAGTAGCGGGCGGCCCGGCCCATCTGGCCGGGATCAGAATCGGCGACATCATTACCCACATCGACGGAAAGCCGACCATGGGAAGCAATTTCCAGGAGATGGTCGAACACCGGCTCCGCGGCAAGGCAGGCAGCAGGGTGGTGCTCAGGGTCAGTAGACCCGGAAACAGCAAGCCGCTCACCTTCACCATCACACGCAGGCAACTGGTCACGAACGGCAGCAAGCAGAACTGAAACCTCGCATCAACAAGGGTTGCAAATCGATAACCGAGGAGATGACCATGCGCGCCATAATCAGAACCCTCATCGTCCTGTCCCTGATTCTTACGGCCTCTTACAGCCTGGCAGAAACCTTGACCGATGCGCCTCAAAGCCCGATCAACCCCGCCGCACCGCCCCATCTGAAGTATCCGAAGATAGTCCTCTATTCGGTCTCGTGGTGCCCCCACTGCAAACAGGCAAAGGAATACTTCACGGAGAACAACATCCCGTTCATCAACAGGGACGTGGAGCTGGACAGCGCCGCCATGCACGACCTGACACAAAAGTACAAAAGCCAGGGTGTGCCGGTCATAGTCATCGGCGATGATAAGGTGATTCTAAAAGGGTTTGACGAGCAGAAGTTTCTGAAGGCGATCAGGGAGCTGCAAAAGAAATAGAAACAAAAAAGGGAGCCATCCGGCTCCCTTTTCAGTTCATTACTCCTTGCTCCACACGGTCTTATCAAGCCCCGCCGCTTTTGGTGATGAGCATCACCCCGGTACAGACCAGGATTGTGCCGGCCCATCTCAGCGGCGTCACCACCTCGCCAAGGAAATATTGGGATAGAAAGGCCACCAGCACGTAATTCAAGGCCTGCATGGGGAGCGCTACGGAGAGGTCTTCCCAGGAGAGCACGGCCAGCCAGAGGAAGAAGAACACCGCCAGCATGGCTGTGCCGATAATCAGCTTCGGTGTGGTGAGCGCCTTGAGCGCCACATCGAGAATCCCGCGCAGGTTCATGGCCGAAATATCGCCGATCTCTTTCATCCCTTTTGCCAGCAGTAGGTCGCCGATGGTCCCGGCGCTGACAGCCAGCAACATGACTATGAAGGTCTTAAGCATAAGCCTTTTTTTCTCCCCGGTAGTTTCGCAGTGTGATTCCCATATTTTTCAGTTTCTCTTTCACGGCGGTACTGGTCAACGCGGCCAGTTCACCTTCATGCCGGTAATCGGGCATCCATTTTTTCAACTCGTCGCAGGGATGACACCCCGGATGGAAGTATATCTCCGTGACCCCCTCGTCAAGGGTGTCGATGGCCTTCAACAGGTAATCCTCGGTCATGCGGCCCGAGTTGAGCAGCCCCTTCACCTCGTCTGTATGCGAGATGCGCCGCATCGCCAGTTCAGGCTTGCAGCGTCGTGCCAGCGAGGCAAAGATGAAGGCGTCCGCAGCCTTTCCCACGATCCGACGCCGATCTATGGCAAGGTCGTTGAAAAACCGCTCCCGGCTCAGGCGGAAAGTGGCAATGCCGTAGCGGGGCATCAGTTCCAGCAGGATGTCGAACACCACCGGATGCATGTGGATATTGAGGTGGCCATCCACATGCGAAAGGGGGATGCCGGTTGCCAGAAACTTTTCTATCTGCACCTCGATCTCCCGATACAGCTGCTTGCGCAAGGACTTCAGGAAGAAGTAGCGCATCCCCGCCAAGACCGGGTCGTTGGAAAAATTCCCCTCCCGGTCGACGAGCGAGGGAAAGCCCGGATGTTCCGCTACCGCCCGACCCTGCACCAGGGTGAGATGCAGCCCCACCTGGAGTCCGGGGTTCTCCCCGGCCAGCGCCACCGCTTCCTCAAAGCCGCGGCCGCCGACCATGAGCGAGGTGCTGGTCAGTATCCCTTCCTGCCATGCCTTGACAATGGCCTTGTTGGCACCGCCGGAGAGGCCGAAATCATCGGCATTTATAATGAGCTCTTTCATCGATAGCTACGTTTACTTGCAGCCTTCGCCGGCCTGCTTGCGCTTGCGCATGTACTCCAGGTATTGCTTCCCTTCCTTGAGCAGCTTGCGCCGTTCCTCTCCGTTGACGATCATCCTGCCGATGCTGCGCAGGATGTATTTGGGGCGGAAATAGAACTTGTCGTAAAAGAGTTCGACCGCATCGAAGATCTCCTTGTTGGAGAGGTGCGGATAGTTGATGACGCAGGCTTGGTGGCCGGTTTCATCGAGGAAGGTATCCGAGGTGATCCACCCCTCCTGCTTGCAGAGGTCGTAAAATTCCGTGCCGGGATAGGGGGAAGCGAGGGAAACCTGAATGGAGTTCAGGTCGAGGAATTTGGCGTATTCGATGGTCTCCCTGATGGTCTCGCGGGTCTCGCCGGGAAGCCCCATGATGAACGCGCCGTGAATGGAAATGCCCAGCTTATTGCAGTTCCTGGTGAACTCGATGGCCTGGGACTTGGTGACCCCTTTCTTGATATTTTTCAGGATCTGCTCGTTCCCCGACTCGTAACCTACCACCACGTGGCGCAGTCCCGCCTCGCGCATGATCTTCAGGGTCTCGTAGTCGCAGTTGGCGCGAGCATTGATGGTCCAGGAAAGCCCCAGTGGCTTGATTTTTTCCGCAACGGCCCGGGCATGCTCCCGGTTGGCGGTGAAGGTGTCGTCGTCAAAGGATATTTCCTTCACGCCGGGGATGTTCTCCACGATCCACTTGACCTCCTGGTAGACGTTCTCAGCGCTCCGCACCCGCATGGTCCGGCCGGAAAAGGTCTGCGGCCAGAGGCAGTAGATGCACTTGGACGGACAGCCGCGGCTGGAATAGATGGAGACGTAGGGGTGCTTGAAATGGGGGATTATGTACTCGTTGATCGGCAAATCCCGCATGTATACCTGGCTGGCGAAAGGGAGGGCATCCAGGTCCTGGATCGGCGGGCGGCTGGGGGTGTGCACCACCTTCCCCTCCTTCAGGAAACTAATGCCGTCCACCGTATCCCAGCCCTTCCCCTCGCACAGCTCCTTGGTCGAATAGTCGAACTCGCCGCGACAGACGATGTCCACAGCCCCGTCGGCAAACCTGAGCGACTCCTCGGGGAGGATCGAGACATGGGGACCGGCCAGCACGGTAACGGTGGCGGGCTTCTGCGCCTTGATGCGCCGGGCGGTTTCCACGTCGATGGCCAGAGTCGGGGTCGATGTGTACATCACCACCATATCGTAATCAAGGGCGATATTGAGACACTCTTCCAGGGTCAGCCTCTGCACCGGCGCATCCACGACCCTGCTCCCCGGAATCATCCCGGCCGGGTAGCAGAGCCAGGTGGGATACCAGAACGAGGTAACCTCGCGGGAAGCCTGATAGCGTGCGCCTGCGCCGCCGTCAAAGTCCTCGAACGTGGGGGGATTCAGAAATAACGGTTTCATCGAATAACTCCTGTCAAGCGAACGTGTTCATGAAAAACAAACGGTTAGGATATAGATAGGCGTGCTCCTTGTCAAGGTTAAAGACCCTGATCTGTTTGCAGTTGCCGCGCGGCTGAAACTCTGCTAAGTTTCCGGCAGTTCGCAGACAAAGGAATGCCATGGACCATTTCACCATCGGCCTCATCGCCGCCATGCCGGAGGAGATAAGGCCGCTCCTCAAAAGGGTCGGTACATACCGCAAAGAGAAGGTAGGCCCGTTCAGCCTCTACCGCTTCACCATCACCGGTGGAGAGGCGTGTCTTGTGGAGTCGGGCATGGGGGCGACGAAGGGGGCGGCCGCTGCGCGAGCGCTCATCGATGCCGCCAGGCCCTCCGTCATGCTCAATTTCGGCTTTGCCGGGGCGGTGACGGCCGGCCCATCCGTCGGCGACCTGATGGTGGCGAACCGTCTCTTCCTCTACCGGCATAGATCGTTTTCCGAACTGTATGACCTGGACCAGGACCTTGCGGAATCCATGGAAATGGCCTTGGCCAAGGGATGCTGGGGGAAACCGTTCCTGGTTTACCGCGGGGCGTTCATCACAACGGGAGAGATCGTGGCAAAGGGAGCAATGGCGGGGATTCTTCCGCAAGGCGTTGCCAATCCGGTGCTGGAGATGGAGACGGCCGCAATAGCGCTGGTGGCGGCCGTGGAAAAGATCCCCTTCATAGCCGTACGGGCCATAAGCGACGCCGCCGATGAGGAACTGGGTTTCTCCCTAGCGGAGCTGACCGACAGCGAGCTGAACGTGAGAATCGGCAGGGTGCTTTGGACCGTGGCGAGGAAACCGTGGATCGTCCCGCAACTGGTGAGACTCGCCCGGAACAGCAGACTGGCCGGAGAAAACCTGGCTGACGGCATTGGGGTAGTGCTGCGAGCGATCGCCGAACTGAAGAGTTAATCCTGAAAAAGATTTTACCGCAGAGTGCGCGGAGGAACACGGAGGAACGATTGTATTCTCTGCGAAACTCTGCGTCCCCTGCGGTTAAATGCCGGCATAGCTTTTCTCAGTCGAAGCTGTCCGAAAACCGGGCCGCTATGACGCTTTGCAGATACGATTCGACTTCTTGGGCAGTGGGGAAGGTGAGTGCATGGGCGGTGACCTCTTCCGCCTCTTTTCTGGTGCAGCGCCGGAGGATGTTTTTCACCCTGGGGATGGAAACGGCATTCATGGAGAGCTCATCGAACCCGAGTCCGAGGAGGATCGGCAGGTACTCGGGCTCGCCGGCCATCTCGCCGCACATGCAGGCGTCGATGCCGGCAGCGTGGGCAGCGTCCACCACCATCTTGAGCGATCTCAGCACCGCCGGATGCAGCGGTTCGTAAAGGGATGAGAGGTG
The DNA here is from genome assembly GCA_027356255.1 of Geobacter sp. Lineage (GTDB taxonomy): Bacteria > Desulfobacterota > Desulfuromonadia > Geobacterales > Geobacteraceae > Geotalea. The sequence continues at coordinate 7,969 of DAIEGL010000203.1, read as the reverse complement.
TTCGTTGGTCCGGTCCACGGCGAGCGCGTACTGGATGAGATCATTGGTGCCGACGCTGAAAAAATCGACCTCCCTGGCCAGCAGATCGGCGATGATGACGGCGGAGGGGATTTCGATCATGGCGCCGATCTCGATCTGCTCGTCAAACGGCACGGCGGCAGCCCGAAGCTCGGCCTTCACTTCCTCCACAACGGCCTTGGCGGCCCGCACCTCCCCCACGCCTGAGATCATCGGGAAAAAGATGCGTACCTTTCCCAGTGCGCTCGCCCGGAGGATCGCCCGCAACTGGGTCTTGAAAGCCTCCTGCTGGCGCAGAGAGAGGCGTATGGCCCGCACCCCCAGGGCGGGGTTCATTTCATCACCGAGGTTCAGGTCGGTGTGGATCTTGTCCCCCCCCACGTCCAGGGTGCGGATGGTCACCGTCGACGGTGCCATCTCCTTGACGACAGCGACGTAGGCGTTGAACTGCTCCTCTTCGCCTGGGAGGGAAGCACGGTTGAAAAAGAGCATCTCTGTGCGGTAAAGTCCTATGCCTTCGGCCCCGTGTTTTTTTATGGAAGGGACCTCCTCGATGAACTCCACGTTCCCTTTGAGACTGACGGTGTGGCCGTCCAGGGTCACGGCCGGGAGGTCCGTGAGTTTCAGGAGTTCACGCTCCACATACTCGTAGTGCTGCTTGCGCTTGAGGTATTCACGGAACGTTTCTTGGTCCGGGTTGCAGATCACGGCACCCGTCGCACCATCGATGATGACGGTGGCGCCGTCCTCGATCCCGCCGGTTATCCGCTCCAGCCCCACAACGGCGGGGATCTCAAGGGCGCGGGCAAGTATCGACGAATGGGAAGTCTTCCCCCCCATGTCGGTGATGAAACCGATCACCCGTGACTTGTCGATCTGGAGGATATCGGCGGGGGAGAGGTCGTGGGCGGCAACGATCACCTTCCCGTCGATGGTGGAGATCGGTTCCTGCTTCTTACCCACCATGTTGCGCAGGACCCGCTCGACGACCGTTTCCACGTCAGCGCTCCGCTCACGCAGGTATTCGTCCTCTATACCGCTGAAGAACTCCTTCAGCTTGTGCAGCGTCCGTTTCAGCGCCCCCTCGGCGTTGATCCCTTCCTTCTCGATGATTGCCGACGTCTCGCCGACCAGCATCGTGTCGTCGAGGAGCATCAGGTGGGTGTCGATGTGGTGGAGATGCTCTTCCCCCCGTTTTGCGGCGATATTCTCCTTCAAGGAGCTCAGTTCGGCCTTAGCCTTCGCCATGGCCTTTTTGAGCCGTTCCAGCTCGAACGGGATCTCGGATTTTTCCACCGAGGTCTCGACTACGGCAACACGGCTCCGGTCGGTGATCTTCACCTGCCCGATGGCAATCCCGGAAGAGACGCCGATGCCGTGCCAGACCTTGTTTTCAATCTTCGCCGAAACCATTGTTAATGAGTTCTCCCAGCGTATCGAGGGCCTCGGCCTCGTCGGCCCCCTCGACCCGGACGCGAATGGCGCTACCCTTTGCAGCGGCCAGCATCATTATCCCCATGATGCTTTTCCCATTGACCTCGACCCCTTCCCGCTCGATCTTTATATCCGATGAAAATCTGCTGGCGGTTTTCACCAGGAGGGCCGACGCCCTGGCATGAAGCCCCAGCTTGTTGACTATCGTATATTCCTGTTCACGCATCAGAATAATCCTTCGCCGTCACCCGTTACTTCTTCAGGTACTCCCCGGCCACTGAGATACTTTCCAAGCCGCACTCTTTCAGCTTCTGCGCCAGCTCGGACACGCCAACCTTTTTACGTTCGGTAGCAAACTTTATCACCATCGGCAGGTTCACGCCGGTCAAAACTTCGACCTTGTTCTCCTCCAGAAAGGAGAGACTCATGTTGGAAGGGGTACCGCCGAACATGTCGGTCATTATGATCACCCCGTCGCCGGAAACGTTCTTAACCGCACTGGTTATGGAAGACATGATAACGTCAACCTTTGCGTCGGCCTTGATTCCTACCGTCTCTGCCATCTCGATCTTTCCGACGATCATTTCTGCGGCAACAAGAAGTTCTTCCGCCAGCCCCGCGTGTGTTACAAGCACTAATCCGATCATTTCTCCAACCCCTTTTTCATGTCTCGATGTGAAACATTCAGGTTCATCTGCTTTGTCCTGAAAAAATCACGCATTTCTTCGGTAATAACCACCGAACGGTGTCGCCCGCCGGTACACCCTATGGATATGGTCAGATAGGATTTCCCTTCCCTTCGATAACCTGGGAGGAGAAATTCCAGCATATCCCGGAACTTGTTCAGGAAGATTCGTGTTTCCTCATGCTTCAGCACATAGTCGCGCACATGGGGATTGAGACCGGAAAACTCCTTGAGTTCCGGCACAAAATAGGGATTGGGCAGGAAGCGCACGTCCATCACAAGGTCCGATTCGAGAGGAATGCCGTACCGGTAACCGAAAGACTGGAGATGGATCGTCATCTCCCTCCCCCCAAGATCCCCTTTGACGTGCGAGACGACAAGCTCCCTCAACTGATGGACATTCAGTTCGGAAGTATCTATTATCATGCCGGCAAGTCTGCGCAGCCCAGCCAGCTGTTCCCGCTCGTAACGGATACCTTCCGGTACGGAGCCGCTATCCGTGGCGGGATGGCGGCGGCGTGTCTCCGAAAAACGACGGATGAGCACCTCGTCGGTGGCGTCGAAAAAAAGGACCTCGACGAAATGCCCCGCCTCACCTATTTCCTGAAAAACCTTTTCATACCCCTCATGGAAATCCCGGCCGCGGATGTCCATCACCAGCGCCACATCGCGCACCCGCTCCTTTGCCTTGTCAACGAGCTCGACAAAGGTCGGAAAGAGCGTCACGGGCAGGTTGTCCTGGCAGAAAAAACCTTCGTCTTCCAGGGCACGCACCGCCGTAGACTTACCGGAACCGGAGAGGCCGGTGATGATGAGAATCCGCATGAGCTATTCCACCTCGTTTCCCAGAGGGCGGACTTCCATACGGGCCAGGAGCCTTTCATGGAAATCCCGGGCGGAATAGTATCCCATCCCCTTCAGCAGGAAATTCCTGGCAGCCACTTCGATTATCGAGGTAAGGTTTCGTCCCGGCCTGACGGGGATTTTCAGATGAGGGAGCTCGACGCCCAGAATGGAGTAGACTTGGTCGTCAATTCCAAGACGTTCGTACTCCTGGTCGGGGTCCCAGTCCACAAGTTCCAGCACCATATCGATGATTTTCTTTTCACGGATGGAGGAAACACCATACAGGTCCTTGATATTTATGATGCCGAGCCCGCGGATTTCCATGTGGTACTGGATCGTCTCCCCGGCCTGTCCCACCAGGGCCGCAGGCATCTTCTTCTTGATATGGACGACGTCGTCCGCAACGAGGCGATGTCCGCGGATCACCAGGTCGAGGGCACACTCGCTTTTGCCGATGCCGCTTTTACCCAGCAAAAGCACCCCGACCCCTAGCACATCGACCAGAACGCCGTGGATATGGGTGGTGGGAAGAAGGCTTTCCTCCAGGAACTTGGTGATAAGCGAAATAAATGTGGACGACTGGTGAGGGGTCCCCAAAAGCGGGATGCCGGCCATCTCAGCGGCGTTTTTCAGAAAAGCGGGAGGGGCCAGACCCTTGGTGATGATAAAGCAGGAAATGGGAAAGGAGCAGAGTTTGGCGATATGCAAAACGGCCAGATCTTCGGGGATCTGGCTCAGGTACGATATTTCCGTATTACCGAGCACCTGTACCCGGTCCGGGTGCAGGTGCTCGGTATAACCGGTAAGGGCCAGACCAGGTTTCTGGATGCGCGAGCTGTAGAGACGGTGCACAAGCCCCCTCTCGCCGGCGAACAGATTCAGGTCGAGCCCGTAAGCCTCGTCATCGAGCAGGTCTTTGATGGAAAGGCTGATCGTATTCAATAGCAGCTGTCCTGTTCACTGATTACATTGTAAATAGCGGCAGCATCCGCAGCTTCCAGAAGCCTCTTTCGGGTTGCAGGGTCTTTCAGGATTCTGGAGATTCGTGCCAACATCTTCAGGTGTATCCCGACAGCCTCGTCAGGAGCGACCAGAAGGAAAAAAAGATGTGCAGGACGACCGTCAAGCGAGTTGAAATCGACCCCGGCCAGGCTGCGCCCAAAGACGAGCACCAGATCCTTGGCGTTCTTGACCTTGCCGTGAGGAATTGCAACGCCGTCTCCAATGCCGGTACTCCCCAGCCTCTCCCGTTCCAGCAGTATTTTGAGAAGTTCCTTACGATCGATATCCGGGTCGCGTTCTTCCACCTTTGCGGCAAGCTCGGCAAGGACCTCGTCCTTACGACCCGAGGTCAGGTCGGGGATGATATCTTCCGGCTGCAAAAAACCGATGATTTTGATTTTCCCCACGGCCGCTGTTACTCTTTCTTCGGTTCTATGAGGCCGTAATTACCATCCTTGCGGCGATAAATAACGTTGATGTTTTCCGTTGAGGCCTCGGTGTAGACCAGGAAATCCTTGTGAAGCAGGTCCATCTGCATGACGGCCTCTTCCACAGACATGGGCTTGAGGGAAAAGGTCTTGGTCCTGATGATGACCGGTTCCTTCTGCTGCTCGATACTTTCGGCCTCGACTACACTCTTCTTGACCAGGCGCTCGCGGGCCTCGGCGGCCGGCTTGTGGGCCTTGATCCGTTCCTTGTAGCGACGCAGCTGCCGCTCGATCTTGTCCACCACCGCATCCACCGCCGCATACATGTCGTTGGTCTCTTCCGCCGCCTTTATGGTAATTCCCTTGGCGGTAATGGTCACCTCCGCACTATGCCGGATCTTTTCCACGGTCAGAAAGACTTGGGCCACGATCGGCTCGTCGATATATTTTTTTACCCTTTCCAGCTTTTCCTCTGCATAACTCTTCAGGGGATCGCTCGGCTCCATGTGTCTGAATGTCGTAGTTACCTGCATACCAGTTACCTCCTGTCGTTTATTGTAAGCCCAAGGCCTGTCGTTGGTGACGACAGGCAGCGGGCATCCGGCCATCCTGCCGTTAAAAATGTTTTTTCCGCTCCGATGACGAACCGATGCGCAGCATCTCCCGATACTTGGTCACGGTGCGCCGTGCGATGTTGATGTTATGGGTCGAAAGCAGCTCGGCGAGGCGCTGATCGCTATAAGGCTTGCGCGGGTCTTCTGCATCCACGATCTCCTTGATCTTGTTTTTGACGCTTTCCGAGGCTATGAAGTCCCCCTCGTTGGTAGAGATGCCGCTGTTGAAGAAGTATTTAAGCTCATACAGCCCCTGCGGCGTCTGCATGTACTTGTTCGTGGTGACACGGCTGATGGTCGACTCGTGCATGCCGATATCCTCGGCAATGTCCCGCAATACCAGGGGCTTCAGATACTCGATCCCCCGGTCCAGGAAATCCCGCTGAAACTTCACGAGGCTCTTTGCCACCTTGTAGACCGTCCGCTGCCGCTGCTGGATGCTCTTGATGAGCCACATGGCGGACCGCATCTTGTCGTTTATGTATTCTTCAGCCTTGGGGTCGGCCTGCGCCCCGCCCTTCCCCTCGCCGGCATAGAGCGGGTTGATCCTCAGATTGGGCAGCCCCTCGTCATTGAGCACCACAACGTACTCTTCACCGATCTTGTAGACGAAAATGTCCGCGGATATGTACTGGACGTCATCCTGGCCGAACATCCGGCCCGGCTTCGGGTCCAGACTGGCGATGATTCTCGTGGCCGTCAGGATGTCGTTGACATCGACCCCCAGTGCCCTGGCCGCCTGTTTGTATTTGCGTGCTTCAAGATCTTTCAGGTGATCGGTGAGGACCGCTTCGACCAGGCTTCCCCCCATGCCGAGCGACCTGACCTGAAGCAGCAGACATTCCCGCAGGTCCCGCGCGGCAACGCCTGACGGGTCGAACTCCTGGATACGCTTGAGCACAGCCTCAATGAAAGAATCATCCATCCGGCAGGCCGAAGCGATATCGGCAAGGGAAGCCCGGAAGTATCCGTCGTCGTCGATATTGCCGATTATTTCCGTACCGACCCGCATCTCGTCATCGGTAAGTTTGGTGAGACTCAGCTGCCACATGAGATGATCGACGAGCGTGCTCTTCTTGGTCAGGAGATTTTCAAAAGAGGGGCGTTCTTCGTCATCATAGTACTGCTCGCCAGCCGTATAGTTGTAACCGTCAAGATAGGATTCCCAGTCCATCTCGCGCGTTTCTTCGCCCGCAGTGACTTCCTGGAACTCCGTAGCGGGAGCTTCCGGCTCGGCTTCCTTTTCACTCAACTCAAGCGGCTCCGCCTCTTTGATCTCCTCAAGCTCAGGCACCTCGTCCAGTAACGGGTTCTCTTCAAGCTCCTGGCGTACCACATCCTGAAGTTCCAGCCGCGAAAGCTGGAGAAGCTTGATGGCCTGCTGCAACTGGGGGGTCATCACCAGCTGCTGGCTCAATTTCATCTGTTGGCGCATTTCAATTGCCATAAGCAGTTACACCTTTGCAACTCAATTATAAAGTACCGCGTTTAATGTTCAATGTCCGGTCCGCAATACGGGCTACAGCCTGAACTTCTCGCCCAGATAAATCTCCCGCGCCTTCCGGCTCTCCGCTATCTGAACCGGGTCGCCGAATTCAAGGACTTCCCCCGCATTCAGAATATACGCCTTGTCGCATACGCCAAGGGTTTCCCTCACATTGTGGTCGGAGATGAGTACCCCGAGTCCCTTCTCCTTCAGCTCCGTGATGATCCCCTGGATATCTATCACCGCCAAAGGGTCGATCCCGGCAAACGGCTCGTCGAGCAGAATGAAGGAAGGACCGGTCGCAAGCGCCCTGGCAATCTCGACCCTGCGGCGCTCGCCGCCGGAAAGGGCAAAACCCTTGCTCCTGGCGATATGGGTTATCCTGAACTCGGCCAGAAGCTCCTCTACCCGCTCCCGGCAGCGGCTTCTCGGCAATTTCATGGTTTCGAGCACAGCCAGAAGGTTTTCCTCGACCGTCAATTTGCGAAAGACCGAAGGTTCCTGCGGGAGATAGCTGATCCCCTTCCGTGCCCGCAGATACATGGGGAGATCGGTAACGGCCTCCCCGTCCAGATAGACATCGCCGCTGTCCGGGCGGCAGAGCCCGACCACCATGTAGAATGTGGTCGTCTTCCCCGCGCCGTTCGGCCCCAAAAGACCGATTACCTCACCGGACGAAACCGCCAAGTCAACGCTGTTTACGACCATCCGCCGGTTGAAGCTCTTCTTCAGCCCCTTGGTATAAAGGGCCCGTTCATGGTCTGGCGCCGCCATCTTTCCCCTTGTCTTTGGGATGTATGACCGCCTCCACCCGCGCGTCCGTCCCACCGGTGACCACGCTCTTCTGTTCATCCACGAAGTAGGTGATCGTCTTGCCTGAAACAACGTCATCCCCCTGGAAAACCCTGGGTGATGCATCGAGAATTATCTTTCCCGCCCTGTTCTCATAGAGGGCATGACCGGCCAGGGCCTGGCGGTTTCCCTGCACGACCCGCACATTGCCGAAGGCCTCCACCTTTTCCACATCCTTGTCTTTTTCCGAATAGTTGATGACCAGCTTGTCGGAGTAGATGGTCATGTCCCCCTGCCGCGCCGAGACCTTGCCGACAAACGTGGCAGTCCTGTTACTGTTATCGGTAAAAAGCTCGTTTGATTTAATCTTAATCGGCTGGGCATTCCGCTCGCTGGCGGCATTTCCGGCGGCAAGCGCCGCACCGGCAAGCGTCGCACCGAGTACGATGGAAAGGAGATAACTCTTCATCACTTGCTGATTCCTGTTCTTACGCTCGCAGTAACATCCTTCATTATCTTCAAGTTCCTGGTTGCAGTTGCAAGCTCCATCCCGACGCCGTCCAGATCCAGCCGCCCGTCGCTGAATTTCACCCGGTCCGTGCTCTTTATCATGGAACGGCCGTCCTCGTACATGGCGCTTTCAGTGGAAAACCGCATCCCGGAT
>DAIEGL010000199.1 GCA_027356255.1 Geobacter sp. | reverse complement strand
CATCGTCGTCACCATGAACGAGGACGCCTCCACCTTCGAGGTGCCCGAATACATCCACTCCCGCCTCCAGCCGCAGATCTACATCGACTTTCCAGAGGCGGACGAAGAGCTGCACATCCTCAAGGAGAACCTCCCCTTTGCCGGCAGCGCGATCCTCAAGTACGTGGTCGACTTCCTCCAGCGCGCCCACGCCGCAGACGAGCTCTATTCCGTGCGGGACGGGATCAACATCGCCCGCTACGCCCTGAAGATGATGGCCGCCACGGAGAAGGAGCCCAACGAGCTCCTGCCGCTGGCGGTGGAGCGGATACTTGGCGAGGAGGCGCTGCGGTATTTGAAATAGCAAATCAGGCAGGGGCGGTGACGGCAGATCTGAAACCTCCGCCTTCTTGCTTCGTTCGGCAACAATATTGCATCTTATGAGCAATCGGAGTGGAGGCGCCGTGCGCCGCCGCGCCTTGCGGGGAGAGCACGTGTCGGTTCCATGACCCCCTGTCAAAATATTCCTAACGTCGCCAACTGGCACCAGGAAGACCAGATGTCCATCAATCCATTGCACAGCATACAGACGACCCCGCTCATCCCAGAACGTCAAACGACGAACCAAAGCGGCGCGTCGAACTTCGACACTCTCCTGGAGCGTCTGCAGAGTGGTGCGGAAGCAAGCCGGAGCGAACAGGGACCGGTCGCCGCAGAACTCCTCCAGTTGGAGATGATGCAGAGCTCCCTTTCCCTGGGCGACGATGGCGAAACGCCCCGGCCGGCCGGGAGCACGGTACTTTCGGCCCTCTTCGCCCGTTTTGCCGAAAACGGTCTCCCGCCCCGCATGGCGGGGAGAGCGCCGTCTGCGGCGGAGACGGCCTCAGCCGCGGCTGCCGCTCCCCTTGCGGAGAGCGGCGACATCATCCGGACGGCCGCGCGCTTCCTCGGCACCCCGTACCAGTTCGGCGGCGAGGGGCAGACAGGCATTGACTGCTCCAGCCTGGTTCAGCAGGTGTTCGGCGAGCACGGGATCAGCCTGCCGCGGACGGCCCTGGAGCAGAGCAAGGTCGGCACAGAGGTGGCAAAGGGAGAGCTGAAGAAAGGCGACCTCCTCTTCTTCCACACCTACGCCTCCTATCCGTCCCACGTCGGCATCTATCTCGGCGACGGCAAGATGATCCACGCCTCGTCCGGCAGCGGCAAGGTGGCTGTCTCGGACATCAATTCCGACTACTTCCGGTCGAGGTTCATCGGCGCAAAGCGCGTCACCTGAGGAGCACGAGACTTTTTCAGATTTTATCCGCGTCCCATGGTTTGATCTAAGGTTTTCCCATGCCACACAGACTCCATCTCGAACAGATCGGCCCGGTCCACGCCCTCCCCATCCTCCACTACAAAATGGAGTTTGCCCACCTGGTGCGGGAGGCAGTGGCGCGGCTAAAGCCGGACTGCATATGCATCGAGCTCCCTCCTACCCTGAGGTCCGCCTTCCTGCGCGGCATCGGCAGGCTGCCGGAAATGTCCGTTCTCAGCTACGAGACAAGGCCGGGAAACAAGGCGGAAGCGGCACAGAACGTCTACCTCATCATCGAGCCGGCCGACCCGCTGGTGGAGGCGGCCCGGCTGGCCGTTGAGCAGGATATCCCGCTTGAGCTGATCGATGTGGATCTGGACGACTATCCGCTCCACGCGGACCCCCTCCCCGACTCCTACGCGGTTCAGCGCCTGGGCCTCAAGGCTTACTACGACGAGTTTGTCAAGGCTTCTTCTGCCACCCGCCCCGGCAAAGCGGACCTGCACAGGGAAAGGGGGATGGCTTTCCAGCTGCAAGCCCTTTCCGCAAAACATGAACGGATCCTCTTAGTCTGCGGCATGTACCATTTGGAGCGGATAAAGACTTTTTTCGATCATCCCCAGGGAGAGCCCTTCGCCAGGGTAAGAAGGGAGAATGTCCGGCTCTTCAATCTCCACCCCGACTCCTGCCGGGAGATCCTGGCGGAATACCCGTTTCTCTCCGCGATTTACGAGATGCGCCGTGGCGAGCTGCCGCCTGAACCGGCTACAGATGGGTTGTCCCTGCGAAAGCAGTTCAACGCCCTTGAGCTGATTCTCGGCGGGAAAAAGGAGGTGCCGGAAGCAGAGGTGTTGCGGCAATCCGTCATCAGAAGCGCCCGCCACGTGGGGGGCGCCGGGGAGATGCCCGACCGCCAGCGTGTCGCCTATCGCCTCTTCCAGGAGTCGGCCCGCCACTACCGGCAGGAGACCGGCGAACCGGTCCATATCTGGCAGAAGCGGGCATTCTTCCGCTTTGCCCGCAACTACGCCCTCGTCTCCGGCATGCTCCTCCCCGACTTCTTCCAGATGCTCGCCGCTGCCCGCTCCTGCGTGGACGACAACTTGGCCTACGCCTTTTTCCGCCTCGCCTCTTTCACCCCCTGGCAGAAGGCGGAGAGCGGCATCCCCACCCTCCTCCTGCACCCCGAGGATCTCTGGGCGGGAAGCCGTCGCATCCGCTTCCGCCCGAAGGAGCTGCGGCGGGGCAAGGGGCTCTCGCCGCTCGCCTTTCTCAGGAGGAAGAAGGAAAAACGTCCCGGCGAGTGGCTGGAAGGGTTCGACAACCAGCCCATCTGTTCCTACCCTCCGGAAGACCTGATAATCGAGGATTACGGCCGGTTTCTGAAACAGAAAGGGGCGAGGCAGCTCTCCGAAGAGCAGAGCCGGGTGGAGCCCTTCTCCGCCTCGATGCTCGACGGCATCGACATGCGCGAGACGCTCAGGAACATCCACGAGGGGAGGATCTATGTGCGGGAAAATCAGCGGGTAAAGGGGGGGGCCGGCGGAATAGTGGTGATCTTCGACGAGGACCGGGGCAACGACAGGTATCCCTACCTCATGACCTGGCTCGGGGAACACGCACAGGAGTCAGACATGGCCTTCTATGCCACCCCGCCCGACGACAACATCGTCGGTCCCGGCATCTCCCGGTGCGAGTATGGCGGCTTCCTGCTCTCCTACCCGCCGCGGCGGATGCTCGATGTCTGGAGCGATGGGGATTATGCGTTTGCCCGGGGGAAATCAGAGGTGCTGCTTCTGGCTGCGCTCGACTACTCTCCGGAGAAACATGTGGTTTACGTGGCCGGCCGCCCGCCCAGGAGCTATTTCAGGCAGCTCGCGGCCCGGCTCGGCAAAAAGATCGTCTACATTCCCATAGGCTCACTGTCGCCGGTCAAGCTGAAGAGGCTGCGGGTGTTCCATGTCCTCTACGGGCACGACAAGCGGGCAATAGCCAAGGATTACGTCTGGTAGTTGATCCCCAGTTCCTGAAGCGTTTCGGCGAGCTCCCTGGGATCGAGCGGCTTGTTCAGGTACCCTTTCACCCGCAGGGTCCGGCAGCGGCTCATGTCGCGGTCGTCCTTCGACGAGGTGACGATGATGATCGGAATGTCCCTCGTCCTCTCGTCTGCCCGGATGGCCATAAGACACTGGAGCCCGTCTATCTTGGGAAGC
>DAIEGL010000189.1 GCA_027356255.1 Geobacter sp. | reverse complement strand
GCGATCTCGGCGCCGAAACCGCAGCTCTTCACCCCCTCATGGACAATGACCGCGCGGCCGGTCTTCCGCACCGAGGCGAGCACCGTTTCCAGATCGAAGGGGTTCAGGGTCAGCAGGTCGATCACCTCGGCGTCGTACCCTTCCACCCCCTTCATCACCCGTTCCAGCATGCTCCCCCAGGCGATGACGGTGACTCCCTCCCCCACCCTTGCCACCTGCGCCTTGCCGAGCGGCACGGTGTAGTCCCCCGCCGGCACCTCTTCCCTGATCAGGCGGTAAAGCCGTGTCGGCTCCAGGAAGAGGACCGGGTCCGGGTCTCGGATGGCTGCGGTCAGAAGCCCCTTGGCGTTGTAAGGCCCCGAAGGCACCACCACCTTGATCCCCGGCATGTGGCAGAAGAACGCCTCGGTGCTCTCCTCGTGCAGCTCCGGCGCCTTGATTCCCCCCCCGTACGGGGTCCGCACCACGAGCGGGCAGCCGTACCTGGAGCGGCTGCGGCTCCTGAGCCGTGCGGCATGGGTGAAGAGCTGATCGAAGGCCGCGTAGAGAAACCCCAGGAACTGGATCTCGGCGACGGGGCGCAGGCCGTAGGCCGCCATGCCGATGGCCGCCCCGACAATGGCCGACTCGGAGATGGGGGTGTCGATCAGCCGATCCGGGCCGAACCGCTCCAGAAGCCCGTCGGTGATGCGAAACACCCCGCCGTCGCGCCCCACGTCCTCGCCGAGCAGCACGACCCGGTCGTCCCGCTCCATCTCCTCGTGCAGGGCGAGGTTTATGGCCTGGACCATGTTGAATAGCGGCATGTCACAGTTCCTTCCGTTGCAAGAGCTGACGCTGTCCCAAGGTCGCGCAGGCGTGGTCGAACATCTCCGCGGCTATCGGCGGCGGAGCGGCCTCCGCAGTCAGCACCGACTCGTCGATGGTTTCCGCCGCCCGTTTTTTCACCCCCTCCGCGTATTCGGCCGGCAAGAGCCCCCTGTTCGCCATGTACCGCTCCAGCCGCAGGATCGGGTCCCTGCCGCGCCAGGACTCCACCTCCTCCGCGGAACGGTAGCGCGAGGCGTCGTCGGAGGTGGTATGGTTGCCGATCCGGTAGGTGAGGCACTCGATGAAGGTCGGGCCGTTGCCGCTGCGCGCCTTGTCCAGCGCCTCGCGGGCGGCCCGGTAGACGGCGAACACGTCGTTGCCGTCCACCTGTACCCCCTCGAAACCGTAGGCAATGGCCTTCTGCGCCAGGGTTGCGGACGCGGTCTGCTCCTGGACCGGGATGGAGATGGCCCACTGGTTGTTCTGGCAGAAGAAGACTACCGGCAGCCGGAAGAGCCCGGCCATGTTGAGCCCTTCGTGGAATTCCCCCTTGGAGGTGGCGCCGTCGCCGAAATAGGCGGCCACCGCCACCGGGTCGCGCCGGTACCTGGCCGCCATGGCCACCCCGACGGCGTGGGGGATATGGGTGCCGACGGAGACGCAGATGGGAAGGATGTTGAGGTTGTCGGGGGTCAGCTGGCCCCGTTCATCGCCACCCCAGTACTGGAACATCAGGTGGATGGGATAGCCGAGGGTGAAATGGACCCCCATCTCCCGAAAAGATGGGACCACCCAGTCGGTCGGGTTCAGGGCAAGGGCGCTCCCCACCTGGGCCGCCTCCTGCCCCGTAATGGGGGGATAGGTGCCTAGCCGCCCCTCCCGCTGCAGTGTTAGCGCCCGCTCGTCGAAGGTCCGCGCCAGCACCATCAGCTCGTACATCCGCCGGATATCGCTTTCCGCAAGGGGAGGCATGAGCGCCTCATCCGCGACTCCGCTTTCGTCGAGGATGCGCAGGCGCTTCACCTCATATGTGCCTACGACGTCTTCCGGCATGGCTACCGCCGGTCTGCGGGACAAAGGTATCGTTTCATTCTTCCCTCCGGGAAACGCCCCTCTCCGGGTACTCTCGCCATGGCCGCCAGTAATACTTCTCCCACCCCTCGCTTACCCCCTGCACATCGTGGTCCGCCACGTTGACATGGACGAGCTCGATCCGTGCCGAATCGCCCGCCGGCCAGAACGACAGCACCACGATGGAATCGATGTCTTCCGCGCTCCAGTGGTCGCTCCGCCAGGAGTGGACGATGAGCCGCGCCGGCACGGCATACAGCATCGTCCCGAAAATCATCCCGTTTAACGCCAGAAAAGGCGAGCCCGGGCCGGGTGTTATGGTTACCGGGGTGCCGGTGATGGCCGCATGGCACTCCGGGGTGAAATACATCTCGTAGAGCCGAGCTGCGGTTGCCGGCAGGGTGACGCTCTGCTGGATCGTCTTCGGCATATCGATCGCTCCTGGATCGGCGTTTTTCTTCTGACATTTTCGGGGACGTCTGCCGCGGCTTCGGGAGTGAGTGAGAGAGCCGAAGCGGCGAGCGGACACCCGCCAGAGGTTGCAGGAAGCACCTTCGTCACAAGCGCAAGTTCAGACGATTACATTGGAGAGACTGCAAGGTCCGCAGCTTCGGCGACCGAACGAACGGACGAAGTCGCGTCAGACGGCCTTTCCCCGGAATTCCCGGATGGGCCTTTTTTCGTTCCCCGCTCAGGAGCCGCAGCCGAGCTCCCTGAACCTGGCGTTGACCGCTTCCAGTTCCTCCGCCCGCCGCCGCAGGTCTTCGTTGAGACGCCTGATCTCCTCTTCCGCCTCCTTGCGCTCGGTAATGTCACGCTGCACGGCGACAAAGTGGGTAACCTCGTGGTTCTTGTCGATAATGGGGGCAACGTTCCATTCGTTTATGAACTCGGTGCCGTCCTTGCGGTAGTTGATCGTCTCGCAGCGGAACGTCTGCCTTTGCCAGAGGCGCTGCTTCATCTGGGACAGCATCTTGAGGTCGGTTTTGGGTCCGTGGAGGATGCGGGGGGTCTTGCCGATGGCCTCTTCTGCCGAATAGCCGGTCATGGCGGTGAAAGCCGGGTTGACAAAGACAATCGTCGGACCGGGATGATCGAGGTCGGAGGTCGTGATCGTGATCGATTCCCTGACCTGCCGTACGGCCGATTCCAGGAGGCGGAGCGTCTCCTCCGTGCGGCGGCGCACCGTAACATCCATCACGCAGATGGGTACGTTGCGGAACTTGGCGCTGTCAGAGGGGATGGTGAGGGTAAAGAAGAAGGTTTTGCACTCTCCGCGCAGCGTGAGAACCGGGACCTCGGCGTCAAAGCGCTCCCTTCCCTCGGCAATGGCCTTCAGCGCATCGCGGAAAGCCGGCAACGCCTCCGGCGTGAAGACCCTGTTCAGCCCCCCAAAGAGTTCCGCCGGGCTCTGCGCCGCGAAGATGTCGAGGGTCGTAGCATTGACGTCGATGATTTTCAGATGTTGCTGAAGCTGCCGCAGGAAATCGGGCCGTTTGGCAAAGTATGCTCCGTAATCCTTTATCTGCTGGGCTTGCAGATTGTCCAACTCCGCCTTGACTTCGGACAGGTCCGTTTCCCAGATCGAAATGGGGACAGCCTCGAAGAGGGATTGGAATCTCTTCTCGCTTTCCCACCGGATCAGGGCGGCCCGCTCGATCTCTGCCTGCCCCCGGTTTATCAGCCAATAGAGGAAAACCGCCGTGATGGCGACGTATAACCATCCCTTGGCGGTCTGCAGTTGATCGTGGAGGGAAGGATCGACAACGAGTTCATCGAGTAGCCGATCGGAGAAGACGATCCACAGGCCGCCAAGAATCGAGTACAACATGACGATCCTGACCGATACCTGCCTGAACCCGGATAAGCGCTCTTTAGCCTCTCGATTGTTCATGGCTCCGCACCTTGATACGCATGCATCGCTACAGAATTCACCGAAACCCGGCAATCAATGAGTAAACTATAGCAGGTATCGACCGCTGCACAATCCCGGCTCTTTGCACAAAAAAAGGGGGCAAGAGCCCCCTTAATCAACCACCAAATCGACTATCGACCATCGACCGCCTTACAGCTGTTTCATCTCCTCTTTCAGCCCCTCCACCACGGCTTTGACCTCGGCGACCATCTCCGCGGCCTGTGGCGATTTCTCCTTCTTCAGGTAGAGCTCGAAATACCTGACGGCGTCCGACAGCCGCTCCTGGTCGATGCAGACGTTGCCGAGTGTGAGGTAGGACATGGTGAAATTGGGGTCGAGGCGGACCGCCTCAAGCGTTTCCTTCTCGGCGGCATCAAGATCGCCGAGATCGTAAAAGAGGTCCCCCAGGTTGAAGTGGGCGGTGGCGTCGTCCGGTTCGAGCTCAATCCCTTTCCGGTAGGCGGCAATGGCCTCGTCGTTCTTGCCGAGGCCGTAGTAGAGATCGCCAAGGGCGTTGAGAGCGAAGACATTGTGCGGATCTATCTCCAGGGCGCTGTTGAACGCCTTCAGTGCGTCATCGACCCGCTCCAAGCTGTTATATACGAGTCCGATGCTGACGTAGCCATCGGCTTCCTTCGGTCTCAGTGCGGTTACTTTCTTATAGCAGTCAATGGCATCCTTGTGCCTGCCTGACTCAAAGTAGATATCCCCCAGGGCCGTCAGCGCCTCAACGTCTTCGGGGGCGAGCGCAAGCCCTGCGGTTATGGACTTTATCGCCTCAGCCTGCTTTCCCGACTCGGCCAGGGCCTCGCCGAGGCAAAAATACCCCTCGGGATTGTTCGGCTCAAGCTCGACACAGGTGCCGAACTCTTTCGCGGCCTTCCCGTACTCTCCGGCCTCCAGAAGCGATATCCCTTCCGCCAGGCGCTCGTTGAAATCTGTCGTCATCACTCCCTCCGCGTTTATTCGTATT
The DNA here is from genome assembly GCA_027356255.1 of Geobacter sp. Taxonomy (GTDB): domain Bacteria; phylum Desulfobacterota; class Desulfuromonadia; order Geobacterales; family Geobacteraceae; genus Geotalea. The sequence continues at coordinate 15,901 of DAIEGL010000189.1, read as the reverse complement.
CCTGCTGAGGCGAACTATAGCAAAAACGGGTGGCGATTGCCATAAATACCCTCGCCACGTCTGATTTTTTCAAGTTAAAGCTTTCCTTTTCCGCTGCCTGCTTTATAATTGGAGAAATTTTTTTGGCAAAGGTGCTGAATATGGGCGAAGACAGCCGTGAAACCCTGGGACTCCGCACGCTGGAAGACATCAGCGGTTTGATCCTCCACTCCCACGATCTACAGGAGACGCTGGACAACATTGTCAACCTCGTGGCAAAGCGGATGGGTTCGGACGTTTGTTCCATCTATCTTCTGGAGGACGACGGCGAAACCCTCCGGCTCAAGGCCAGCAAGGGTCTTTCCAAGGGGTCGGTGGGAAAGATCACCATGAAGACCTCGGAGGGTCTCACCGGCCTGGCCGTGGAGCAGCGGGGCATAGTGGCGACCGATAACGCCCCGCTCCATCCGCGTTATAAATACTTTCGGGAAACCAAGGAAGAAAAGTTCCAGTCTTTTCTGGGGGTCCCCCTGTTCGAGCGAAAAACCCCGGTGGGGGTGATCGTCGTCCAGACCAGGGAGTCGCGCGTCTTCACCCCGGCAGAGATAAGCACGATCTCCACCATCGCTTACCAGATCAGCAGCATCGTCATCAACGCCAAGCTCCTCGACTCCATTCACCAGAAGGAGAAGGAGCGCGCCTTTTTTGCGCTGGAGCTTGAGAAGATCAAGGCCACCGGTGTAAAGGGAGGCGTACCGGCCGAGCGAGAAAGGAAGCGGGGGAAACAACCCTTCTCTTTAGCCGGCGCGGCGGTATCTCCCGGTTTTTCCTGGGGAAAGATCTACATCCTGAACCGCGACACCAAGGACGGCATCGAGCTTGAACGGACCAGGCCGCGGCAGGAGGAACGGAAGCGGTTTCAGATCGCCCTGGAAAAGGCGAAGATCCAGACGCTCTACATGGAAAAACGTGTGGCGGAGATGCTCTCCAAAGAGGATGCCGCCATCTTCCACAGCCACCTCATGATAATGGAGGACCGCAGTTTCATCTCCAGGATCGTGGAGTTCATCGAAAGCGATTACAGCGCGGGGCGGGCCGTGAAGGAAGTGGTCAGCTACTATGTGCAGGCCTTCTCCAAGATGGAAGACCCGTACCTGAGGGAACGTTCCGCAGACATGGAGGACATCGGCCGGCGCATCATCGCCGCCCTCAACGGCAACACCCAGTCCCAGGCACGATTCAGGGAAAAGCGGATCATCGTTGCCGACGACATCCTCCCGTCGGACATGGCGACCATGGACCATGAAAAGATCCTCGGCATCGTCACCGAAAAGGGGAACGTGAATTCCCACGCCGCCATCATGGCCAAATCTCTCGGTATCCCGGCGGTGCTAGGCGTGGATGGCTTGATGAAGCGCATCTCCCCCCGCAACGAGATCATCCTGGACGGCACTTCCGGGCATATTTACATAAATCCCGACAACAGCATAAAGGTCGAGTATGAACGACTCCAGCGGGATTTCAGCCTGAAACGGCGCGAACTGGAGGGGCTGCGCGACCTGCCGGCCGAGACCAGGGACGGCACCAGGATCAGGCTGCGGGCGAACATCGGCCTGCTGAGCGACGTCAAGGTTGCACTGGCCAACGGCGCCGAAGGGGTCGGTCTCTACCGCACGGAATTTCCTTACATGACCCGCAAATCCTTTCCCAACAGGGTCGAACAGTACTCCCTCTACCGGAAGATACTCGAAGGTTTTCAGGGACACACAGTTACCATCCGCACCCTGGACATCGGCGGGGACAAGGGGCTTTCATACTTCGCCTATCCCAAGGAGGACAACCCGTTCATGGGGTGGCGCTCCATCAGGGTCTCCCTGGAAGAGGAGGGGATCTTTCGTGAGCAGCTCGCCGGCATACTCATGGCCTCGACTTTCGGCAAGGCCACGATCATGCTGCCGATGATTTCCAGCGTCGATGAGGTCAGAGCAGTCAAGAGAATCCTTAAAGACGTGCAAGACGAACTGCAGCGGGATGAAAAACCTTTCGATCCAGAAATACGCCTCGGAATCATGGTGGAGATACCGGCCGCCGTCCAGATCGCCGACCTGCTCGTCAAGGAAGTGGATTTTTTCAGCATCGGCACCAACGACCTGATTCAATACACCATGGCGGCGGATCGGAACAATCCGAGGGTGAAAAAATACTACGATCCCTATCATCCGGCCGTGCTCCACTCCATCAAGCACGTGACCGACGTGGCGACGCAGGCGCACAAACAGGTTTCCCTCTGCGGCGAGATGGCCGCAGACCCGGTCAACGCCATCCTCCTGCTCGGCATGGGGATAAGGGACTTCAGCCTGTCGGCCCCGTACATTCCGCTCATCAAACAGGCGATACGATGCGTCACCTCGGCTCAGGCGCAGAAGATCGCCGAAAACGCCCTGCAGATGGAGAGCAGCGGCGCCATCCGCGGTTATCTGGAAAAAGTGGGGTCAGAGCTCGGACTCTGACCCCACCCTGACGCATTGCCCGAAATTGCCCCCCCCCCGACACCTCGCATTATACCGCATACATTAAACCACATTCAGTCCAATGACGGACGAAGTCCGCCATTTGCAGGATATGGCTGACCTTGCATCCCCAATTGCGATAACTGAAAATCAGCAGCACGACCATAAAGCCCCCCCTCAGCACCTGGTGCAGGGCATTTTTCGGATTTTATCCCGCTGTCGCGGCGCATACCTGCAGCCTCCCCCGTCTTTCACACATGAGGGCAAACATCAGGTCGGGGTGGAACAGAACGTGCAAATTAAAATATTGTAAGCGATCTTCACACACCGGTCCCACAGGGCCGAGTCGCTGCGGTATTTTTTGGCAGGATAGAAAGGGGATGGCATTGAGAAGAACGATTTTCATGTTTCTGGGGCTGTCCATCCTGCCGCTCCTTTTCGGATGCGGTTACAACACCCTCAAGAGCAAGGAAGTGGCGACATCTAAAGCCTGGAACGATCTGGGTTTCGCATGCAGGCAACGCCTTGAGCTGGTTGTGGGTTATCTGGAGATAGTGCAGAAACACGGGGTAAGGGAAAAAGATCTCGTACAAGAGGTCGAAACGGCCACGCACGGCGCCATCAGCACCGGATGCCCCAGGACCCCCCCCAGCACGTCACAGAAACTGAACAGGTTCCGCGACGCCCAGGCCCAACTCACCAAGGCCCTGGCGCGCCTTCAGGTCATCTCCGGCAGCTACCCGGAGCTCCTCGACGACTACAGCTACATAGCCATCCGCAAAAGGCTGGAAGTAGCGGAAAACCACATCAATGAAGCGATAACCAGCTACAATTCCGCCAGTCACGATTTCAACATATATAAAAGAACCTTTCCCAACTCGCTGACCAACGCACTACTGCTCCGCTATCACGACAAAGAGCCTTTCAGGGCCTCCGAAGAAGCCAAGCTGGTTGAAGGGAAAAAATCCTGAGGATGCGATCGTTACACAAAAAAAGGGCGGCTTCAAAAGCCGCCCTTTTTTTGTGTCTTCCCGACATTTCCGGAACGTCTGCCGCGGCTTCGGGAGTGAGTGACAGAGCCGAAGCGGCGAGCGGACACCCGCCAGAGGTAGAAGGAAGCACCGTCGTCAGTGAACTAATGTCCAGGTGATTACATCGAGACACGTTGCAAGGTCCGCAGCTTCGGCGACCGAACGAACGGACGAAGTCGCGGCAGACGGCCTTCCCTCTAATTCCCGGTTGGACCTCTTTATCCCAGGACCAGCAGCAGGTCGTCCTTCTCGACCTTGTCCCCTTCCTTGAATTTGACTTCGGCGATCTTGCCGTCCTCCTTGGCCTTGATGTTGGTCTCCATCTTCATCGCCTCGGTAACCATAAGCACATCGCCGGCACACACTTCGTCGCCCGCCTTGACGTTCACCTTCAGCACCTTCCCCGGCATGGGGGCGCCGATGTGCAGCGGATTCCCCTTGTCGGCCTTCTGACGCACCGCCTCGCCGGTCACCACTGACTGGTCGCGCACCGTTACCTGGCGGGCATCGCCGTTCAATTCGAAGTAAATATGCCGGGTACCGTCGGGGTGAACCCTGCCGACGGCGTTGAGCTTGATGATGAGCGTCTTGCCCGGCTCTATTTCTATGGATGTCTCCTGACCCGGTTCAAGGCCGTAAAAGAAAATCGGCGTCGGTATGACCGAGGTATCCGAATACTCCTGCCGGTGCCGGTCGAATTCAGGGAAGACGTGCGGGTAGAGGATGTAGGAGATAAGCCCCTTGTCGTCCACGGGATGTCCCACTTTGGCCTCCACCTTGAGCCGTTCCTCATCGAAATCCACCGGTTCGAGCAGTTCCCCAGGCCGGCAGCTGATCGGCTCCTCCCCTTTGAGGATGATGCGCTGCAGTTCGTGGGGAAAACCCTGGTACGGCTGACCGATCATCCCCTTGAACATCCCCACAACCGATTCGGGGAAGGTGAGATCGTCCCCTTTGACGTACACATCGTCCACGTCCAGGTTGTTCTTCACCAGGAACATGGCCATGTCCCCCACCACCTTGGAAGACGGCGTCACCTTGACGATATCGCCGAAGAGGAGGTTGACCTTGTGGTACATCTCCTTGCACTCTTCCCAGCGGTCCAGGAGGCCGAGACCCGCCACCTGCGGCTTGTAGTTGGAATACTGGCCACCCGGGATCTCATGGTGGTAAACCTCGGCCGTGCCGCTCTTCAGCCCCGACTCAAAGGGGGCATAGTAGTCGCGCACCGTTTCCCAATAGTTGGCCAGCTTCTGCAGGCTCTCCTCATTGAGCCCCGTGTCCCATTCGCTCCCCTTCAGGGCCGCCACCAGCGCGTTGAGGTTCGGCTGGGAAGTGAGCCCCGATATGGACGAAAGCGCGGCATCGACGATATCGACCCCCGCCTGGCAGGCCATCAGTAGCATGGCGCCGCCGTTGCCGGAAGTATCATGGGTGTGTAGGTGGATCGGGATACCGATCTCGGACTTCAGGGCCTTTATCAGCTTCGCTGCGGCAAACGGCTTGAGGAGGCCGGCCATGTCCTTGATGGCGAGGATGTGGGCGCCCATCGATTCCAGTTCCTTCGCCATGTTCACGTAATATTCCAGCGGATACTTGTCCCGCTTGGGATCTGTGATGTCGCCGGTGTAACAGATGGAGGCTTCGCAGATCTTTCCCTGCTTGCGCACGGCATCCATCGCGACCCGCATCCCCCGGGTCCAGTTGAGGGAGTCGAAGACGCGGAAGATGTCGATGCCGGACTGGGCCGCCTCCTCCACGAATTTCTCGACCACGTTATCGGAATAGTTGGTGTAGCCGACCGCGTTGGAACCCCTGAGGAGCATCTGGAAAAGCACGTTGGGGATCGCCTCGGACAGTTTGTGCAGCCTCTGCCAGGGGCACTCCTTGAGAAAACGCATGGAAACGTCAAAGGTGGCACCGCCCCACATTTCCAGAGAAAAGAGGTCGGAAGCGAGGTACGAGGTCGGTTCGGCGATCTGCAACAGGTCGTAGCTCCTGACCCTGGTGGCGAGCAGCGATTGGTGGGCGTCACGCATGGTGGTATCGGTAACGAGAAGCTTTTTCTGCTCCAGTATCCACTTGGCGAGACCGTCCGCCCCCTTTTCCATGAAAATGTCGCGGGTACCCGCCGGACGCTGCTTGGTGTAGTCGATGTTCGGCACCTTGGCATCGAGGAGGTCGGAAGACTTGAGGGGCTTGTCCACCCCGGGCGAACCGTTGACGATGACGTCGCCGATGAAGTTGAGGACCTTGGTGGCCCGGTCCTTTTTCTCCTGGAACTGCATCAGCTCAGGGTGCTTGTCGATGAACGACGTGTCGCATTTGCCGTTGAGGAAGGTCGGATGGGTGATGACGTTTTCCAGGAAGGCGATGTTGGTCTTCACACCGCGGATGCGGAATTCCTGGAGAGAGCGGTTCATGATGCGCGCCGCCTCCGTGAAGGTCAGCCCCCATGAGCTCACCTTGACCAGGAGCGAGTCGTAGTGTGGGGTGATCTGGGCACCGGTAAAGGCATTGCCGGCGTCGAGCCGCACGCCGAATCCGGCCGACGAGCGGTACGCCTTGAGGGTCCCGAAATCCGGGGCGAAGTTGTTTGCCGGGTCCTCGGTGGTGATACGGCACTGGATGGCATGGCCCCACATCTTGACGGCCTGCTGGTTCGGGATGTTGATCTCCGGGTCGGTCAGCGCTATCCCTTCTGCGACCAGTATCTGGTCCTGCACCAGGTTGCGGCCGGTAATCATCTCCGTCACCGTGTGCTCGACCTGGATACGGGGATTCATCTCGATAAAATAGTAATTCCCCTCCTGATCGAGAAGGAATTCCACGGTCCCGGCATTGCGGTAGTTGACCTGACCGGCGATCTTGAGCGCGGCGGCACAAAGCTCTTCGCGCATCTCCGGGGTGATGCAGAGCGAGGGAGCGAATTCCACCACCTTCTGATGGCGCCGCTGGATGGAGCAGTCACGCTCGAAAAAGTGGACCAGGTTCCCGAAACCGTCCCCCAGGACCTGCACCTCTATATGCTTCGGGTTCTCCAGGTAACGCTCGAGAAAGACCGCCGGGTTGCCGAAGGCGGCCTTCGCCTCGCTGCGGGCGCTGGCAATCCCCTCAACCAGTTCCTTGCGGTTGTTGGCAACCCGCATCCCCCGGCCGCCGCCCCCGGCCGCCGCCTTGATGATGATCGGATAGCCGTAGTTCTTGGCAAAGATAAGGGCTTCTTCCTCGTGCTCGATGGGCTCCTCGGTACCGGGAACTACTGGAACGCCGGCTGCCATCGCCACTTTGCGGGCAGCAACCTTGTCACCCAGTCGGCGCTGCATCTCTGCGGTCGGGCCGATAAAGGCGATCCCCGCCGCCTCGCACTTCTCGGCAAACTCGGGATTCTCCGAAAGGAAACCGTAGCCTGGGTGAATGGCGTCCACATCCCGTTTCAGCGCCAGTGTAATGATCTCGTCGATGCCCAGGTATGCGTCGATCGGGCTCTTGCCCTTACCGATCAGGTACGCCTCGTCCGCCTTGTATCTATGCAGCGACAGCTTATCCTCCTCGGAATAAATGGCCACCGTCCCTATGCCCAGTTCCGTGCAAGCGCGGAAAATGCGGATCGCAATTTCGCCGCGGTTAGCTGCCATGATCTTTCTGAATTTCCGTTGTGCCATCAAATCCTCCGCAAATCGTTTTTTATGCAAAATAAAACACGTACATCTATAGTAAAATTCAACGCCACTAAATTTGTTTAGTTATTTTAAATACTTAGATACAGATTTGGTTTAAACATAAAACCAGAATAAAAAAACAAAGTCAACAGTAAACATACGTTATATTATGAATATCGGCCAATAAAAACAACATATGTTGGTTTACCATTCTTAAATTTAATGCTATTATTTACGAAAATTTTTCAAAAGGAGACTTTGATGATTTCGGCAAAGAAGATAATTTCCTCCTCACTTGCAGCCCTTGTCCTTGTAGGCGTTCTAAACTGGTCCGCCTTCGGTGAGGAGCAGAAGGCGCCGCAAACTGAACAGAAGAGCCCTCAGACGGCGGAAAAGAAGAGCGCCCCAACCGACCCCGTCGCCAAGGTGAACGACACGGTCATAACCCGCATGGACCTGGATCGAGCTGTGAAAGTGCTGGTCTCCCAGAACAGACTGCCGCAGCCTCTCCCTCCCGAATCCCTGAAACAGGCCGAAGAAGCTGCCCTTGACCAGCTCATATCCGCCGAGCTCCTCTACCAGGTGGGACAGAAAATCGAAATCAAGGACCTGGACAAGCAGGTGGACGAGAAGATCAGCCAGAACAAAGCGAAATTCCCCTCTGCGGATGAGTTCGAAAAGGCCCTCAAATCCGTGGACATGACGGAAAAGGACCTGAAGGAATTCACCCGCAAGGACATCGTCATCACCAACCTCATCGAAAAGAACATTGCGGAAAAAACCACGATCACCGAGGCCGATGCCAAGAAATTCTATGACGACAACCCTGACAAATTCAAGCAGGAGCCAAGCGTAAGGGCGAGCCACATCCTCTGCGGTGTCGATGCGAACGCCACTGCCGAGGATAAGAAAAAGGCCAAAGAAAAGGCCGAGGCCCTGCTGAAAAGAATCAAAGCGGGCGAAGACTTTGCGACCCTGGCAAAAACGGAATCGACCTGCCCGAGCAGCAAGCAGGGGGGAGACCTCGGATTCTTCAGCAAAGGGCAGATGGTTGCCCCTTTCGAAAAGGCGGCATTCGCCCTCAAGCCCGGCGAGGTCAGTGACGTGGTGGAGACCCAGTTCGGCTACCACATCATCAAGCTCACCGACAAGAAAGAGGGGAGCACCATCAAGTTTGACGAGGTCAAGGATAAGATCGAGAACTATCTGAAGAATCTGAAGATTCAGAAGGCCATCGGTGACTACCTGACTGAGCTGAAAGGAAAGTCCAAGATCGAGAAATTATAGGAAACAGGCCCGATGGCCCTCCTGAGTTCCAAAAGAAAAGCCCGCATCTGCGGGCTTTTCTTTTGGAAAATGATTTCCTGAGTCTACTCAGAGCCGTTGAGTATCTTTACTATCTTTTTATACAGGTCGTCGGCATCCACGCCGCAAACCGTCTTGCCGTCAACCACTGCAAAGGGAGTCTTGTTGCAGAGGCCGCACTTTTTGATGCAGCCGGTCACCTTCACGTCAAGCGTGGGGAAATTCTCCCGGAGCCGGTTGAAGACCCTGGTCTTCCCCTTGTTATGTTCGCAGAAACGCACTTTCACGATTACGCAGTGGTTGCCGCAGGGGGGACGAAGACACGGGTCGCCATCTCGTTGTCGAGCATGAGAAGACCCTGGCCGTTGTCGCCGATCAGCTTCAGCTTGCCGACAATGTCGCGATCGTTCTCCTCCTCCTCTATCTGTTCGGTAATGAACCATTGCAGAAAGATATGCGTTGCATGGTCCTTTTCCTTGAGCGACAGGTCGATCAGGTCGTTTATGCACATGGTGATGAACTGCTCATGCTTCAACGTCTGCTCGAACATGTCGAGCAGCGACTTGAATTCGCTCGGAGGGGCTGCTATGGCGGAAAGCTCCACATGCGCCCCCTGGCTGTTGATGTAGGTGTAGAACTTCATGAAATGGACCATCTCCTCCTGGTATTGCACCATGTACCAGTTGGCGGCCCCCTTCAGACCGATGGAATTGGCATAGGAAGACATGGAAAGGTAGAGATACGATGAATAGAGTTCCACGTTCATGTGCTTGTTCAATGCGGCATACATCTTCTTGTTCAGCATAAATATCCCCCTCCGAAAAATTCAGACGCTGGTTGCGCCGGTAAAATAGGTCACAGCCCTTTCCGCTTCCACGAGAAGCCGCCACAGATCTTCGCTGTCACCCAGGCCGAGCTTGATAAGGTATGCGGCAATGCTCAGGTTGGTCCTGGCGCGGAACAGCTCCACCTGCCGACCGAAGCCGGCACCGACACCGCCGGCGGCATCCTGATAAGCTTCCAGAAAAATGGTTTCCGGAAAATTTCGCAGGATTTCTTCGTGGCTGAAAAACTGGTTGCGGAACTGGGAAAGGAAGCAGCCGACATCAAATGCAGGGGGAAGCATAAGGGAGCTTTCGAAGTCTATGGCCGCCACGTATAAGGTGTCGCGGTTATCCTGGCTGTCCTGGCCGACGAAGACATTTTTGGGATGGAAATCACCATGCCCCTGCACGATGGCCGGGGCTTCCATGACCAGCCGCTGCTCGCAATCCAGCACCACTTCCGCAATTTCCGAAGCCTTGCGCAATTGAGGGTGACGGACTTCGACAAACCGCTCGATATATCTGGCGACACGTTTCGATTCCCTTTCCAGAAACTCATCGGAAGAAGTAATCATGAGCCGGCAGTTGTGCAGCTTCGCCAGCCAGCGGGCGGTCAACCGGAGATATTCCATGCCGTCCTCTACGGATGCGGCAAGAAGTTTGTCAAACAACGACTTGCCGCGCATCCCCTGCTCGATGAGGGTCATGGCAGAGGCGTCCTCATCGATCGGCCGCGGCACCCGGTAAAGACCGCCGTCGAAGCCGTGGGTGAACACCGCTTTCATGATCTGATACCCCCGTTCCGCCGCACGCCACTTCTGCCGGCTTTCGATCGATTTGATGACGATCCTTTCCCGCTCCTCATCCATCCCCTTGGTGCCGATGGTAACCTCCGTCACCTGGGTATTGGCGCCCGAACGGGGAATCTCCTTGAAGAAAGGGCGGCAGCGCCCCTTTCTGATCTCCTCTGCCAATTCCGCTATGTTTTTTACCGGATGATCGAAATAGGTGGGATACGTTCCGGCATAGCTCTTTCCATGGGTATCTGTGCCGGCGATGGCCGTGAACCGATGGCGGTGCCAGTCCTGGAGCCCCCGGGTGTTCCCCCTCACCGTGTGGTTGGAGTTGAATATCTCTATGCCGTCCAGAAGCGGGTCCAGAAGTTCCTCAGCCAAAGGGGTCCTCCCCTCCCGGTAGGGATGCGCCCAGACGAGCGCCGCATCGGGACAGAGCCGGCGGACTTCCGAAAGCGCGGTGCCGCGCGGCAATGTGACGGTTGCGCCGAAGACCAGGACATCGCCGATCTCCGCGCTGCGCAGCTCCTGACCGGAAAGGATGAGGAAATAGTCGGGCACCCCGGCATTCCTGCGCAGCGTCTTCAGATCCTCCACCGGCCAGAGGTAGTGGTGATCGGTGAGGACAATCCCCTGTACCCCCTTGGCAAATACCCGCCTGACCAGTTCGACGGCGGAAACCCCGCTGCACGGCGAGTGCTCCGCGGTATGGGAATGCATCTCCATAAGCATGAATTACCGTTTCTCCCCCTTCTCCATGAACATCTTGATCAGGTCGATCGGCACAGGGAAGATCGTGGTTGAATTCTTCTCCGCGGCTATTTCGGTCAGGGTCTGCAGGTAGCGGAGCTGCAGGGACATCGGCTCCGAAGAGAGGACCTGCGCGGCGCCGGCCAGTTTTTCAGAGGCCTGCAATTCGCCTTCGGCATGTATGACCTTGGCGCGCCGCTCCCGCTCAGCCTCGGCCTGCTTGGCGATGGCACGGAGCATCTCCTGGGGCAGGTCGATGTTCTTCACCTCCACGTTGGCGACCTTCACCCCCCACGGGCCGGTATGGCGGTCGAGGATCTCCTGCAGTTCCTTGTTGATCTTTTCCCGGTTGGCCAAAAGTTCATCCAGTTCCACCTGCCCGAGCACGCTGCGCAGGGTGGTCTGGGAGAGCTGGCTTGTGGCGTAGAGGTAGTTTTCCACCTCGATGATCGCCTTTTCCGGGGCCATGACCCGGAAGTAGATGACCGCCGACACCTTGACCGTCACGTTGTCGTGGGTGATGACGTCCTGCGGCGGTACGTCAAAAGCCACGGTGCGCAAAGAAACCCGCACCAGCCGGTCGATGCCGGGAATGATAAAGAAGAGGCCGGGACCGCGCACGCCGACGAACCGTCCCAGGCGGAACAGGACGCCGCGCTCGTACTCCGGCAGGACCCTGACGGCGCTCGCCGCGAACATGAGCAAAAGGATGAAGACAAAGACCACCGGCACGTAATTGAAGATGTCAGACATTGATAACCTCCGTAATTAGTCCCTTAGAAAAATTATTTGCATGTTTTTTGCGAAGAATTTTTCGTGAAGGGACTTATCCCGTTCATCGGGGTTAGGGACGGGGTACAGGGAACCGGGAACTGCTAAAGGCCTTTACCGGTCCCTAGTCCCAGGTCCCTGGTCCCCGTTCCCGCCTTCCTCACCTTTACCCGCATACCTTCTACTGCTACGACCTCTATTTCATCGTTCTGCGCGATCTGTTCGTCGCTGAACGCCTGCCAGTACTCGCCCCGCACGAACACCTTCCCATCCTCGCCGACCGCCGTCTCCGCCAGTCCCGTTTCGCCAACCAGCCCTTCGCGCCCCGACACAGGCTTTCTGCGGTGCGCCCTGACGGCAAGGGTCACGGCAAAGACGGCAAAAACGGTCGTTGACAGCACGGTCACAATGATCACGCTCCAGGACAAGCGCAGGTAAGGTTCAGGCGATTCGAACAACAAAAGCGATCCGAGGACCATGGAAATCACCCCTCCGACAGTCAGCATCCCATGGGACACGATCTTGATCTCTGCAATGAAGAGGACGATCGCGAGCAGTATCAGGAGCACCCCGGCGTAGTTGACCGGCAGGGTCTGGAAAGCGAAGAAGGCGAGGATGAGGGAGATGCCGCCGACCACACCCGGCAGGATGACTCCGGGATTGGAGAGCTCGAAAAAGAGCCCGAGGAAACCGAGCATCATGAGCACGTACGCCACATTGGGGTTGCTGATGACGTTCAGTACCTTCTCTCTCGCCGCCATGCCGTGTTCGACGACCTCCGCCCCCGCCAGATCCAGGAGGACCTGCCTGCCGTTCCTGACAACGCTGCGCCCCTCCAGCTTCCGCAACAGCTCCTGGCGATCTGCGGCGACCAGATCGATCACCTTCCCTTCCAGGGCCTTTTCAGCGGAGAGGGAGAGGCTTTCCCGCACCATCTGTCTCGCAAGGGCCTCATTCCTCCCCCGCTTGCGCGCAATCCCCTCGACATAAGCCTCCGCGTCGTTCACGAGCTTTTCCTGCATCACCTTGTCCGGTTTCTCACCCATGCTGACCGGATGGGCGGCGCCGATATTGGTCCCCGGTGCCATGGCGCAGATATCGGCAGCAAGGGCTATGACGGCCCCTGCCGATGCGGCACGGGCCCCGCTCGGCGCAACATAGACGACAACCGGCACCGGGCTGGCCATGACGGCCTTGACGCTGTCGCGCATGGCGCTGTCCAGCCCGCCGGGGGTATCCATCTCCACAAGCACGAGCCGCTCGTTGTTGCGCGCCGCTTCATGTAGATTGCGTTTCAGATAATCGGCGGTAACCGGGTTTATGGGCCCGTCAATTTCGACACCCCGGATTACCCCCTTACCGGCGACCGATGGGAAGGAACAGGCCAATATAATCAGGAACGGGATCAGCAGGCGCAACATCATTGCCTCCGCAAGCGTACGGGAAAAGTATACTTGCTGCGCAGCCACCGTCAAATGGGGCCTTGCCAATTTGATGCATAAGTGTTATTTTCCAGACTGCTCTGAGGGTGCTATCGATGAAAGATCGAGTCAAAATCCTGCTGATAGAGGACGAAGAGCCGAGCCGCGAGGCGATGTTGCTCCTTCTGAAAGGGAACGGCCTTTCCATAAAGGGGAGCGGCTCCGGGACGGAAGGACTCCGGCTCATGGAAACGGAGCACTTCGACATCGTCATATCCGACCTCTTTCTTCCCGATATCAGCGGCATAGACATCCTGAAAAAGATCAAGGACAGCTCGCCCCTCACGGAAGTGATCCTCATAACCGGTCACGCCTCCGCCGAAACAGCAGTCAAGGCCATGAAGGAAGGGGCCTACGACTACATCACCAAACCTCTCAACATCGACGAACTCCGCATCATCATCGACAAGGCGGTGGAAAAGCACCTGCTCGTCAACGAAAACGTCTACCTGAAGAAACAGCTCCGCGACAAATACGAATTCGCCAACATCATCGGCAGCTCGCCGGCAATGCAGCACGTCTTTTCCCGGATGAAGAGGATCATCAAGACCGACTCTACGGTCCTGATCCTCGGCGAATCGGGAACAGGGAAGGAACTGGTGGCCAAGGCGATCCACTATAACGGCGCCCGCCGGGAAAAGCCCTTCATTGCAGTCAATTGCTCCGCCATACCGGAAAACCTTCTGGAATCCGAGCTGTTCGGCCATACCAAGGGTTCGTTCACCGGAGCCATCCGGGACAAGATCGGCAAATTCGAGGCCGCCAACCACGGCACGATTTTCCTCGACGAGATCGGGACCCTCCCCATGCACTTGCAGACAAAGCTCTTGCGCGTCCTGCAGGAAGAGGAGGTGGAAAAGGTCGGCTCGAACAAGCCGATCAAGCTCGACACGCGGGTGGTTTCCGCCACGAACGTGGACCTGGAGGAAGAGGTGAAACGGGGGAACTTCCGGGAGGACCTTTACTACCGGCTCAACGTCATTCCGCTCACGATTCCGCCGCTACGGGAAAGGACCGAAGACATCCTCCCCCTGATCCGCCATTTCCTGGAAAAGAACTGCCGGGAGATGCAGCGCAGCGGCATGAGCATCGACAAGGATGCCCTGGAGGCTCTGGAGCTCTACCAATGGCCGGGGAACGTCAGGGAACTGGAAAACGTGGTGGAGCGGATCGTCGCCCTAACCGAAGGGAACCATATAACGCTGCACGACCTTCCTCCCAACATCAACAGAGCCTTCTGCGAGCGGGAGGAATCCCCCACCCGGGTGACGGAAGAAGGGGTGGACCTGGTAAAGACGATAAACGACATCGAGAGAAGGATGATCGGTGAAGCCCTGGTACTGGCCCAAGGGGTAAAGGCCAGGGCCGCGGTCATGCTCAAGCTGAACAGGACGACCCTCGTGGAAAAGATGAAGAGGCTGAGGATGGAGCAGTGATGCGGCAGATGGCGGATGTTTTTTACCGTTCACCATCAACCATTCACTGTTTTTTGATCCGAAAAACAGACGTAAACGTGGCGACCTTGACGCCGCTTTCGTCAAAGACCTCCGCCTCCCCTTTTATGTTCCTGTCATCACGTTCAACAATCCGTGCCACGGCCTTTACCGTCCCGCCTGTTACCGGGGCGTGAAATTTAAGCCCGAGATCCACCGTGACGAAGTTGGTTCCCTCCGGCAAAATACTCTTGATGGCAATAGCCACGGCCGTGTCAGCCAGTGCAGTTACCGCGCCGCCATGCATGAACCCCTTGCCCTGGGCCAGCTTCACCTTGAACGGCATGGAGAGCACCGCCTGCCCTGCAGCAGCCTGTTCAATCCGCATCCCCAGGTATTCCTCGAAAGGGGCACAGGCGATCCACCCGGGCAGCTCGAACGGCAGTTCTGTTCCCGCGACCATCGGCAAATCAAAGACTTTTTTGTACATCAAATCCTCCATCTTTTATTCACTTCTTATGCACTTCCACTCCCAGCAAATTCATAACCTGCTGCATGTCCGACCACACTTCCCGCTTCATGTTGGCGTTTCTCAGCAGGTAAGCCGGATGGAAGGTCGGCATGAGCGGAATACCGTGGTAATCGTGAAAGCGGCCGCGCATTTTTGAAATGGGCTCCTTCGTCTCCAGCAGGGTCTGGGCGGCAAAGGTGCCGAGGCAGACGATTGCCTCCGGGCCGATGGCCTTGAGCTGCCGGAGCAGGAACGGCTGGCACTGCTCAATCTCGTCTTCCTGCGGATTTCTGTTGTTTGGGGGGCGGCACTTGAGGACGTTGCAGATGTACACCTCGTTCCGCTTGAACTGCATGGCTTCGATGATTTTCGTCAGTAGTTGTCCAGCCTCGCCGACGAACGGCTCACCCTGAAGGTCCTCGTCCCGACCGGGCGCCTCACCGACAAAGACCAGCCTGGCGTGGGGATTGCCGACTCCGAAAACCAGGTTGGTTCTGGTTTCGCCCAGCTTGCAACGGCTGCATGCAGCCAGTTCCAGGCGCAGTTCATCCAGGGTTTCCCCCTTGCCACCGGCCGTTTCAGACGCTGTTTTCACAGACATCCCCGGCGCCGATGCCGGAGAAGCTATCGGGGCCGGAACCGATTTCTTCAACGGTCCGGCAGCTGATGACGGGGCTGCATCGGCAAAGGGGAGGCCGTCCACACCGGTTTCCTTCAACTCTTCAAGATAGGCGCGCAACGAGGCGACAAGCCCCTGGGCCTCATTCGGTTCCGTCATGGCAAACCCCTTTACTTTTGCGCAAACATCCAATATTCTTAAGCAGTATGCTGATTCTTCCCATTGTTCTTT
>DAIEGL010000183.1 GCA_027356255.1 Geobacter sp. | reverse complement strand
TACCCAGCAGGGAAATACCGATATGGGGGGACTGGCGCTCGAAGGGGCGAGCGTTTCGGAGGGGAGCAATGTCATCACCCCGCAGCCGAAGCCGTACCTCTACAAGATGGAGGTACAGGGGCAGAGGAAGGGGGACGGCAGCGTGAGCTCGGACCTGGAGGTGCTCTATGCCTACTGACCCCGCCAGGCACCGTTTCACGCGGATAACTTCGGATAAAAATCTGATCCAACCGGGTTAAAGGTTCAAACCGCCTTTATTCGCTCATTCCTCAAGCATCGCCAGAAACTCGTCTTCCGTGAGGACCGTAACACCTAGAGCCCGTGCCTTTTCGAGCTTCGACCCCGCCTCGGCGCCGGCCACGACGAAGTCGGTCTTCTTGGACACCGATCCGGCGGCATGCCCCCCCTCGTTCTCCACCATTCTCTTGGCGTCGTCCCGGGTGAAGCGGGTGAGCGCGCCGGTGAAGACGAAGGTCTTGCCTGTGAACCTGCCGCCGACCTTCTTCTCCTCCACTGTCGGCCGCACCCCGGCTTCGAACATCCGCTCGATCACCTGGATGTTGTCCCGGTTGTGGAAGAAGGTGCGGATGCTCTGCGCCACCTGGGGGCCGACCTCGCGGATGGAAAGAAGCTCATCCACCGAGGTGCGCTCCAGGTTCTCCATGCTGCCGAAGGCGCTTGCCAGGAGCTTCGCCGTGTGTTCGCCCACGTGGCGGATGCCGAGGGCAAAGATGAAGCGGGAGAGCTCCCGCTCCTTGCTGTTCGCGATGGCGTTCAGGAGGTTTTCCGCCAGCTTGTCCCCCATCCTCTCGAAGCGCATGAAGTCGTCCTTCTTCAGGTAGTAGAGGTCGGCGACGTTTTTCACCAGCCCGAGCTTCAGCAGCTGCTCGATGTATTTGTCCCCCATCCCGTCGATGTCCATGGCGTGGCGCGAGGCGAAGTGGATGATGGTCTCGCGGATCTGCGCCGGGCAGGAGAGCCCGAGGCAGCGGACCGCCACCTCGCCGGGGATCTTCACCACCTCGGAGCCGCACTCGGGGCAGCTTTCCGGGATGGGGAGCGGCTTCTCATCCCCCTGCCGCTTCTCGGCGAGGACCTTCACCACCGCCGGGATCACGTCCCCGGCCCTCTCCACCACCACCGTGTCCCCCTTGCGGATGTCCTTTTTCTCCATCTCCTCCCAGTTGTGGAGGGTGGCCCGGGAGACCATCACCCCCGATACCTCTACCGGCCTCAGGTGCGCCACCGGCGTGATGACGCCGGTGCGCCCCACCTGGGGGACGATGTCCTCGACCACGGTGACCGCCTGGCGGGGGGGGAATTTCCAGGCGATGGCCCAGCGGGGTGAACGGCTCTTTTCCCCCAGTTCCCGCTGGAGCAGGAATGAATCCACCTTGACCACCACGCCGTCTATCTCATAGGGGAGGGACTCCCGCTTTTCGGTCATCTCGCGGTAATAGTCCAGCACCCCCCCGATGCCGGAAACCTTCCTGATCAGGGGGTTCACCGGCAGCCCCCATCGGGGAATGGTGGCAAGGAGGTCGCTTTGCGATGCGAACGCGTGCCCCTCCACCGCTCCTGCCGCGTAGCAGAAGATGGAGAGGGGGCGCCGGGCGGTTATCCGCGAGTCGAGCTGTCGGAGGCTACCGGCCGCGGCGTTCCGCGGGTTGGCGAAAGGCGGGTCTCCCGCCTCTTCCCGCTCGGCGTTCAGCTTCTGGAAGGGGGAAAGGCCGAGATAGACCTCGCCGCGCACCTCGAAGAGCATAGGCGGTTTTGGGGCGGCAAGACGAAGCGGGATGCTCTTGACCGTCCGCAGGTTCTGGGTCACGTCCTCCCCCACGTAGCCGTCGCCGCGGGTGGTGCCGACGGTCAATTCTCCGTTCTCATAGACAATCTCCACTGCCAGCCCGTCCATCTTCGGCTCGCAGACGTACTCTATCTCGTGCCCTGCGGCGAGGCCCAGGAAGCGCTTGACCCGCTCGTCGAAATCGCGCATCTCTTCCTCGTTGAAGGCGTTTTCCAGGGAGAGCATCGGGATGCGGTGGGTCACCTGGGAGAACTTTTCCAGGGGACGGGCACCTACCCTTTGGGTCGGGGAATCCGCGGTGATGAGTTCGGGAAACTCCGTTTCCATCTGCTGCAGCTCGCGCAGGAGCAGGTCGTACTCGGCGTCGGTGATCTCCGGCCTGTCTTCCACGTAATAGAGGTAGTTGTGGTGGTTTATTCCTGTGCGAAGTTCCTGTATGCGGCGCTCTGCGGCCTGTTTGTCCATTGTGTGCGTAACTCCTCGGCGGGTGTGCGGATTATCCAGACTTATAGCACAGCGGGCGGGGATTGGCAATTTCCCGGGGCATTGTCCGAGTCGGACCTTGCAGTGCAGATACATTTGTTGACATGCAGTTTTGGTGCGATAAAAAAGACCTCAAATATCCTGTTGGCCAAGCCGTGGTTTTCTTGAGATTTGTTGAATGGAACTCTTGAGTTGCTGCATAGAGGTGTTAACGTTATTGTACGTTAATGATTTTGCTTACTACGACAAAGGAGGACGTACAATGAAGTGGAAAATTTCGTGTGGCATCATGGTGATAATGCTTGCGGGAGGCGTTGCCTGGGGGAAGGACGACATGATGAGCCAGGCCCGGGAGGTCTTCAAGCCTGTGCCGGTAAAGCCTCCGGTTCTGAAGGAGAACCCGTCCACCCCGGCCAAAGTTGAGCTGGGGAAAATGCTCTTTTTTGACCCGCGACTATCGTCATCACACCTGATCAGTTGCAACACCTGTCATAACGTCGGGCTCGGCGGGGTGGACCTTCAGGAGACATCCGTCGGTCACGGTTGGCAGAAAGGGCCGCGTAACGCTCCGACCGTGTTGAACGCCGTGTTCAACCTTGCCCAGTTCTGGGACGGTCGGGCGAAAGATCTTGAGGCCCAGGCCAAGGGACCTGTTCAGGCGGCGGTGGAGATGAACAACAAACCGGAACGGGTGCTGGAAACCCTCAATAGTATCCCGGGCTATCTGCCGCTATTCAAAAAAGCATTTCCCCGCGACAAGGATCCGATAACCTTTGACAACATGGCCCGCGCCATCGAGGTGTTCGAGGCAACGCTCATCACGCCGGATTCCCGTTTTGACCGCTATCTCAAGGGGGACCGGAAAGCGCTTGTCGCCAAAGAGCAAAAAGGGTTGAAGCTTTTCATCGATAAGGGATGCTCCGCCTGTCATAACGGTGTCAATGTCGGCGGTACCGGATACTTCCCCTTCGGAGTCAAAGAGAACCCTGCCGCCGATGTCCGACCCACGGAAGACCTTGGGCGCTTCAAGGTCACCAATACGGCTGCGGACAAATATGTCTTCAAGTCTCCGTCACTCCGCAACATTGAACTGACGCCGCCATACTTCCACTCCGGGAAGGTTTGGAAACTGAGCGATGCGGTGAAGATCATGGGGTCTGCACAGCTCGGCATCTCTCTCAATGATGATGAAGCCGGTAAAATCGTGGCGTTTCTCAAGACCCTTGACGGCAGGCAGCCGAAAGTCGTTTATCCGATCATGCCGCCCAATTCCGATACCACGCCGAAACCGATGCTGCAGTAGTTTTCCGGGGAAAGGGCCGGCGAACCTTGCCCGGCCCCTTCCCACAACTCCCCACCAACTCTCACCATCTCCAGAAACAAAAAGGCTACTGCCCGGGGCGGTTCAAACCGGTTGAATGCAAATCTCTAAACTTTACCGGAAAAAGGCCGAAGAAATAGGTGACGTTCAATCTACCTCGGGAGGATGAAGTATGGCCTTGATTACATGGAACGACAGCTACAGCGTAAAGGTGAAGCAGATGGACGAACAGCACAAGAAGCTAGTCGAGATGATCAACCAGCTCCACGAAGCCATGAAGGTCGGTAAGGGGAAACAGGTTGTCGGGGACGTGTTGGGCTCCCTTGTTTCCTATACCAAGACCCATTTCGCCAGCGAAGAGGCGCTGATGAAGACCCACGGTTTTACCGGTTTCGAGGAGCATAAAAAGGCGCACACGAGCCTCGTCGGCCAGGTCGGCGACATCAGGAAGAAGTTTATGGAGGGAAATGCGCCCCTCACCCAGGATGTGATGACGTTCCTCAAGGATTGGCTGGTCAAGCACATCCAGCAGTCGGACCAGAAGTACGGACAGTTTCTGAACGGCAAGGGGGTTTCGTGAGGGGGCTGGTGGGGGATGACGCCGCTTCCCCTTTGGCATGGATATAGCCTTCTTGATTTCATCCCTTACCTCTGATATCTCTGAACAGCCGGGCCGAAAACCCGGCTGTTTTGCGTCTTGATTCGATTTTTCGGAGTGAAGGAACCATGCTCGAT
>DAIEGL010000181.1 GCA_027356255.1 Geobacter sp. | reverse complement strand
GTGAATGATATGACCATGAGGAGGAGAGATGACACGCCACGAGCACCAGGAGATAATCGCCCAACTCTTCGACCGCTTGCACAGGGAATTCGGCCGTATGGCCCCGCAGATCATCCAGGTGATGGTTGAATGCGTCGGCGGGTGCCGGTTGACCTTCCCTGATCTGCAAGACATCTGGCGGCAGGAGAGGAACCGGCGGATACGGCTTGAATTCAACGGAGCGAACGTCGAGGAGCTAGCGATATTGTATCGGTTGACACCACGAATGGTACGCTATATCGTCAACCGGGGGGTATGGTGAACCGCACATTTCCCCATTGACAACTATATGGGGTTGCGGTAACGTCTCAATCAAGCTGCTTCTAACAGCGAGATAGTAAGGCGGCACCGCACCCGAAAGCATTGCGGTATTTTTGTGCCCGACAGACGAAAGGACTGTCGAGTGTGGGCGAAATACAACACCCTCCGGGGGAACTAGCCCGCCGTTCCTTACTACGGTTAGAAGCACTCGGCAGACTTCTAAACTGCCAGACGACAGCTCAAAATTGAGCCGTCCAATTCTAAAAAAGTAAGGAGACCCCCCATGTACACCACCATCGATATCCCCCTCGATCAATCCGCCGCCGAAGAAGACATTCTTAATGTCACCACCGCACTTGGCGAAGCATGCCACACCCGGCCCCCGGTCCGTGTTCTGCGCCGGCTTGTCTACTGGGCCGAACAACAGCTGCGGGTTTCCCTCGTCAGGATCGATACCGAAAGGAGGATCGCGGCATGATAGACCACCTTGTCGCCATAACCGACCAGAAAGCGGTCACCACTTCAATGATTGTGGCCGAGGCATTTGACAAGCAGCATAAGAATGTTCTGCGGTCAGTTGAACGATTAGAGTGCTCGGATGAGTTTCGACGGCTGAATTTTCAGCCGTCCTCCTACTTAAACGAACAAAACAAGCCTCAACCCATGTGTCAGATCACCCGTGACGGCTTCAGTTTCCTCGCCATGGGGTTCACCGGCAAGAAGGCGGCCGAATTCAAGGAGGCGTTCATCGCCGCCTTTAACCAGATGGAGAAATGCCTGCTAGCCGAAATGGAGGAAGCCAAGCGGATCGACTTCACCCACATGCGCGGCACCTTTGCCCCCGGTAATCTGGATATCCGCTACACCCTCGACCTGACCAAGATATGCACGGACCCGACCCCCGAAGGAGTGGAACTGCTGGCCGTGCTCACTGGGCACGATCTTTCCGCCATCTCCGCCAAGGTCGAAAAGAAAAGCAGGCACACCCGTCGGTTATCGCACCCAAATGCAGTCGACCCAGTGCTGGTAGCGGATTGCCTGTCCATCATCTTCCACAGCGGACGGGATTTTCGCGGGTTGAAGATCACCCCCGAAGGCATCGAGGGGAGAACCAAGGACATCAACTCGGCAATCGCCTCCATCGCCGCCGGCATGGGCAGGCCCTACCGGGCTACCGGTGCGCAACTCGGCGCCGTATTCGCGAAGAAAAGCATCAGAAGCAACTCGCTGGAGTGGAAGCGGGAACATCTTACAACCATTCGCGGAGTTGATGTCTACCGGTATTCCAAATTTGGAGGCTATAAAAACTGAAATAGTGAACCGTTCTGCCAGAACATTACCTTGATATCTGATAAGTAAGCCCTCATGCGGTGGAAAAGCATTCACCCGGAGGGCTTTTTTCGTGGACCAGCGCGAACTGAAAATCCAACAGCTCGAAGAAAAACTCGAACGGCTGAAATCCGGCGAGGAACCGGATGAAGATCCCATATTCGACCGACTCACCGTCAAGACCCGCCGTCCCTACACCATGACTCCCGCTGCGCTCGCCCAAAGGCAGGCCGCCGCCGAGAAATCTACCGGTCCGGTTACCCCCGAAGGCAAAGCCGCCAGCTCCATGAATAACTGGAAGCACGGCCAGCATTCCCGCAAACGTATCCTGTCCCTGGGTAAACCCTGCAGATCTACCTGTCCGCAGTACCCCTGCAACCTCGTCGATGACGGCGCCACCCAGCCCGGCCAACAGTGCCTCGACAAGGAGTACATGCTCCATACCGTCAATGCGTTATCCAAGGCGCTCTCCGCAGGCGACCTCACCGACCTGAAGGATGTCGTCACCCTCCAGCTGAGCGGCACGCTCCAGGTCATCGACGAGCTGCAGGCCAGCATCCTGGAATATGGCGTCTACATGAAGAGCGAGAAACTCAACAAGGAAGGCGTCGTCATCGGTTACGAGCTGAAACCGAACCCTTCGCTCTTGCCTCTTTCCAACCTGCTCAAGGCGGCCGGTGTCACCCTACCCGATTTCATGGTTACCCCGGCCGCCATAGAGAAGAAAAAGACGGACGATAAGGCCGTCGAAACCTTGGCCGATATCTTCCGCGGGGCTGGGGCCGCACTGGCCGAGGCGCAGAAGAAGAAGGAATGATGGAACCGCTCGGCGCCATTTCCGACCTGAAAAAGGGGATCATCGTCCCCCACGAGCTCTTTGACAAAACACTGGCCCGCCTCGATTGGACGTGGCACCAGGTAGCCCGCGGAGAGTTTCCTCCCCCCTTCTCTTCCCTAGAGCAGTTCCAGCTCGCCATCATCTGTTCAGACCGGGTGCTCTGGTGCTCCGCCTTCCTCCGTTCACCCGAGGACGG
>DAIEGL010000163.1 GCA_027356255.1 Geobacter sp. | reverse complement strand
GATGCCCTCCATTTACCGGGGAAGCGCCTCGACAAGGCCCCTAAGCTCTTGCACGGCCGCCTCCAGCTCCCCGAGATTAGTTTTCAAAAGCTTCAGGTCCTTCGGCTCCAGTTTCCCGGCACATTCCCGGACTATCGTTATCTGTTGCGCCAATACCTCGTTTATCCTGGCAGTTTCCATGGCAGTCGTCTCCTCGCTGCTTTTGTTTTCGTCGCGGCCTGATCCCGAATTCGGCAGTCGGCCAACGACCGACTGCCGTTTCCGGCATCATTCCACCCAATGGATGCACGATACCGGGCAGACGTCGATCGCCCCATCCTGGATCTCCGCCTCAGTGGCGCCGTTCGGGTCGAAGCACTCCGCCTTTCCCTCGTCGTTGAAACGAAACACATCGGGACAGTTTGAGACGCAGAGACCGCAGCTTATGCACTCTTCATGATTTACCTGTGGTACTTTCGCCATGTTATTCCCCTCCATTGCCGGCTGATGGTATGCGGCAGGTTTCACCCGCCCATAAAAATGTTAGCACGGCTCGGGAGATTAACAAGTTGCAAGTACGCAAGCAGTACGATGCGTCGTAAACTTAGGAATCTGGAGGACTGCGAGAGGAAGGGAAATCGAGGATTTTTGCTTGCAAACACTTGTCATATAGAAAAATTTTCCATATACTTGGCCCCATGACGACAAAGTACCGCTTCTCAAATTTCAGGATCACCTTGAGGGAAAAGGATCACAACCCTCCCCATGTGCATCTCATGGGTCCTGATTTTGAGGCGGCAATAAGCCTGGTGACGCTTGAAGTCCTGGATGGTTATGCACCAGCAAAGGTTCTGCATCATGCCCTGAGATGGATTAACGACAACAGAGAGGAGTTGATAAAACAATGGCACGCGCTACACGGATAACCCGCCCTAGATTAACGGCTGTAACTCCAGCAGCTGATTATTGTCTCGACGTTCACTTTGCTGACGGTTCCGGCGGCATGGTAAACCTGAAGGACTCCGTCTTTTCCTCACCCGGACTGGTGCCTCTTCGTGACCCCGCAGCCTTTGCAGGCGTCGTATTGGGTGAATACGGCTGGGAAGCTGAATGGCCTCAGTTTGACATTCAGATTGGTGCCGACACCCTTTTTGTCGACATGCTCGACCAGAATTCGGAAACGCCTGCCGATCGCTTTACCGCCTGGCGTATCCGTAACGGCCTCTCCCTTGCTGCCGCCGGTCGGGAACTCGGTGTTACCGTCCGCACGGTAAGTGCCTATGGTTCAGGTGCTCGTCCGATTCCGCGTACAGTTCAGCTTGCCTGTATTGGCTGGGAAGAAGAACAGCGAAGAAAATCCGCCTAAATCCGCCTTTCCGCACAAGGAGGGTCACATCGCCACCGACATGCTGGCAGGACGTTCAAGCCGGCACTGCACGAAGCCGGCATCAGAAAGAGCGCCACACCCCACACCCTGCGCCACCCACCTTCTGGAAAACGGCGAGGACATCACCACCCTCATTACTTGGCTAGGCGAGTAAAAGCGCACATAACACGCGGTTAGAACACGACTCCCTACGCTCGTCAACCGCAGGCCCGTTGGGCAGAGCAAAATAACAACAAAGAAGGAGCCTGCATGGCTATCAATCTAGACAAACCGAATCGTTGGAAGTCTGATATCATTCAATCTGTGGATATGTACAACAAATGGTTCATGGAGTTTGCCCCTGTCGCATTTCGCACCACTCGCATTCAGACTACTGCGGACGTGGAAACAGCTCTGAAATTGACCGCAAACCTGACCAACATCAGGCCGGCAATCCTCCGGGGACATCCGGAAATTCTGCCGACGCTACGCATGTCCACTTGCCCCCCCCTTGCGGTGGACAGGCTCATTGGCCTTGCCGGCGTACCTAACAGCATGGTAAAACGGATGGAAGAAGAAAAGAAGCTTCCGGTACGCATGGTTGATTCAGCGGTTGAAGAGGAACTTGCCAAGATCGGCGCGATTATAGCCAAGATGGCCGACCCCGATATTTTCGTCTGGCTGGGCAGAAAAACCGCTCCCACTATTACCGAGGTTCACCGGGCTGCTACCATTGTCGCCGACCGACTTTGCGGTGCCGTGGCAAACCCTATCATTCGCAATGCCCAGGAAAAACGCCAATTGGCCGCCATCAAAACATGGCTTGAAGCACGCGGCTACAAACAACTTCCATCGGGAGACGGAGCACGTTTTGATACAATGCCGGCGGGAACTTTCAGCTTTCGCATGAATGTACCGGTCAAGCTTGAAGATGGCGTAAAGGCAGTGAATATCCCGGTTGACGCGGTTATTATGCCTAAGGGAGCCAAGTCCAAGCAACTTCCGCTCTTTTTCGAGGCCAAGTCTGCGGGTGATTTTACCAACATGAACAAACGTCGCAAGGAAGAAGCTGTAAAGATGGCTCAACTGCGCACTACTTATGGGAAAAAGGTCAAATTTAATCTGTTCCTCTGTGGCTATTTCGATAGCGGCTACCTTGGATATGAGGCTGCGGAAGGGATAGACTGGGTATGGGAGCACCGCATAGACGACCTCTCATTATTTGGAATCTGATGCATGCATAAGATGATCAAAGAGATAGAACAAGAGCGCATCGCCCTTCAGGCCGACCTTGACGCTGAAAAGACCCAAGCAGAGCGGAACCGTCTTGGCCAGTTTGCTACGCCTACCGCGCTTGCCAGGGACATTCTCGAATACGCCTCCAAACTTATCCCCAGTAATGAAAAGGTAAGGTTTCTGGATCCGGCAATCGGAACAGGTTCGTTTTATTCCGCGCTCCTGAAGCTCTTTCCGCAGAATCGTATAGAGGAGGCCGTCGGTTTTGAGATCGACCCACACTACGGCGAACCGTCAAGAATCCTCTGGAAAGACACAAGTTTGACATTGAAGCTTGCCGATTTCACCCACGAGGAGCCCTCCCGCCGTTTCAATCTCCTGATCTGCAATCCTCCCTACGTCCGGCACCATCATCTGCAAAACGGCAACAAATTCCGCCTTCAGTCGAATACCCGGAAAGCGAGCGGGATGAAGTTGAGCGGCCTTGCCGGGCTCTATTGTCATTTCCTAGGTCTGGCCCATGCCTGGTTGGCGGATGGCGGTGTTGCCGGTTGGCTCATCCCGAGCGAGTTCATGGATGTGAATTACGGCGCGGAAGTGAAAACCTATCTCCTCAAACGTGTCACGCTCCTGCACATTCACCGCTTCGATCCCGATGATGTGCAATTCGCCGATGCCCTGGTCTCATCGGCTGTCGTCTGGATTCGCAACACTCCGCCCCCCGTTGCTCACGAAGTACTGTTCACCATGGGAGGCACACTGTTAGAGCCGAAATTATCCCGCTCGATATCGACAAAAGAGCTTGCGCTTGAGTCCAAATGGTCCCGCTTCCCGGTTGCGGATGTGCGCCTGAAGGTAGCGACGCCGAAACTGTCTGATTTTTTTCAGATCAAGCGGGGCATTGCCACCGGTGATAACAAGTTTTTCATTCTTTCCGAGGATGCTGTGAAAGCGCATGAACTGCCGACGCAGGAGTTACATCCCATTTTGCCGAGCCCTCGTTATTTGCTTGAGGATGAAGTGAAAGCGGACCAGTACGGCAATCCACTGGTTGAACGCCGCCTCTTTCTGCTCGACACTCATTTGCGCGAAAACGAAATCAAAGACCGTTACCCCAAGCTCTGGGCGTATCTGGAGATGGGAAAAGAGAAGGGCATTCACAAAGGCTACATATGCAGCCATCGTTCCCCTTGGTATAGTCAGGAAAACCGCTTACCCGCGCCCATCGTCTGTACCTATATCGGGCGCGGCGACACCAAACGGGGACGGCCGTTCCGTTTCATTCTGAACGAATCCCGCGCAACCGTCGCCAATGTTTATCTCGCAATGTATCCGACGCCTCTATTGGCCCGGGCGCTGAAAAATGACAAGACCCTTATTTACAGAGTCTGGCGCGTTCTCAATACGATCAGCACTGACCAGCTTCTCAGTGAAGGAAGGGTATACGGCGGTGGAATGTTCAAGCTTGAACCAAAGGAGCTTGCCAATGTGGA
>DAIEGL010000161.1 GCA_027356255.1 Geobacter sp. | reverse complement strand
GGGCAGGGTGTCCCGCAGCATCTCCATGTTCAGGGATTCGGCCGCGTTTTCATTTTTACAAAGCATGCTTTTCTCCTCTTTCCCCTTCGCTGCCGGAGATTACCTGCACGAACATGCGGATCGAGTAATCCATCAATGCCTGGGTGGACTCCTGATTGGGAGACTCGTCGCTTGACCAGAAGGCGACAATCCCCAGATAGAGGGACCAATAGATGGTCACGGCCACATAATCGGAGGCCTCGGTGAAGCCGTGCCGGCCGATGATCTCCTGCACCGCGGCCAGATGCTCCTGGTGGGCCGCCTCCCCCTCCCGGCAGACGTTTTTTCTGGGAAACGGACTCAATGACCTTTCCAGGACCGGGCCGAGAAAGGGACGGAAGGGGCGCAGCCTGCGCAGGCCGGAACTGATGAACAGGAAAAGTTCCTCGGCCAGGTCCTCCTCGCCGCTCCGCCGCCTGTGAAAGTCCTCCGTACCCCCGCGGAGGGCCTCGTTGACCATGGTCATCGCCATGGTTTCCTTGCTCGGGAAATAGTTGAACATGGTCCCGGCTGCCACCCCCGCTGCCAGGGCAATGTCCCGGGTGGTGGTGTCCTCGAACCCTTTGCCGATGAAGAGCTCCGCACCCTTTTCCAGGATGCGGGCACGGGTCTCCTGCTTTGCCTGCTCGCTTACTCGCATGATACTCTCCGATATTATGACTGCGCTCACAATAATTAAAAATGGAAAACCTTGCAATAAAAAAGTGAGCATGCTCACAAAATAAATCCAAAACAGCGCTTCAGACACGTGGTGATTTCATGGAATGGTTCGGAAGGAAGTGGGGGTATTCAGCGATAGTGCCGCTCGATTTCCGAGAAGTACTCTGTCCCGAGGGTGACCGCATTCTCCGCCAGCCACCGGCTCAGCGAGGTCTTTCCGGCCGGCTGGCCTTTGGCGACCAGCAGACCGGCCATCAGCCCGTCCATTTCATCCCGGGTCAACAACGCGTCGTCAACCATCTTTCCCACGAGGCGGGAGGCCCGGAGAGCAACGGCCGGGGGCAAATGGACGATCCGTGCGGGGCTCCCGACCTTTGCGGCAATGAGCCGGACCAGTTCGTCGTAGGTGAAGGTTTCGGGGCCGCCGGCGTCCACCTCCAGGTTGCCACCTTCCGAGGCCGCGTTGACGGCCAGCTCGGCCACATCCCCCACGTAGACCGGCTGCAGCCGGTAATCGCCCGAGCCGGGGACGGCAAAGAGCGGAAATCGCCTCAACAGCCAGGCGATGTTGTTGATGAGTATCCCTTCTCTGCCGAAAAGCACTGTCGGTCGGATGATGGCGTAAGAGAGCCGGGAGTAGGCGATCAGACGCTCCACTTCTCCCTTTGCCCGGTAATATGGAAAGGGGGAATGCTCGTCCGCATTGGCGATGCTGATGTGGACGACCCTCCGCACCCCTGCCCCTTCGGCCGCCCCGATGAGGCCCCTTGTGTTTTCGACGGCCTTCTCGAAGGTGACATCCCCGTAGGGGAAGCGCACCCAATAGGTATTGTACAGGGTGGTCGCCCCTTCAAGGCTTGCGGTCAGGGCGGGGGGATCGGCAAAATTGAACGGGGCGACGGTCAGCCGGTCGCCGAAAGGGTGCGGGCGGGCGGGGTGTGCGGTAAGGGTCTTGACCATCTTCCCCTGTGCGAGGAGAAGGGCCGCTATGTATTTGCCGGTGAAACCGGCCGCGCCGGTCACTACCTGCAACTCGGGATCAGCCATTGCATCCCCCCTGCCGATCAACCACAGACACAGAGAATAGCTGAAAAGCACGTTAGCCACAGATAAAAGCGGAAAAGGCGGATTTAACCCCATGCAAAGCGATTGAATCAAACTTTGATATATTGCTTGATCCGCTTTTTCCGATTTTCTGTGGCCCTTTTAGAGATAACCGGGCTCTGCCGGCAATTCGTGGACCCGGTCTGTATTCACTTCTCCCGGGCCGCCACCAGAAGCCCCAGGAAGAGCCAGAACGCTTCCCTGATGCGCCGCATGATGCTGAAGGCGGCGCCGAGGGTCGCCCCCAGGTGGAATCCGAGCGAGAGCAGGATGTTGCCCCCGTCTTGCACCCCCAGTTGTGCGGGGATCATGAAGCCGAGGCCGACGAAGAGCATGGCCAGGGCGTCGAGGCAGAGCGCCACCCCCCAGCCGATGGGGTGCCCCAGGAGCCAGAAGATCAGATACACCTCCAAAGATTGCAGCACCCAGCTCATGAAGAAGAAGGCAAAGGCCAGAAAACCGCGGCCGGGATGTTCGCGGTAAAACCCGGACAGGGAGGAATCGAGGGTGGCGAGCTCCGCCTCCTTGGCCTTGAGAAATGCCGGGCAGAGCCCCCATTTTTCTGTGAGGCGGATCACATTGGCGCAAGGGTTGCGGCGCTGG
>DAIEGL010000165.1 GCA_027356255.1 Geobacter sp. | reverse complement strand
AGAGGGTCCCATGAAAAAAGCATCGCAAAGCCGGCAGTTCATTCTGATTTCGTTTGTCGTCGGCATCAGCCTTCTCCACTATCTCACCCCGCTGAATCTCCCGTATCTCCACGACATCTTCCAGCGGCTCTACTATCTGCCGATCATCCTGGCGGCCCTTTGGTTCGGTTTTCGCGGCGGGTTGCTCTGCTCGATCATCGTCAGCATCGCCTATGCCCCCCACATCCTGTTCCAGTGGGGCGGACACCTGACCATGGAGATGGAGAAGTACCTTGAGATCCTGCTTTACAACATCGTCGGCGGCATGACCGGGCTTCTGTCGCAACGGGAGCGCGAACGTACGGAAGAGCTGCGGAGAACCGCCCTGGGACTTGAGGAATCATACCAGAAGCTCCGGCACCAATCGGAACGGATCATCGCCATCGAGGAGCAGCTGCGCCGGGCCGAGAAGCTTTCCACCCTGGGGGAGATGGCGGCGGTGCTGGCCCACGAGATCAGGAACCCCCTGGGGTCCATTCGGGGGACCGCCGAGATACTGAAAGACGATTACGGGCCGGGAGATCCCAAGCATGAGTTCATCGAGATCCAGATCAGGGAGACCGAGCGCCTGAACCGGGTCGTCGAGGATTTTCTTCACATGGCGCGCCCGCAACCGGCCGACATGCGGCCGTGCCCGGTCCAGGATGAACTGGAAACGATTGTGAACCTCGTCTCGAACGATGCCGGGGAGCGGCAGATCCGGCTCGTGCTGGAGCCCCCGTCTCTTCCGGTGCTCATCAGGGCCGATGGGGAGAAGCTCCGCCAGGCCTTTCTGAACATCATCATCAATGCGTTGCAGGCCACCCCCCAAGGCGGCAGCGTGACTATCTCCACAACGGTACTCCGGACGGATGCCGCGACTGGCGTATGCGAGATCCGTTTCCGCGATACCGGAGTAGGGATCGACGGGGAGGCGCTGGAAAGGATCTTCGAGCCCTTCTTTACCACCAAGCCCGACGGAACCGGGCTGGGGCTGGCGATCACCAGGAAAATCATCGAGAGTCATGGCGGCACGCTGATGGTCGAGAGTGAACCAGGGCACGGCACGACCGTTACCGTCAGATTGCCGATGCCGGAGGAAGCCTGAGAAGTGTCGATAAGTATGTTATAATTTATATCCGCTTTAACCGGTTGCCGTCTGACCGAAGAGGAAGATGGAAAGATGCAGAATATTCTCTCGGAGCTGTTGAATATTCAGCACTTCTCGGAATGGTTAAAGAAGCAAGCCTTGCGATATCAGCCGGTTGCAGAATGGCACGGCCTGTGAATACACGAATTCAATTTGAATTTTTCCGGAGTCGTCATGAATGCACGTTTTACCCTTTCGTTCTTCCTGTTCTTCCTTCTTTGCGTGGTGAAGGTTTCCCATGCCGAAGAAGTCAGGCCCGCCGAAAACCTTTCCCAGCTCATCGACACCGCCATTGCCGACAACCCGGAACTGAAGTCATCCGAGGCCCGCTGGCATATGTTCAGGAACCGGATCAGCCAGGCCAGAACATTTGAAGACCCGATGCTGATGCTGAAGATCCAGAACGGCATCGTCACGGACCCTTTCAACTTCCACAAGGACCCCATGACCCAGAAGGTGATCGGGATATCCCAGCAGATCCCATTCTGGGGGAAGCGGGACCTGAAGGGGGAGGTGGCGGCCAGGGAGGCCGAATCCTACAAATGGCAGGCGGAGGAGCGCAAGCTCGAACTGAGAAGGATGGTCGCGGAGACCTACTACCAGATATACTTCACCGACAAGTCCCGGGAGATCGTGGATAAGAACATCAGAATCCTCGACGACTTCATCACCCTTGCCGAAAGCAACTATTCCGTCGGCCAGGGGGCGCAGCAGGACGTGTTCAAGGCCCAGGTAGAACGCTCCAGGATGCTGGACATGCGGATAACGCTGGAGAGCCAGAGAAAGAGCCTCCAGGCCGGCCTCAACGCCCTCCTGTACCGGCCGGCGGAAACCCCCGTAGGTACAATTCCCGATTTTGAGATAAAACCTCTCACCGCTTCTTCAGAAGAACTGAGGGAAGCGGCTCTGGACAACCGCCCGCTGCTCAAGAGCCTGAACGCGCAGATCGAGAAGGGGAAGGCCGGGCACAAGCTGGCGGAGAAAGAGTTCTATCCCGATTTCAACGTCTCCTTCGAATACATGCAGCGGGATCAATTCGAGGGGAGTAACGGCGACGACATGTACTCCCTGGGGGTCACCTTCAACCTGCCGGTGCAGAGGAACCGGCGGCACGCCATGGCGGCCGAATCATCCTCTGAAACCATCATGGCCACCGAAGAGTTGAAAAGCATGAAGAACAGCATCGATTCCGGCATTTCCGACCTTCTGGCCCAGCTGGAGAGAAGGAGAAAACTGGTCGATCTCTACAAGACCGGCATCATCCCCCAGGCCGAGCAGTCCCTGGAGTCGGCCACCATCGGCTACCGCGTGAACAAGGTGGACTTCCTGACTCTTCTCGATAGCCGGGTCACTCTCTTCAACTACGAGCGTGAGCTTTACGATTCACTGGCCGACTACCAGATGAAGATGGCGCAGCTTGAAGCGCTGGTGGGGAAGAGCCTGCAATGATGATACGCAAAATCACCTACTTTCCATATAACGAGGGACGACAATGAAACTGAGCAATAAAGCGGTAATCCCGCTGGTAGTGATTCTCCTTGTTGCGGCAGGAGGAGGCGGTTACTACCTCTGGCACCAGAAACAGGCCGGAAAAGGGGCACAGGAGTCCAAGCAAGGCAAAGAATTGTACACCTGCCCCATGCATCCGTTCATCATCAAGGACAAGCCCGGTTCCTGCCCCATCTGCGGGATGACGCTGGTGAAAAAAATCGAGGGGACCCAGGCAAGCGGCAAGGAACTGGACATGCTGGGGCATGTCTCCCTCTCCCCGACCCAGATGGTGATGGCCAACGTCGCCACCACCGAGGCTAAGGCGATGCCACTGAACAAGGAGATCAATGCTACCGGCATTGTCCAGTACGATCAATCGCGGCAGGCGAAAGTGACGGCATGGGTGGCTGGGCGCATCGACAGGCTGCACGTGAACAAGGTCGGCGAGTACGTATCCAGGAACAGGCCCGTGGCCGAAGTCTATTCCCCCGATCTGGTATCCGCCCAGCAGGAGTATCTCCTCGCCCTCAAGAGCCGGGAGCAGTTCAAGAACTCCCCGATCCAGTCCATCTCCCAGGGAGGGGAGGGGCTGGTTGCTTCCGCCAGGCAGAGGCTGAAGCTGATGGGGGTGAAGGACGAGCAGATCGCGGGGCTGGAAAAGGCTGGCCAGCCCAACATCCGCCTCCCCATCTATACCCCCCTTTCAGGCGTTGTGATCGAAAAGATAGCCCTGGTGGGGCAGTACGTGAACGTGGGTGACCCACTGTTCAATATCGCCGACCTCTCCACGGTCTGGGTGGAGGTGGAAGTCTACGAAAACGAGTTCCCGGACATCAGGATCGGCCAGGTGGTGGCTATCGCCTCCCAGTCGTATCCGGGCAAGACGTTCCGCGGTCGGGTGTCTTTCATCTATCCGTTCCTCGACCCGAAGACGAGGACGGTCAAGGTGCGGGTGGAGATCCCCAACCCGGGGCTCAAGCTCAAGCCGGACATGTTTGTAAACGCGCGGGTCTTGGTGCCGCTCGGGAAGTCCATTGTTGTGCCGGTATCGGCGGTTATGGATACCGGCCAGCGCCAGGTGGTGTGGGTGGAGATGAAGCCGGGGATGTTCGAGCCGCGTGATGTCGAGGTCGGCGAAAGATCGGGCGACAACATCCAGATCCTTACCGGGCTGAAGGCCGGCGAGAAGGTCGCGTCCAGCGGTGGTTACCTCATCGACTCCGAGGCGCAGCTGAAGGGTGGCGGTGGCGGCCATCAGGGAATGCCCGGCATGAAGATGGAGGAGAAGGGCGCTCAACCTGCGGCGCCGGCCCCAAAAAAGGGCGGCGGCATGGATATGAATGACATGAAGATGTAACCGTCTGGGAACGGGGATCGGGGATCGGGAAAATCACTTTAAAAGCGTTTCCTGATCCCAGTTCCCGGTTCCCAGTTCCCAGCTCCCGAGGTTTTGAATGATAGAGAAAATAATCGACTACTCCGCCAGAAACCGCGTCATCATCCTCATGCTCTTCGCCCTCATCATCGCGGCAGGGGTCTGGGCGGTCTACAATACCCCGGTGGACGCCATCCCGGACCTCTCAGACAACCAGGTGATCGTCTTCACCGACTATCCCGGCCGCTCCCCGCAGGTGGTCGAGGACCAGGTGACCTACCCCCTGGCGGTGAACCTGCAGGGGCTCCCGCAGGTGAAGGCGGTGCGCGCATCCAGCGCCTTCGGCTTCTCCATGATCTACGTGATCTTCGACGACAAGGCGGACATCTACTGGGCCAGGACGCGCGTCCTGGAGCGGCTCAACTACGCCGCCTCGCTCCTCCCCCCCGGTGTGACCCCGACCCTCGGCCCGGACGGCACCGGGGTGGGGCACGTCTTCTGGTACACCCTGGAGGGGAAAGGGTACGACCTGGAACAACTCAGGACGCTCCAGGACTGGTTCGTCCGCTACCAGCTCAACACCGTTCCGGGGGTGGCAGAGGTCGCCTCCATCGGCGGCTTCGTCCGGGAATACCAGATCGACCTCGATCCCAACAAGCTCTGGTCTTACAACATAAAGATCGGCGACGTGATGGAGGCGGTCAAGCGCTCCAACAAGGACGTGGGGGGGAGGCTCCTGGAGCAGGCCGACGCCGAGTACCTGATCCGGGGGGAAGGGTACGTGAGATCGGTCAAGGACCTGGAGGAGATCGTGGTCGGCGCCGACATGCGGGGCACCCCGATCTACCTGAAGAACCTGGGCACGATCCAGCTGGGAGGGGCGATCCGGCGCGGCCTCCTCGATCTGAATGGCGAGGGGGAGCGGGTCGGCGGGATCATCGTCATGCGCTACGGGGAGAACGCCAAGGACGTCATCGACCGGGTCAAGGAGAAGATCGCCGCACTGGAGAAGGGGCTCCCGCCCGGGGTCCACATCGTCGCCCGCTATGACCGCTCAGACCTGATCGAACGGGCGATCCACACCCTGAAGCGGGCGCTCACCGAGGAGTCGATCGTCGTGTCGCTCGTGGTGCTCGTCTTCCTCCTCCATTTCCAGAGCGCCCTGGTGATTGTCCTGACGCTTCCCATCGCGGTCCTCTTCGCCTTCATCACCATGAAGCTCATGGGGGTCACCTCCAACATCATGTCTCTCGGCGGGATCGCCATCGCCATCGGCGTCCTCGTGGATGCGGGGGTCATCATGGTGGAGAACTGCTACCGGCACCTGTCGGAACTTTCCCCGGAGGAGCGGCAGTCGAGACGGCTGGAGGTGATCATCGCCTCGGCCAAACAGGTGGGACGCGCCATCTTCTTTTCGCTTGCCATCATCGTCCTCTCCTTTGTGCCCGTCTTTCTCCTGGAGGGGCAGGGAGGGAAGCTCTTCCATCCGCTCGCCTTCACCAAGACCTTCTCCATGGTCGGCTCGGCCATGATCGCCATCACCCTGGTGCCGGTGCTCATGTATTACCTCATGCGGGGGAAGATGCCGCCGGAGAGTGCCAATCCGGTCTCCTCCTTTTTCATCCGGCTCTATTCGCCTGTCATCCGCTGGGCGTTGAAGTGGAAGAAAACTACAATCTTCCTGAATTTAGTGGCCCTTGTAGCGGCGCTTTTCATCCTGTTCTTCAGGCTGGGGAGCGAATTCATGCCCCCGTTGGACGAGGGATCGCTCCTCTACATGCCGGTCACTCTTCCCAACATCGCCATCAGCGAGGCGAAGCGGCTGATCCAGGTGCAGGACGCCGTCATCAAGAGTGTCCCGGAGGTGGAACACGTGCTCGGCAAGGTGGGGCGGGCGGAGACCTCCACCGATCCGGCCCCGGTCTCCATGTTCGAGAGCATCATCATCCTGAAGCCGAAGGATAAGTGGCGTCCGGGCATCACCAAGAGCGACATCGTCTCCGAGCTGGACGCAAAGCTGCAGATACCCGGGGTGCGTAACGGCTGGACCCAGCCGATCATCAACCGGATCAACATGCTCTCCACCGGTGTGCGTACCGACCTGGGGGTGAAGATTTTCGGTCACGACCTGAACGTGCTGAGGGACCTGGCGGTGCAGGCCGAGGGGATACTCAAGACCGTCCCCGGCGCCGCCGACGTGGTGGCGGAACGGGTGACCGGCGGCAACTATGTGGATATCGACGTGGACCGGGAGGCTGCGGCTCGCTATGGGGCCAACGTGGGAGACATCCAGGACGTGATCGAGACGGCACTGGGGGGGGAAATGCTGACCACCGCCGTCATGGGGAGGGACCGTTTCCCGATCCGGATCCGCTATATGCGCGACTATAGGGACAACATTCCCGAAATTCAGCGCATGCTTGTCTCCGGGATGAGCGGCGCCCAGATCCCCCTGTCGCTGGTCACCAAGCTCAAGGTTTCCACCGGCGCCCCAGAGATCAACAGCGAGGGGGGGCTCCTGCGCTCCATCGTCTTTTTGAACGTCCGTGGCCGCGACATGGGGGGCTTCGTCACCGAAGCGAAAAAGGTGCTGGAGAAGCAACTGAAGCTCCCCCCCGGCTATTACGTCGGCTGGTCGGGACAGTGGGAGAACCAGGTGCGGATGCAGCAGAGGATGAAGCTTCTCGTCCCGATGGGGCTCCTCATCATCTTCATTCTCCTCTATTTTACCTTCCACTCCGCCCTGGAAGCTTCCATGGTCATGCTCTCAGTCCCGTTTGCCCTGGTCGGCGGCGTGTTCATGGTCTTTGCTCTGAACTACAACCTGTCGACAGCGGTCTGGGTAGGCTTCATCGCCCTGTACGGGGTGGCTGTTGAGACCGGGGTGGTGATGGTCATCTACCTCCACGAGGCCCTCGACAAGAGACTCATCAACGGCCCGTGCACCGAGCAGGACATCTACGACGCCACCTTCGAAGGAGCGGTCCTGAGGCTCAGGCCCAAGCTGATGACCGTGGCCGTGGCCCTGATCGGCCTGGTGCCGATCATGTGGTCCACCGGGACCGGTGCGGACGTGATGAAACCGATCGCCGCCCCCATGATCGGCGGTATGATCTCCTCGGCCATCCATGTCCTCATCATGACGCCGGTGATCTTCGTGCTGATGAAGAAGCACGACCTGAAGAAGGGGAAACTGAAGTATTCCGGCATGAAGCATTGATTTGCAGGGGCGCGGTTCCCGCGCCCCTGCATTAAAACAACAAAAAGGAGAAAGAAACATGAAAAGAGCAGCAATCATTCTCGCAGCAGCATCCTTCGCCGTCGCGGCGCCCGCCTTCGCCCATGAAGGAATGGACATGCCGATGGAGCATGGATCCATGAAGATGGAACATGGCCACATGATGGGGAAGGTGGCCCATGAGGAAGTGGTGGACGGTGTCAAGGCCGTCTTCAGTGTCATGGACATCAAAGCAAAGATGGAGAAGATGGGAATGAAGGAGACCCACCACATAATGGTCATGTTTACCGACGCCAAGAGCGGCAAGAAGCTGGCCGAAGGCGAAGTCAAGTTGAAGGTCGTGGGGCCGGGCAAGATGGAGCAGGTGAAGGACCTGATGGGCATGGAGGGGGGCTTCGGAGCCGACTTCACCATGCCCAAGAAGGGTAAATACGGCGTCATGGCCAAGTTCAAGCTGGCAGGCGGCAAGGTGAGGAGCGTCAAGTTCTGGTATACGGTGAAGTAAAAGCGGTGGCCGCTGGTTAGGGTTTGGTGAAATATAGAGGGATCTATCGTAGGGGCGATATCGCCCCTACGATAGATCCAGGAGAGGCCCATGTCGAGCATATCCCGCATATTCTTATTGGCCGCACTGCTGCCATTGATTTTCCAGTCAACCTCCTGCAAAAAGAAGGAGGAACAGCCTCCGGCAAAACAGACCAGGGTCTCTGCCACCAAGGCGTACGAGAAATACTTCGGCCCTGCACCCACCACCGACAAGGGGAGCTGCTACGCGTTCGTCATCTATTTCCCCTCGGCCAGGGAGCCGGGGAAGGTCGTTCCTTTTCCGTTTTTCACCTTTGACGAAGGAAGCATCAAGAAGGTGGCGGTGGAACGGCTCATCGGGGGGATGGAAGTGCCCGCTTACAAGAATGAGATACTTCAGCCATTTGCAGCCGGGACACATCTGCTGGCACTTCAGCAACAGGATGATGTGGTGAAGATTGATTTGAGCAGGGGTTTCCTTAATACCGGGAAGAAATATGAAGGAATGTTGAACGCTCTGGTCATGACCCTGACCCAGTTCGACGGGGTAAAAGGGGTGAGGTTGCTCTCGGATGGGAAAGAACCCGACTTCGCAAAGGGGACCCTGTTCCCTGGTGCCTCGTCGGTTCGTGATCCTTCACCCCCCAGGCTGCTCAGTGTAACCGCCGTAAAGGAAAAAGGGGCGAAAAACGTGGAAGAGGTGAGCGCATATTTCGACAGGCCTGTCGAAATCGAGGAGCTGATCATTGCCGACAAGGAGGGGAGACCTTTCCAGGGAGAGCTCTTTCATTCAGTTTTTGACATGGCGGCGGTCCTGAAACCGAAAGACCCTTCGGCATTCAAGGCCGGCATGCCGGTGAAGGCCCGCTGGAAGGTGACGGACAAGCTCGGAAGAACGGCAAATGGCGATGAAGAGCTTGCACTTGAAGTGAAAGAACACTGAAACCCGTTACAGCTGAACCGGAGTTCAGCCCCCTCAAGGGAATAAACCTTGCGTCAACCGTTAGAATTCTGTATAAAATTGTTAATAAATGCGTATGTCAGCTAAGCTCCTTCTGGTGAACCGTTGCATAATTTTTTTGTCAGGAAAATATCCGTATCACTGGTTCTCGTCTTCCTAACCCTGGGACTTGTCTCGCTGGGAATCA
Source organism: Geobacter sp. (assembly GCA_027356255.1). Lineage (GTDB taxonomy): Bacteria > Desulfobacterota > Desulfuromonadia > Geobacterales > Geobacteraceae > Geotalea. The sequence continues at coordinate 15,404 of DAIEGL010000165.1, read as the reverse complement.
AGCTGCCGTCTCTTCAGGGTCTTTCTTCCTCCTCGGCTAAGCCCAAACCCCGCCCCCGGGCGATCATCAAGACTCTGACCGAGACCGGTCAAAACGCCTTCAAAAAGATCGTCACATCATGCGCCATCATTTGGCATGCACGTGTGCAGTCTCCGACCATTGGGGGGGCGTCCCTCGTCGCAACGACCTCTTCCCTTCGTTCGTTTCAGTCCGTACTGAGCGGATTTTCACGCCCTCCCCCGTTCTCTTCCTGAGTCCTTTCACATCACTTGCCCAACGTGTTCAAGGGGAGGAGTTCGGCTTTCCCCTTTGATGCTGAATGCGCGCTTGTTCCGTGCAGCAACAGGATAATTTTTCGGAGGAGCTGTCATGACCAGACTCTCAATCGTCATTCCCGTCTACAATGCGGAAAAAACCATTGAGTCGCTCTGCAACACCCTCATCGACCTATACGGCAAAAAATTCAGTTTGGAAATCGTCCTCGTCAACGACAACAGCCGGGACAGCACCCATCTGATCTGTCTCCGGCTCCACGAAAAGCAACGGGGCGTCATCACCTACATCCGGCTTGCCCGCAACTTCGGCGAGCACAGCGCGGTCATGGCCGGCCTCAACCACGCCACCGGCGACTTCTGCGTCGTCATGGACGACGATTTCCAGAACCCGCCCGAAGAGGTCGGCCGCCTCGTGGATGAAATCGGGAAGGGGTTCGACGTGGTCTATACCCATTACGCTGCCAAACGGGACAGCTTATTCCGCAACATGGGCAGCCGGTTCAACGACAAGATGGCGAACATCGTCCTTCGTAAACCGGCAAATCTCTACCTGTCCAGCTTCAAGATCATGAACAGGTTTCTCGTGAACGAGATCATCAAGTACACCGGCCCTGACCCATACATCGACGCCATAATCCTGCGTTCCACGGCCAACATCGGCAGGGTTGAGGTGCGGCACGAAAACAGAACGCACGGCAGTTCCGGCTACACGCTGGGAAAGCTCATTTCGCTCTGGGGGAACATGGTGGTCAGCTACTCCCTCATCCCCCTCAGGATACTGGGGGTCATCGGGCTCGTCCTGACCATTGTGGGATGCTATGTGGGGATCACCACCTTCATCTATTACATTGTCCCCCAATTGCAGGACCCGAGCGAATACGAGACGCTGACGGCGGTTACGACCTTCTTCCGCGGATTTCAGCTCCTCGCGGTCAGCGTCGTCGGGGAATACGTGGGGAGGATATACCTGTCACTGAACAGCGACCCGCAGTTCGTGATCAGGGAAAAGTTTTCCTCCCAGAGGAAATTACAGTTCGCCTGCATACATAAGGAGCCTGCCAACGATGACCATGAAAAAAACGCGCCGGGCGCCTAAATCCGATAAAGCCGAGCCGCGGTCCGACCTTTTGGGGTTCGACCGCCGAACGGCCAACGAAATCCGTATTTCCCGCACCACAGAGTACGCCCTTCATCCCGACCAATATGTTGATGATTGGCTCGCTGCCCGGTTGGCAAGGCCCCGGCTGAGTTCTGAGCCGATTCCCCTGGCGGAGATGGGGCGGTGGCGCATAGAGCCCGGTACCGGCAACATCAGCCATGAGTCCGGGATGTTCTTCACCCTTACCGGGGTCAAGGTGAGGCATCGTACGGCCGCCTGCGAACTGGAGTGGGATCAGCCGATCATCGACCAGCCGGAGATAGGTATCCTCGGCATCCTCGTGAAGAGTATCAACGGTGTGCTCCATTTCTGCCTCCAGGCCAAGGAGGAGCCCGGCAACATCAATTCGGTGCAGCTCTCGCCGACGGTCCAGGCCACGTACAGCAACTACACCAAAGCCCATGGCGGAAGCCTTCCGCCGTTGGTGGAGCACTTCCTCGACCCCCCGCGGGACCGACAGCTCTTCGCCAAACTCCAGACCGAAGACGGGGGGCGCTTCCTCTTCAAGTCAAACCGCAACATGATCGTCCGGCTGCCCGACCATGAGCTTGAGGAGCTACCCGGGGAATTCATCTGGCTCACGCTGCGCCAGATATCGAACCTGATCCGCCGCGACAACCTGGTCCACGCCTGCACCCGGAGCATCCTGGCCTCTTTCGTCCTTCCCCGGAGCGATTCCGGCGGACGGGCAGCACTCTCCTGCCGGGGTAGCGCTGCCGGCTTGGCCGAAACCGTCCAGTGGCTCGACGATCAGAAGGCCGCCAACCATATCCTGGTCAAGAGGGTGGGTCTGAATACCCTGAAGGAATGGAACCTGGACGGGAACGGCTATTTTTCACACAGTGAAAGGCGCTTTTTCCGGGTCATCGGCATCGATGTCCGTTCTGCCGGACGGGAAGTCCCCGCCTGGAGCCAGCCGGTCCTTGCCAACCCGGAGAGCGGCATCATCGGTCTGCTCACGAAGGTCCGCAATGGCGAGAGGTATTTCCTCATGCAGGGCAAGGCCGAGGCTGGGAACCGGAGTCTCGTCCAACTGGGGCCCACGGTACAGTTTACCCCTGGCAATTACGTCGGAAACGCGAAACTGCCGAAACCGTTCCTGTTCGACGAATTCTCCGGCGACGGCAATTTCCCGGTTCTCCTGCAAAACTATCAGGCGGAGGAGGGCGCCCGTTTCTTCCAGGAGACCCACCTGCACCGGGTTTTACAGCTCGCCGAGGGGGTAGATTTCAGGCTTCCCCCGGAATTTCGCTGGATATCGGAGGCCCATATCCGCTTCTTTCTCCACCTTGGGGAGACCGTCAATTCATGTGCGCGGAGTATCATCTCCTGTCTGTTGTAGGGGGTAGAAAGATGGAAGTGCAGGATATGCCATCGGAGGGTGCAGGGTGCGAAAGGGTGCCAATCCGGCTGGAAGCTGCCGTGATTTCCTCAATCACGCTGCTGGCGCTGGTCATCCGGCTGTATCTGATCCGTTTCCACGACGTGATTTCCGTTGATGGGACGAGCTATGTCGGCACAGCGCGGGCGCTTGCGGCCGGCGATATCCATGGCCTGAGTATCTACGGCTTTTATCCGGTCCTCATCTGGCTGGCAAGCCTTTCGGGTGTCGGGATGGAGACGGCGGCGCAGCTCGTTTCCGCCGTGATGGGGGGGCTGCTCGTCATTCCGCTTTACCTTCTGGGCGCGGAGATGTTCTCTCGGCGGACCGCCCTCGCCGCCTGTCTTGTTGCAGCCGTCTGGCCATCGCTCGTTGGATGGTCCTGCGAGGTGATGACGCAGGCCACCTATATAACCCTGGCCGTTACCGGCGCATATTTCGCCTGGACGATGGTCAAGAGACCTTCCCCTGCCCGCGGTTTCGCAGCGGGGGCATACCTGGCGCTTGCCTTCCTCACCCGGCCGGAGGGGTTCCTTCTCTTCTTTGTCATACCGCTGGCTCCTCTGGTCATGAGGCGCCGGGAGCTCGGAGTCCTGTGGCGAACCCTCGCGATTTACGGCGGGAGTTTCCTGTTCTTGTTTGTGCTGAACGCAGTACTGGTGCACCACGTGACGGGAATGTGGCAGATGTCGGCTAAAACAGGGAGCGCTCTGAACGATGCGCTGAGCTACTATCTGCACATGCCGGACATGAACTATGTTCCTGGGGCCAGAGTCTATGGATATCTGGATCTGTTGAAACGATACCCCGATTTCGTCTGGGCAAACAGTATCAAAAACCTTAGGGAGGTGGTGCGAACCCTGCTCCCGATCCCCCTGTGGGGCCTCGCCCTGACCGGGTTCCTTGCGGGGGGCTTCAAACCGGGCAAAAAAAACATGCCGCGCCTGTTCCTTCTCTCTACTTTCGCTCCCCTCTTTGTCATTATTGTCTTTTATTACGCCAGCCTCGAATACACCCAGGAGTACCTGCCGGTTCTCTTCCTCTGGGCGGGAGAGGGTAGCTGCCTGCTTGAGCGGCTGGTTGCCGGAAGAATCCCGGCATTCCGGGTTGGCAAGCGGGAGAAATGGCTGGCGCATGCGCCGCTGACGCTGGTTATAACCGTTATCTTTGCCGGCTCCGTGCTCCTGAAGCAGATCCCTTCAAATGCCGCTCCCGTACCATACGACCCGGAAAGCGACGGGGGGAGGCGGGACCAGAAGAACATCGGCCTCCTGCTGAAGGAGAATCTGCCGCCGGGAAAGATCATGACCCGATGGGCAAGGCTTGCGTACTATGCGGAACGTGATTGGACAACCATCCCGAAGACCGGCCTCGAAGAGATTATCCGCGCCGCCAGAGAAAACGGGGTACGTTTCATTGTGGTCGATGGCGGACTCCAAAGACTTCGCCCCGGCCTCGGGCCTCTCTTTGACCCGTTCAAGATCGATGACGGGACGAGACAGGTATTACTCATAACGCCGGATAACGGTCTCCTGGAAGATACCGGCCTGCGCCCCTATCTCTTTTACCTTGATCCGTCGAGCATGGGAGTGGCAATCTACGAAGTCACCGGTTAGTGGTCCAAGGGAATTGAAATGATGATTTCGGACAGGAAAGTGCGCGTGGGGATTCTCGGCTTATCGGACATCGCGCGGCGGAAGGTCATTCCGGCGCTTCAAGAGTGCGGAGGGGCCGTTCTCAAGGGGGTTGCGAGCCGCAACCGGGGCGCCGCCTTCCCCTCCGGGGAAACGCATGCATTGCTTGGCTATGAGGAGCTTTTAGCCGATGAAGAAATAGATCTGGTCTATCTCTCGCTGCCGAACCATCTCCACGAAGAGTGGACGGTGCGCGCCCTGCAAAGCGGGAAGCATGTCATCTGCGAAAAGCCGGCCGGCCTTTCTGCCGCTTCGGTGGAAAGGATGCTCAGCTGCGCCGAAAAACGGGGGCTCCTCCTCTACGAGAACCTCATGTACCTCCATCACCCCCAGCATGCCGCAGTGAAGGGAATGGTCGATGCCGGGCGCATCGGCCGGATCAGGTCTCTCCGGAGCGTCTTTGGTTTCCCCTTCCCCGCGGAAGGCAATTTCCGTCTCGACCCGGGCAGGGGGGGAGGAGCCTTCAACGACCTTGCCCGCTATCCCTTAAGCACGGCATTGCATTTTCTGCAGGGGGATGCCTACCGCTTCAAGGGATTTGCCCTCGATCGCAACGGGCTCAATGTGGCGGTGCATGGCACGGCCTTTAGCTCCGCCGGAGAGATCTTTTCCTTCTCCATCGCCTTTGGCCAGCAGTACGAATCATACTACGAAATCATCGGGGAGCTGGGGAAAATCGGGGTGGATCGGGCCTATACGACCCCAGCCGACCTGGCGAATCTGGTACGGGTGACCTGCGGCGGTTGCGATGCCTCGTTCACTGTCCAACCCTGCGACCACTTCCGGCTCATGATCGAGCACGTCTGCGCCATCGTTCGAAACGGTGGGGATTTCGGGGAAATCCACCAGCGGACGAGGCGCCTCGCCCACCTTGCCGACCAGATGGAGAAAGGATGCAGCCATGAAGAAGAACGGCGTTAGGGGAAACGGCGGCCAGACGCCGGTGCGCTACTGGGACTATCTGGACGATTACCGGCGGAACCGCGGAGAGATACTCGCCCTGGTAGACGAAGTCTTTGCTTCCGGCCGCCTCATCCTCGGCAGCCGGGTGGCGGCGTTCGAGGAGCACTTCGCCGCATTCTGCGGCTGCCGGTTCGGGGTCGGGGTCAATTCGGGGACGGATGCCCTCTTCCTGGCGCTCAAGGCGCTCGACATCGGGCCGGGGGACGAGGTGATCACCGTTGCCAATACCGCTGTGCCGACTGTGGCGGCGATCCGGGCCTCCGGCGCCACCCCCGTCTTCGTCGATGTGGAGGAGGATACCTTCCTCATGGACGTTGCCCGGGTTGAGGAGGCCGTCACCCCCCGCACCAGGTGCATCCTGCCGGTGCACCTCTATGGCCAGGCGGTCGATATGGGGCCGCTCCTCGAAGTTGCGCGGAGCCGGAAGATCGAGGTGGTTGAAGACTGTGCCCAGGCGGCCGGGGCCGTCTACCGGGGGGAGCGGGTCGGAAGCTTCGGCGCCGTCGGCGCCTTCTCGTTCTATCCCACCAAGGTCCTCGGCGGGTTCGGTGACGGCGGCATGGCCGTGACGGGGCGGGAAGACCTTTACCAGCGTCTCCGGCGGCTCCGTTTCTACGGCATGGAGGGGGGGTACTATTCGGAAGAGGAAGGGTACAACTCGCGGCTCGACGAAATTCAGGCGGCGCTCCTCGATTTCCGCCTCCCCTCCCTCGACGGAGAGATAGATCGGCGGGAAAAGATAGCGGCAATCTATGGAACCGGTCTGGCGGGGGTGGGGGATATCGCCCTGCCGACGGTGGGAAGCGACAGGAACCACCAGTATTACCTCTACACCATCAGAACCGGCCGGAGGGACGAACTCAAGGCTTACCTGGAAGGATGCGGCATCGAGAGCCGCATCAACTACCCGGCGCCGATCCATCTCATGCGGGGCTACAGTTTTCTCGGTTACCGGGAGGGGAGTCTTCCCGTGACGGAGCGTCTGGCCGGGGAAATACTGTCTTTGCCCATGTATCCTGATCTTTCGACAGAAGAGGCGGAACGGGTCGTAGATACGGTGCGTTCCTTTGATGGTTGGAGGATGGGGAAAGGGTGAACGTACGAGAATATGAACAGATGTTCAAGGTCGAGGACCGCCACTGGTGGTACGCCTCGCTCCACGAACTGATCCTCGATTTCGTGGCGAAAGAGGAGCGGAGTGGGCGGTCACTCCGGATGCTCGATGCCGGTTGCGGCACCGGCCGTCTCTGCCAGCTTCTTGAAAAATGCGGCGAGGTGGAAGGGTGCGATCTGTCGCCGGAGGCCATCGCCTTCAGCCGGGCGCGGGGCCTCACTGCCGTTTCCTGTGCGAATCTCAACAGCACCGATCTGGGGGAGGGGCGCTATGACGTGATCACCTCCATCGACGTCCTCTACCACAGTGCCGTAGCCGACGATGCGGCGGTACTCGCAAAATTTTACCGGGCGCTCAGGCCGGGAGGGCTCCTCATCCTCAACCTGCCGGCCCATGAATTCCTCCGGAGCACCCACGACATCGCCGTCCATACCCATAAGCGCTACACGCGCAGAGAGCTCCTCCCCCTTCTGACCCGGGAGGGGTTCAGCGTCGAAAGGGCAACCTATCGTCTCGCTTTCCTCTTCATCCCCATCGCCTGCTGCCGCCTGGCAAAGCGGCTCCTTCCCCGCTCGCCGGAAGCGGAAGACGTCGCGTCGGACGTCACTCTGTCGCCGGCGCCTGTGAACAGCCTTCTATTGCAGCTCGTTCGGGCGGAGAACCTTCTCCTCAGGCACTGCTCCATGCCTATCGGCACGTCGCTCTTCGTCACCGCGCGTCGCCCGGTTTCCTAGCATCTGCTCGCTACTGCTACTGCTGCGGCCGGTCGGGTAGGTACTGCTCGAACTGCTTCTTGTCGGCGGAGCAGCGGTATGCCTCCTCCGGGGCCACCTTCTTCGTCTTCAGCAGATCCAGCAGGTGCTGGTCCATGAGCTGCATCCCGTCTTTCCGGGCGGTCTGCATGATGGAGGGGATCTGGAACGTTTTCCCCTCGCGGATCAGGTTGCCGATGGCCGGGGTCCCCATCATGATCTCCAGTGCCGCCGTTCTCCCCTTGCCGTCGGCGTTTTTCAGCAGCTGCTGGCTGATGACCCCCTTGAGCGATTCCGAGAGCATGGCGCGTACCTGCTCCTGGGCGTCCTTGGGGAAGACGTCGATGATCCTGTCCACGGTCTTGGCAGCGGAGCTGGTGTGAAGGGTGCCGAAGACGAGATGGCCGGTCTCTGCGGCGCTCATGGCCAGGCTGATGGTCTCCAGGTCGCGCATCTCGCCGACCAGGATCACGTCCGGGTCCTCGCGCAGCGCGGCGCGGAGCGCAGCGGCGAAACTTTCGGAATGCTCGCCGATCTGGCGCTGGTTGAAGAGGGACATCTTGTTTTCGTGGATGAATTCGAGCGGGTCTTCCAGGGTGAGGATATGCTCGCGGCGGGTGGAGTTTATCAGATCGATCATCGCCGCCAGGGTGGTGGATTTGCCGGAGCCGGTAGGCCCCGTGACGAGGACCAGCCCCTTCTTCAGCATGGTGAGCTTGCGCACCCCTTCCGGGAGGTTCAGGTCGTCGGCGGTGAGGATCTTGCTCGGAATGATGCGGAAGACCGCCGCTATGCCCCGGTATTGCATGAGGATGTTGCCGCGAAAGCGGGCGAGCCCCGGAACGGAATAGGCAAAATCCAGGTCTTTCCGCGCTTCGAAATCGGCGATCTGCTTCTCGCTCAGTATCTCGTAAAGGATGGACTTCAGGTCCTCGTGGGAGAGCGACTTGAAGTTCAGCCGTTCCATCTCCCCGTGCAGGCGGAAGATGGGGGGGGCGCCGCTGGAGAGGTGCAGGTCCGAGGCTCCCTGCTCGTGCATCATTTTGAATAGTGCGTCAATGCGTGCCATGTCGTCGTGCTCCGTTAATAGATGATTGAGGCGGCAAATTCCTCGGGCGAGATCTCGCCGTCATTCAAGAGATCAAGCCCCTCTTCCCGGACGCCGCGGTATCCCCTGCCTTTGAGGTAGTCGAGGATTTCCGCGCTGTCCCTGGCGGTTTCAAACGCATCCAGCATGGGGGGATCGAAGGGGATGAGCCCCGTCAGGTATTTGCGCCCCGCATACCCCGTATGGTCGCAGGCCGGACATCCACTGGCCCGGTAACTGGTGGCGGCAGGGACGGCGATGCGCAGGGCGGTACGCTCCTCCGGCGTCGGCAGATAGCTCTCCTTGCAGTGGGGGCAGAGGGTGAGGAGCCCCTTGAAGGAGATCACCCCCCTCACGAAGGTCGGGATGAAGTAGCCTTCGTGCCAGTAGCAGAGGAGGTTCTTGAAGGTTGCCGTGACGCCGCCGAAGGAAATGCCCGCCAACACCAGCTTGCCGCGCATGGCCGCCTTTCCTGCGGCGATGAATGCCTGGCTGTCGGTGGCGTCCTCGATGACGATGATGTCCGGGTCGTGGTCGAGGGAGGCCATTATCAATGCCCCCAGTTCTGCACGGTTTCCATGCTGGACGGGGATGCGCGGAAACTTCTTACTCCCCTTTCCCACGCTGTCCCCCAGGACCAGGACGGTTTTGCCGGTGGTGGCGCGCTCATCCAGGTAGAGGTCGATGAACCGGCACCGCTCGTCTGCGTCCCGCTGCGAGAAGAGCAACATCCCGGTCTCGACGGCGGCCAGTTCGCGGAACAGTCGGCCCTTCTCCGCCGAAAGCCCCAAATCGGCCACGGAAGCGGGGAAAGTCGCAGCGATGTGGAGCCTGAAGGTGACGTAATCTCCCCCCTGTCCTCGCAAAAGGGACACATGGTAGCGGACCTTCTTCCCCTTGAAAAGGAACGCCAGCACCCCCCGTACCGACGGTCCGTTTGAACCGTTGATCCTGGCGAGCTTTCTGATGCGGAGCAGGAGCTCGGGGTAATGGGTGGTTTCGAGCCTTCCCATTTCCCTGGCTATGCCGCCGGTTCTCCCCACGATCTGGACTGTGTCCCCCATCGGCTGCAGCGACAGGGAGGCGAGCTTCTTCTGGATGATGGAGAGGAGGAGGTAGTCGAGGAGCCTGGCGCCGGAGAGGTCTGCGTTGGCGGCATCCAGTACGCGGGGGGGGAAAAAGCCGGAGGTGAAGCCGAACGTGGCGGCCGCTTTCTCCTTGCCGTAGAAGAGGTCCTGCATCTCGCGGATTTCGCGGATGAGCGCCACTGAAACCGTTATCTGGCAACCGGTCAGGCTTTCCACGACCCTGACCGCCTCGCTGTTCAACGGATCGGCGATGGCTATGCTCAGCTCGTCACCGGTGAGGAACAGGGGGATGAGGTTGTAGCGCCGGGCAACTTCGGCCGGGACGCGTTCAACGGCCATACTGCCGATATTCTCCTTCTTGAGCCGCACATAGGGGATATTGAGCTGGTTGGAGAGCGCCCAGTCGATGTCCTCCTGGGTGACCACCCCGAGCTTGATCAGCGCCTCTCCGATGCGGCTGCCGGAAGCCCTCTGTTCCGCCAGGGCCGCCTCCAGTTCGCTTTCGGTGATGATCTGCGACCGGAGAAGGATCGATCCGATGGATCCACCTTTGACAACTTTATCCATAGCCACCTCCATGACTCAATGCTTATCGGCAATCGGCCCCGCCGGATCAGAGAATATACCCAATAGCTTTACATTTTTCCGCCGCTTGTGGTAGCCTCGGGAAAAAATACAACCGGTTCCGTGTCGCGGCATAGCGGTGCTCATCCGCTCCGGCATGGGACCACAGGAGAAATCATGCAAAAAAAAGCGCTCGCCCTTCTCTCCGGCGGACTCGATTCAACCCTTGCCGTCAAGGTCATGCTGGAGCAGGGGATAGCCGTCGAGGCCCTCAACTTCACCTCCCCCTTCTGCACCTGCACCAGCAAGAATGCCGGCTGCAAGTCGGAGGCGGTCAGGGTCGCCGAAGAGTTCAACATCCCCATCAAGGTGATGCACAAGGGTACCGATTACCTGGAGATAGTCGGAAATCCGAAGCACGGCTACGGCAAGGGGATGAACCCCTGCATAGACTGCCGCATATTCCTCCTCCGGAAGGCGAAGGAGTACATGGCGGAAAGCGGCGCCGATTTCGTCATTACCGGCGAGGTCCTCGGACAGCGCCCCATGAGCCAGCGCCGCGACACCCTTCGCCTGATCGAGCGGGAGAGCGGGCTGGAAGGGCTGCTTCTCCGCCCTCTTTCAGCCAAGCACTTTGCGCCCACCATTCCCGAGACGGAAGGATGGGTGGACCGGGAGCGGCTCCTCGCCATCCAGGGACGCTCCCGCAAGGAGCAGATGCAGCTGGCCGATGAGCTGGATGTGAAAAACTATCCCTGCCCGGCAGGCGGCTGCCTGTTGACCGAGCTCTCCTTCGTCTCCAAGGTGAAAGACGTGTTCGACCATTCCGACACCCTCAATCCGCGCGATTTCCGCCTCCTGAAGCTCGGCCGGCATTTCCGCATCGGCGAGAGGACCAAGGTCATAGTCGGCCGCAACGAGGCGGAAAACCATGTGCTGGAGGCCGCAGTGCAGGGCGGCGAGGCTGCGCTCCGCTGGGAAGAGGGGGGGAGCCCGCTCACGGTCGTCATGGGCAAACTCGACGTGACGGCGCTGGAAACCGCGGCAAAGATCCTCCTCCGCTATACAAAGGCGGCGCCCGCACAGGAATGTACCATAAAAGTGGTGGCGGACAGTAGCGAAAAGCAGATGATCGTCAAAAACGAATTTTCCGAAACGAAGATAGAGGAGTTCAGGGTCTAGGGGCTTCTAGGTGTCCAGCACCTCCCTGATCTTGGCCAGCAGGGCGGCCGGGGCAAGCGGCTTTGAGATGAAATCCAGTCCCTCTTCCAGGATGCCGTTCCTGCTGATAATGTCGGCGCTGTAACCGCTCGTGAAGAGCACCTTGATGTCGGGCCGCAGCCGTTTCAACTCGTTGTAAACCTCTCTCCCGTTCCTCTTCGGCATGATCACATCGAGCAGCAGCAGGCGGATGTCGCTCTGCTGCTCGATGAACCTTTCCACCGCTTCCTCCCCGTCAGCCGCTTCTATGATCCTGTAGCCGTATTGCTCCAGGAGCGCCTTGAGAAACTGCCTCACCTCCGGGTTGTCCTCTATGAGGAGGATCGTCTCCGTTCCGCCGGTCTTGACCTCATGGGAGGGGGCTGGTGGTTCCGCCGCGGGGCCGTCGCTTAAGGGGAGATAGACCTTGAACAGAGAGCCTGTTCCGGGCTCGCTTTCAACCTGGATGAGGCCGTTGTGCTGCTTCACTATGCCGTAAACGATGGAGAGACCGAGACCGGTACCCTTGCCCACCTCCTTGGTGGTGAAAAACGGTTCGAAGATCCTCTCCGTCATCACCTTTTCCATCCCCACCCCAGTGTCCGAAACGGACAGGATGGCGTATGTCCCGGCAAGGCCGCATCCCTGGCTTCTGACGAACGTGTCGTCCGGTCTCGCCAGGTCGGTTGCGATGGCGAGCCTTCCCCCCTCAGGCATGGCGTCCCTGGCGTTCGTGACCAGGTTCATGATGACCTGCTCAATCTGTCCACTGTCGGCCATGACCCACACCTTTTGCTCGGTCGTAAGGGACGAGAATTCGATGTTTTCGCTGATGAGCCTGGATAAAAGTTTCATGGACCTCTTGACGATCTCGTTGAGGTCCACCTGGCACGGATTGAGGGGCTGTTTCCGGCTGTAGGTCAATAGCCCCTTGGTGAGGGCGGATGCCTTGTCCGCTGCGGCGAGCATCTGTTCCAGGAGATGGCTCCGGGGGTCCGATGCGTCCGTCTGCATCTGGACCAGGTTGCCGTAACCGATGATGGCGGTGAGTATGTTGTTGAAGTCATGGGCGATCCCCCCGGTCAGGGTGCCGATGGCCTCCATCTTCTGCGCTTGCCTGAGCTGATTCTCCAGCTTTCTCTGCCCGGTGATGTCGCGGAAACTCCAGACCCTGCCGACTATCTTCTCCTCGATGGTCTGCGGCTTGGAAAAACGCTCGAAATATCTCCCGTCCGCAAATTCCAGGACGTCGTAGCTTTCTCCCTCCGGTCGGTCGTTTATCTCTTTGACCCGTGCCATGAACTCTGCGGGGGATTTCAGCTGGTGGAGCACGAACGCGCGCAGCCTGTCGTCGTCCGTTTCTGCGAGCCAGGATTCCGGGATCTGCCACATCTCGGCGAATTTCCTGTTGTAACTGATGATTCTCTTCTGCCGGTCCATGACCAGAATGCCGTCGGCGGTCGATTCAAGGGTCGCCCTGAGCAGCGACAGGGCGTGCTTTATCTCCTTTTCCGTCCGTTTCTGTTCGGTTATGTCGAGTATGATGCCGATCAGCCCGCCGAGGGCACCGTCAGCGGCGGGGAATGTCGCCTTGGAGAAGACGACGTCCCGCAAGGTGCCGTCTGCGTGCTGCACGGAGCTCTCGTAGGTCTGCACCGACTGCTGTCCGAACAGCTCGGCATCGGCCTGGTAGTACCGTTCGGCCAGATCCGGGGGGGCGATGTCATAGACGCTTTTCCCGATCAGCTCTTCCCTGGTGAGACCGAGGTGGGATTCGAAGGCGCGGTTGCAGCCGAGATACCGCCCCTCTGCGTCCTTGTAGAAAACGGGATGGGGAATGGTGTCGATGAGCAGTTGCAGGAAGCGCAATTGCCCCTGCATGGCCTGCTTTTGCTCGTCCAGTCTGGACAGCATCCTGTTGAAGGCCCGGGCAAGGGTCCCGATCTCGTCGTTGGCGCTGATCGCAATCGGGGGGTGTGAGTCGCTCTGGTCCGATATCCCCCTGACATGGCTCGTGAACAGGAGCAGTGGAGAGGTCAGATGTCGCATGAAAAACCAGACGGAGACGACGGAAAAAGAGACCATGGCCAGAAGCGCGGCAAGCATGAATTTCTTTGCGCGGTCGATGGGGGCAAACGCCTCTGCCAGGGGATAGTTTGCCGCGAGAATCCAGTCCGCCGATCTCAGCCGCTTGAACGAGCTCAGTGTCCGCAGCTTCCTTGAGGTCACGGTTTCCCCTGTCCCTTCAAAGCCTTTGATCGCCCGGTCGAAAAGCGTGTTGGCGCCGGGGGGGACGTCCTGCCTGAGAATCCTCCCCCGGTCGGGGTGCATGATCATGGTCCTGTCGGCGGCATAGAGATAGAGGTATCCCCCCCGGCCGATCCTGACGGTTGACAGTTTCCCGAGGAAATTGTCCTTCATCAGGTCGAGGCTCCCCGCGAGTATCGCCACCGTGCGTCCCCTTTCGTCCAGAACCGGCATCGAGAACATCAACACGGGATGACGATGCTGCTGACGGGAGAAGAACGGCTTGGAGATATACGGTCTGCCGCTTGCGAGCGGTTCCCTGAAATACTCGCGGTCGGAATAGTCCTTTGTCCACAGTTCCGGTTCCATGGGGTGCCCGGCGAGGAGCCTGCCGGATGGGCGGAAAATGTAGATACCGTTGTCGAAAATCTGTCGGGTGTCGAACCTGTTGTCGAGAAACCTTTGCGCCTTGGCACGATTTGCAAGGAGTTCAGGCTTGATCTCCATTGCGACCGCCGACAGTTCGTTCTGGATGGTGGAGAGCTTGCTGTCGATTTCGTCGGCCATTGCCGAGACCATGGTGAACTGCTGGCTGGCCACCGTTTCCTTGAACTGTTCGTCAAAGTACTCCAGTGAAGAAAATGCCATGATCGAGAGGAGCGCCACGACGAGGAGGGAGACCATGCAGGTCATCTTGGTCTTCAGGCTGAATGGAGGCATACGGTTCTCGGAACGGTCGCTTCTGGGGCCGGAGAAGCGACCTCAGGCGGCAGTTTTATCCATATTGGTATTGAATATCTCGTCGAAGAGCGGAGCGATTCTGATGAATGCGGACAGCACCCGTGGATTGAAGTGCTCCGGCCTGGTGCGGCCGTCGCCTTCGATGATTATCCTGCACGCCGCGTCATGGTCGAAGGGTGGCTTGTAGACGCGCTTGCTGCGCAGGGCGTCATACTGGTCGGCGAGCATCACGATGCACCCCTCGATGGGGATTTCTTCGCCGCGGAGCCGGTTCGGGTAACCCGTGCCATCCCATCTCTCGTGGTGATTCAGGGCGATGGATGCGGCCATTTGCAGCATGGCATGGGAAGAGCCCCGCAGTATCTTTTCCCCTATCGTCGTGTGGGTCATGATGATGCTGAACTCTTCCGCGGTGAGCGACGACGGTTTCAAGAGGATCGCATCGGGGATACCTATCTTCCCCACATCGTGCATAGCAGCCGCGACGGTGATGGTCTCGACGAAGTCGTCCGAAAGCTGGAGCGTCCGGGCGATCCGGTTGGCGTACATGCCGATGCGGGATATGTGCATGCCGGTGTCTTCGTCCCGCAGTTCGGCCGCAGCGGTAAGGCGTTCAATGGTCTCCCTGCTCATGCTCTTCATCATCGACAGTGCATTGGCCAGTTCGCGGGTCCTCTGGGCAATGGTCCGTTCCAGCTCCGACTTGTACCCCTTCTCAAGCTGGAGCAATCTTTTGTAATCGACCGCTTTTTCTACGGCATGAATGAGCTGGAGGGGGTTGTACGGTTTGATGATGAAATCGAAGGCCCCCTTCTTTATGGCAGAGACCGCCAGATCGAGCTCGGCATAGGCGGTCATGAGCATGACAGGCGTTTCCCGGTCCCGCTCCCGGATGCTTTCCAGTACGTCGATCCCTGTCGTTACCGGCATGTTGACGTCGGTTAGCACTGCGTCTGCCGCACCGTCCCTGAAAGCTTTCAGCGCCATGCCGCCGTCGCTGAAGGTACGGACCGTGAATCCGTAGACGCTGAGAAGCGATGCCGTACTGTCGAGGACATAAGGGTCATCGTCAACCACAATGACCGTGCCTTTTGCGGTTGTATCCATCATTGCCACCTCGGGTTCAGATTGAATGCGTT
>DAIEGL010000160.1 GCA_027356255.1 Geobacter sp. | reverse complement strand
TTGTTCCCATATTTTCGTCCCCAGGACATCGCCGATATACTCATCATGACCTTTCTTGTCTACCAGCTTTACAGCTGGTTCAAGAACACGAGGGCGTTGCAGGTCGTGATCGGGCTGGGGTTTCTCGGGCTCCTCTACGTGATCACGAAAAATCTCGGCCTGTTCATGACCAGCTGGATTCTCCAGGAACTGGGGACGGTCCTCTTCATTCTGCTGATCGTCATCTTTCAGTCCGAGATCCGTCAGGCCCTCTATCGCTTCAGTCTTCTGAGGAATCTCTTCGGCCGCCAGGGGAGTGCCTCGCAGCTTGACCTGATGGATTTCTCCCTGACCGTCTTTGCGATGGCCCAGGAGAAAACCGGCGCCCTCATCGTTTTCCAGCGCAACGAGGCGCTTGACGATTATCTGCTCCACGGGATACAACTGGACAGCCTCCCCAGCAGCCAGCTTCTCATGAGCATCTTCAACGAGGGGACCCCTCTCCACGACGGGGCCGTCCTGATACGTGACGGTCGCGTCGCTCTAGCTTCCTGTCATCTCCCCCTCTCTACCAGCAACGATATCCCCCAGTATTACGGTACCAGGCACCGGGCCGGACTCGGCATTGCGGAGCGTTCCGATGCGGCCGTGGTGATAGTCTCGGAGGAGCGTGGAGAGGTGACACTGGCGTTTGCCGGTGAACTGCACAAAATCAAATCGCCGGAACAGCTCCATGACCGGCTCCATTCGCTTTTGACGACGCCGTCGCAGGAGGTGAGCAAGATCACCATAAAAAGCAGGCTGTTTAGCAATTTATGGCCCAAACTTGCGATCCTGGCACTGGTTCTTGCCTGCTGGACGTTGATAACCGCTCGTCAGGGGGGGATACTCACCGTTACTGCCCCGATCAAGTTCCATAACCTCCCGGACAAGCTGGCGTTGGTAAAAAGTTCGCCGGAAGAGGTAGATGTCCAACTGAAGGTCTTTTCCAATCTCGTTCCTTCGCCTAAGCAGATGGATATCGTGGCTGACCTGGACCTGTCCAATGTCAAGGAGGGGACGAACAGTCTGGCCATCCGCAACGAGGACTTCAAATTGCCACCGGGGGTGGTCATTGCCGGGCTCAACCGTTCGGTGGTGAAAGTGGTAACCGATAAAAAGATCCGCAAGCAGCTTGCCGTAAGGGTGAAGGCGGTGGGAAGGCTCCCTGCCGGGTTGCGGATTCGTTCGCTGAAGGCCGATCCTCCGACGGTCATGGCGGAAGGGGCTGCGCACATACTCGACCAGTTCGAGACTCTGCAGACGGAGGATGTCGACCTGTCCAAGGTACGGCAAAGCACCGTGATTGAGAGGCGGGTCTTGTCGCCGGCGTCGCAGATAAGGGTTCTTATGGATGAGCCGGTCAGGATACGGATTGTCACGACTGGGCGCTAGATTTCAAATGCCTTGACTGGTGCGATTTCCCGGGGGGTTGACAAAACAATCATTTTGTTATATAAATAACAAACTTTTTTATTTATTCTAAAACAAAAAGGGGGGCACATGACTAATAACATTAGGCTTTTGCTATTATGCGTTATCCTCCTCTCCTTTCCTTCTCTTGCTCTCGCCGCAAAAACCCATAAAGTAAAAAAGAACGAAACCCTTTATTCCCTCGCCCAGAAGTACCACGTCACAGTAGAAGAGCTCAAATCGACCAATAACCTGGTAAGCAATCACATAAAACCGAAAGATGTGCTAATCGTACCCCCTAGATCGGTTGTGAACGGCTCGGGCGGAGATCATGGGACGGGCGGAAAAGCCAAGGTTGCCACATATAAGGTCAAAAAGAGTGAGAAGCTATCCCGGATTGCGAGAAAGACCGGTGTTAAGGTAAGCGAGCTTAAGCGCCTCAACAACCTGACCGGCAGCCGGGTGAAAGCCGGCAAGATACTGGTGCTGCGGGAAGAAACCGCTGCCGAAGAGCCGCCGCAACGGACCGCCAGGAAACTTCAGTTGCGCCACAGCGATCTTTTTAACGAAAAGGATTATGAACAGAGCCTGTCGGAACTTACCGAGCAGGACCCGGACCAGCAGGTTGACCTGAAAAAAAGCGCCGAGCTGAAGGTGGACAGCATCCAGGAACTGAAAAAGTCAGCGTACGGTTTTCTCGGTACCCGTTACCGGTTCGGCGGCAGTTCGAGGAACGGTATCGACTGTTCCAGTTTTGTCCAGAAGGTCTTCCGCGAACTAGAGGTGTCTCTCCCCAGGACTGCCCGGGAACAGTTCAGCATGGGAACCGAGGTGGCTCCCGGCGATCTGCAGAAGGGAGACCTGATCTTCTTCCGCACCTATGCTTCGTACCCCTCCCATGTCGGCATTTATCTCGGTAACAACAAGATGATCCATGCTTCGTCACGGGACCGGCGTGTGGTCATCTCGCCGATGAATACCGATTATTATCGTTCGCGTTTTATCGGCGCCAAGCGCATCGCCAAGATCAACCCGGATATTTTCAAGTTTGATGACCTCATGCTGGGTGTCGAAGAGGAGTCGGCGGATGAAGCGGTTACGAACGATTCACTGGGGCTTACTACCCAGGTGAAATAATGGACAATACATAGCTGTTGAAAATCCGGTCTCTGGCCGGATTTTTTTATGGAAGAATCGCGAAGGAATTTGCCGATGCAGGTGCTGCTCGCCTACAAATCCAATATCAGCGGTGCAAAAGATCCTTACACATCCCTACTTCCCATCGGCCTGGGATATATCAATGCTTTTCTCCGCAGAGAAGGCCATCTGACACGGTTAGCCAATTTTTCACGGCACAGCTGGAAGGATGTAGAATCCACCCTCGCAACCTTGCGGCCGGATGTTCTCGGTGTCTCCCAATTCACTCACAATCGCTTCGAGTCGCTCAAGCTGGCCGTGCTCGCCAAAAAAATCAACCCCTCCACCTTTGTCGTTTTCGGCGGTCCCCACGCCACCCACCAGTTTCAGGAGATTCTCGCCCGGTATACCGAGGTGGATGCCGTGGTGATGGGAGAGGGGGAGGTCACATTTGCCGAGCTGGTGAATACCCTCGCCGGAAAGGGTGTGCCATCCCTCGGTGAGGTGAATGGGATAGCCTTTCGCCGTGAAGGCGCAGTTGTTTCCACCACTCCCCGGCTACCCATCTCCGACCTCGACTCTCTCCCCATTCCCGCCGCCTATTATGACGGGGGAATTGGTGTCGATGTTCACCGCCAGCTTGAATTTATCGTCACTTCAAGGGGATGCCCGGCGGCGTGCGTTTTCTGCTCGTCTCCGCTGTTCTGGGGGCGGTTCATCAGGTTTCGCTCTCCGAGAGGGGTGGTTGACGAAATCAGGATGATCCGCGACCGCTATGGACTCCTCTATTTTTCCATCCGTGACGATACCTTCACTGCCGACAAGGGTAGGGTCATGGAGTTTTGTCGGCTGCTGCATGAAGAAAAGCTTCACATCCTTTGGAACTGTCAATCCCGCGTCAATGCCGTTGATGATGAAATGCTCCGGGCGATGAAGCGGTCCGGCTGCGAATGCATCCAGTTTGGAGTTGAATCCGGCTCACCACGGCTGCTCAAGGCGCTGGGCAAGAGTATCACTACGGAAGAAGTCAGGCGCGCCGCCGCGTCGGTCAGGGGGGCAGGCATAGAGCTGTCCATCTATCTGATTACCGGCGTTATCGGTGAGACAGACGAGGAACTCAAGGCTTCCATGCGACTGATAGAGGCTATCAGACCCCATGACGGCCAGGTTTCGCCACTGGTGTATTATCCCGGCACTGCGCTTTTTGTCCGGAGTGTGAAATCCGGGACGATTGGACGAGACGTTTTCCTGAAGGACCGGCGGGAGGCTTTTTATGTGCGTGAAGACCCGTTTGTTGCGTCAGCTACAAAGGAACTGCTGAAGGCGCTGAGCAGGGCTGCGGATGCCGGTCGCTTTACCACTGCCGATTTCCGTGCCCAGAAGAACCTGCTCGGTTACTGCCATACGACCAACATAATGTCTGGGGAAATGCACGAGGAGAAAGGGGAATGGCAGTCCGCGGAGAGGGAATATGTGGAGATCACCGAAAGGGAACCGGAAAACCCGTGGGGGTGGCTGTGTCTTGGGGAGCTTTACGGCAGGACAGAACAATGGGATCGCGCCCTTCGTGCCTTCAATAGGGTGGTCAGGCTCGTTCCTGTCCATGCTCCTGCATATTCTGCTCTGGGGGAGCTGAACACGATTGTCGGAAACAGGCCGGAGGCGATCCGCAATTTCCAGCGAGCCCTTTCCATAAACCCGCTGGACAAGGCGGCGCAGGACGGATTACGCGCACTAGGTGAATAAAATAAAGGCGAAACCCTTGCGGGTTTCGCCTTGTAGATTAACACAGGAGACAAGATGCTTATTTGCTGGAAACTCTCAAGCCAGGGGCAAAAATGATCTTATCAAAGGTGCGCTTCAGCGTCTTGCTCTGGAAATTAACCATCGGCGGTGAGTCGGGGAATTCGACGGTGTCACCGACCTTCACCTTAGTCTGCATGACCGCAACCCAAAGTTTCTGGCCGTTTTCTTCCACTTGAACGTAGGTATATCCAGCGGAATCCATGGTTTCAATGACTTTTCCCTTGTGGCCGGAACCGGCGGGGATTTCCTGGGGCTTCAGGCCTGCATGGGGGTCGCCACCCGGTGCTGCACCGGCAGGCATCTGAGCAGGTGCACCCGTTTCCGGTGCCATGCCCTGGGGAGCTTCTTCTTTTTTCTTGCAACCGGTAGCTGCAAGAGCAACGATTGCCAACATAACTACTAATGTCTTCTTCACCGTTATCCTCCTGTTGGATATTTGTAAGCACTGATTAAGATAGCACACCTTCAAATTATTTGACAATAAAAAATTGTGGCGCCAGTCCCGGAGCGGTGGGTCATTGCAGGCGGTTCAACCGGTTCTTGTAGATATAATTGGCTCCCTGATAGTAGCCGAGCGCATCCAGCAGCAGCCCGTCCTGGGGCTTTATTGAGGTTGTATTGCCGTCCTCGCGGGTGAAGCTGAAGAAATCGGCTTCCCTCTTCGGGCCGAGGACCAGCAACTTGTCTCCTTCTATGTAACCGAGCTTCTGGTAGGTGGAGATGAACGCCCGTTCGGGGACGTCGTCACCGTTGAGAACGTCCTTACCCATGAACTTGGTGGTGTAGCTGAAATTCAAAAGGCCGAGCACGGTGGGGGCGATGTCGATCTGGCTCATCATCCGGTCAATCCGTTGCGGCTTTACAAGTGCGGGTGCGTAGATGAAGAGCGGGATTTCGTAGTTTTTAACCGGCAGGGCGATTTTGCGCGCGCTCCCTGCACAGTGATCCGCTACTATGACGAAAACGGTGTCATTGAACCATGGCTGTTTCTTCGCCTCTGCCAGCAGCCTGCCGATGGCGTAATCCGCATACTTTACTCCACCGTCACGACCGGCCTTGGAGGGGATGTCGATCTTTCCGCCCGGATAGGTGAACGGCCGGTGGTTGGAAGTAGTCATTACCACGCTGAAAAACGGTTTTTTCTGCTGGTAGGATTTGTCTGCTTCCTTTATGACCTTGTTGAACAGGTCTTCGTCGCAGACTCCCCAGGCGTTGGTGAACGTCACCTCGTCATTGGCGAAGTCCAGTCTGTCGACCGTGTCAAAGCCGTTGTTGGCGAAGAAATAGTTCATGTTGTCGAAGTAGCCGTGCCCCGCATAGATGAATTTGTTGTCGTACCCCTTGTCCTTCATCACCGAGCCCCAGGAGAAAAAGTTCTCATTGTTGGGGCGTTTGACGATGGACGTTCCGGGGAGGGGGGGGATGCCCAGGGTGATAGCTTCGAGTCCGCGCACCGTCCTTGTGCCGGTGGCATAGAGGTGGGTGAAGAACAGCGATTCGCCGGCCAGCCTGTCCAGATTTGGCGTCAGCCCCTTTTTGTTGCCGAAGGCGGTGAGATATTCCGCGCTCATGCTCTCCTCGACGATTACTATGACGTTGCAGTGCTTTTCCGACCCATTGTGCTCTATGACCCGGGAGATGTCACTGTTTTCCGAACCGGCGAAGTGGTTGTTTTTTTCCTGCAATAGTCCCCTGAGCCTGGCCAGGACCACCTTGTTGTCCTTTGTTACGTAGAATTTGTTGAAGTCCAGCTCGTTGTTTCTGAAGGCGGCAAAAAGGTTGTAGATGCCGTTTCCGGCCAGTTCGTCGGCGTAGTTGTTCGGTGAAACTTGCGACATGGAGGTATCGACAAAGGCGAACGACAGGATAGGGAGCGCCAGAAAAGCCAGGCCGGTCTTGAGCCTCTTGCCAATGCGGGAGCCGGCGCCGAAAGAGTGGTCCAGCTCTTTTTTTACGAAGGGGAAGATGAAGATGTTGAGGATGAAAATCGCAGCGAGAATCCAGTTGACCGGGTAGGATTCGCGGATGTTGCGGATGACCTCGGACGTATAGATGATGTAATCGACGGCTATGAAGTTAAACCTAGTGGCAAACTCGTCGAAAAAGGTGTATTCGGCAACCGCATCGAAAAGCATCAGGTAGGTAAGGATGAAGCAGACGAGGTAGGCCAATGGCCTGAACCACTTGCTGTTGAATGCCTTATCGGGGAGGAGGATGGTAACCAGTACAAACGGGACGGCGGCGTAGCTGAAGGTGACGCAGTCGAAAAACAGGCCGACGCCGTAAATCTTTGCCAGCAGGAAGGGTGTCAGGTCCAGGTTGGGCAGCGATTTGATCAGGAGAATCGTTCGGATGAGAAATGAAGATATGACGACAATCAAGAGGAGGGTGTACAGGGAGCGGTATCTGTTTTTCGACAACATGAGCTCGTTTTTCCTTTTATATTTTAAATGGTTCCGTACTCGGAGAGGCTTGGCAGGGACCTGCTGCCACCGACTTTACTGCATATTCGACGGGAAAGTCCAGACTATTCACGACCTGGTAGCAAAATTTGCACCGGCACAAAAAGCATTTGAACGCTGCACCCTATCCGTTCTATAAAGTAGCTGCTGGATAAAGTGAAGGAGGGACCTTAGGTGGCCAAGCGTTGCTTTTTGATTGTCAATCCCACTTCGGGGAGCTATTCCAGAAGCAAAATCGAAGCGGTCACGGCCGCCTTGCGAGGGGGAGGGCTTCTCCCTGAACTCATGCTTACCGGTTGTGCTGCGGATGCGCCCCTGTTCGCACGGCGCGCCTGTACGGAGGAGGCGGAGCCGTTCATAGTGGTGGGGGGGGGCGATGGCACGATAAACGGCGTGATGAACGGAGTTGTTCCCGGCAGGGCGACGATAGGGGTTCTTCCGTTCGGCACGGCAAATGTGCTGGCCCGTGAGCTCAAAATCAACTCAACGGATGATGCAGTGCAGAAGATCGTCAGGGGAGAGTCGCGCCCGCTCCAGGCAGGCCTGCTGGAGGCGCAAGCAGAGAGGAAATATTTTTTCCTCATGGCCGGCATCGGCTTTGACGGCGCGGTGGTCGAAAACGTCCGCTTGGGGGAGAAGAAGATCCTCGGCAAGGGGGCCTATTTCCTGTCGGCGCTGCGGACGCTTGCAGCCTGGGACCGGCAGCGGCTGGAGGTGAGGGCCGACGGCTGGGTGGTGGACTGTCACAGCGCCGTCGTCTGCAACGGCTCAAAATACGGCGGTGATTTTGTCATTGCCCGCGCGGCGGACATCTTTACGCCTGGGTTCCAGCTCTTCTGCGTCAGGGGCGGAAAGAGGCGGACATACCTGAAACTGGCCCTGGAGATGGTTGCGGGGCGGGCGCCACATGGACAGGACGTCGCCTTTTTCCCTGCCCGCGAGCTGGAGATTTCGGGGGGCAAGGCGGTCCAGGTGGATGGTGACTTTTGCTGTCATGCGCCGGTGAGGATAACGACTGTGGAGGACTTTGTCAGGGTCATCGTCTGACCGGATTTCAGAAGTTCCAGCTCAGGCTGACCATGTGCAGGTCGAGGCCGGGATTGCCGCCCGGATATATGTGTCCGTTCGACATGTGCTGGAAGCGGTAACTGATCCCCGGTCCAGAGTCGAAACGGTAGTTCAGCCCGGCATGGGCCATAAACTGGAGCATGCCGTTGAAGTCCTGGGAACCGAACACCCTCCTGCTGAGGATGGCGGCGCTCCCTCCCACATCCATGGACAGGCCGCAGCCCGGTTTGTCGATGCTGAGGCCGGGGCCGATGGAGCCG
The DNA here is from genome assembly GCA_027356255.1 of Geobacter sp. GTDB lineage: Bacteria > Desulfobacterota > Desulfuromonadia > Geobacterales > Geobacteraceae > Geotalea. The sequence goes on along the minus strand of DAIEGL010000160.1, from coordinate 7,943 downwards.
ATGAAACCGTATTTCCCGCCCCCCCGAAGAACCCCGGCGGCGGTATTCAGCTGCAATGCCACTCCCAATCCGGAGTCCGCGCGCCAGTCCCATGGCAGGGCGTACACCGCATAAGCCTCGTACTGTCGGAAGAATTCGTGCTTCGGCGTCGCCGAGAGGCCGGCCCTGATGCCGATCGTCTTCAACCCTTGCTCCGCCCCTCCGCACGGGGGAGGGGAGACCGTGCCGATTAAAAAAACCAGCATCAGCAATTTGACGGCGAACAGTCCCATGGCCATCCCCTCCGTTTTGTTTAAGAATTAATCACATTTAACAATGTGTAAGATTTTACCGGCACAATGGAAAATTTCAAGCCGTATGCGTCAATCTTACCGTATTCCTCCTCTTTCATCATTTTGCGGCACTTCCTGGCTCGCTCGTTTTGCCTCACTTCAACCGTTCCAGCACCTTTTTCTTCTCCGCTGCATACTCCTCTTCCGACATGGCACCCCGCTCGACCTTGCTTTTCAGGGCTCGCAACGTCTCTTCCTCGGAGGCTGAACCGTTCCCCGCTTTGCCGGCCGCCGGGGTTTTGCCCCGTTCCCGCAGCCTGCTGGCTTCTGCCTTGATGTCCACTAGGTCCATCTTCAGTTCGGCGTTGCCGTACCAGTGGGTGTAGGCAGGGTTCTGGTGGTAGGCCCCCTTGATGGTCCTGGCGTAGTCGTACTTCTTCATCTTGAAGAGGAGCCGCTCGATGTGGGAGGTGTCCTCGTAGAGCATCTGGTTGTCGGTGACTAGCTTCTTGCCGCTCAACGGGTGGTCGGGGCGCTGGTCGGGCATCGGGTCGAGAAGGCCGTGGTCGTACAGGTCCCAGATGATCTTTTCCGCCTCCTTGACGATAGCGAGGCTCTGGCTGCGGACCGCGTCGCCGCGTGCCAGTTCCTTGCGGGCGAACTCCGGCGCATGGCACTGGCCGCAGACCTGGAGCATCTCTTTGCGGGCGGGTTCGGCCTGTTTTGATGGATAGGGCACGCCGCCGGAACTCATGGTGATGCCGACGGAGACGTTGTGGCTCCCCTGCTGCATGTGACAGGTCTGGCAGGTTGGGCCGGTGGAGATGCCGGCCGTTGCGTTGAGGGTGCCGTGCAGGGACGTCTGCCACATCTCCCACTGGGGGTGGTCCGGTCCCATGTGGCACTTGGCGCAGGAGTTGGGGTCGCGGACTATGGCAAGGGACGTGTTGTGGTTGGTGTGGCAGGAGGCGCAGGAGCTTTCCACGTTGTGGCAGTAATTGCATCCGATTTCCCCCATTTCGCTCGTCTGCTTGAGGAAGCGGGCGCACTGGACCCCGGACAGGGGGGCGCTGCTCCCCTCCTCGTGACAGAAGCGGCATTCGCCGGGGTCGCGGTTGGTCAGGTTGCGGGTACATCCCCAGCCGGAATGGAGCCCCATGCCGTGGCGGCTCGCCTTGTGTTCTCTGAGCGCCTTCTGGTGGCAGGGACCGCAGACCTTCATATCGACCTTCGCCTCCCCCTTGACGATCTTGTCGTGGTTGCTGCCGTGGCACTTCTCGCATCCTATCTTCGCCCGGGCATGGGCGCTGGTCTCCCACTGGCGAACTGCCGCCGGGGTCTTTTCCCGGTGACAGGGGATGCAATCTTCGGCGGCTGCCTGGTGCGACAGGGAAAGGGTTGTGATGGCGAAGAGGGTTAAACGGGCGATGAGGATTTTCATTGGAGAGGCATCCTTTCTCTGGCGGATTGGTAGTCGGGAACGGAGATCAGCCCCTCGCTCCGCCATTTGCGCAGGGTGAGGAGGCGTTCGCTGCCGGCCGGGACCTTCTTGTCCGTCTCAGGTTCGCTGAGGCCTGAAATCATGTAGAGATTGCCGCCGTATCTGAGCAGGAGGCGTCCCCCTGCCGGGGCAAAGGCCCCTTCGCTCGTCGCGGGGAAGGAGACCATTTCCTTGCCGTCCCGGTACAGCCGGCCGTCGATCAGGGCATAGCGGTTTCCCGGGGACAGGGCAATGGTGCGACCCGGAGTTGGGAACGTAGCCAGCTCTTTTCCCATCCAGGGGTCGAGCCAGTGGCTGGCATTGGCGCCGTCGCCGTAAAGGATTCGTTCGCCGTCTGCGGAGTAGACCGCGCCGGCGGAGGTGACGGCGGCGATTGCCGCTTCCTGCTCTGCGCCGCTCCCAAGGTTACGGATGCATATCTTGACGTAGGGGGAGAACGCAGGGGGATCCTGCAGGCGGGTATAGACGATCTCGTCGCCGAGCGGGGAAAGGGCGAAGGTGAAGGTGTGGTAGAGCGTTTCCAAAGGCCACCTGGCGATGAACGGCCTGACCGTTGTTTCGGTGAGGGTTGTTGCGGCAGGCTTGCCGATCCCCTTCCATCGGTAGAGTACCCCCTTGATATCGGCGCCGAAGGATAACTGATCTATGGTTACGGCGGCAACGAGCAGTTCGTCTTCGCTCCGCCAGGCAAGTTTCGTCACATGGCCGCTTATGTCCGCTTCGCTTAAGAGCGCGCCGCGCGTGTTGAATATCCGCAGCGTGGCGTCTTTATCATGTGGGAACGCGGCCGCCAGGTGGTCGCCGTCGGGGGACCAGGCAACGGCGGATGGGACGGCGCCGAGCGGCAGACTGTTGTCGGCGTCCGGGTCGTGGATGGCAAAGGAACCGCTGACGAGGGCGATTTTCGTCCCACCCGGGTCCCAGGCGAAGGGAGATGCCGCCTCTACCTTTGTCACCCTGGCGACGGCGACACCGACGGGAAGGGCGCCCGATACCGGCAACCTGGCGCATCCCGCAGCGAGGATGACGGCCGTGACGAGCATGCTGGCGATGGTGAAGGTACGGCAATGGCGGTAGGTGGGCATGGATGCCTCCTTGCTGAGGTGGTTTCCGGCCGGGAACGTGTCAGGATCTTAACCGGCCGGATATTCTGCCAGAGCGCGCAGCGTCTCCTTCAGCTCGTACGCGGCAATGACAAACATTCTGTCGAGGAGTCTTGCGGTCATGTCCGGTGGGTAGAGGGGCAATGCCAGGCGGTAGATGAGGTCGAGGAACGAGTCATGGCGGTTCTCTTCGAGGAAGAGCGTGCCGTACTGGTTCACCGGGGCAAAGAGGAACGCGTCTTCCATGACCGCCTCGTCCTCGCTGTAGTAAGGGAGGAGCATCTCCAGGGAGAGACAGAGCCCCTGTCCCGTAACGTCTTCAGCCAGATAGACGAGCACCTCGTCCTCCTGGGCGCCTCCATGTTCGGCCGTCTCCGGACAGACCGCACCGGCGGGGAGGACCAGCAGCCGGCCATGGCGCGGGTCGAGGCCGTAGGGCAATCCCTTGTCGGTGAAAAAACGTTCAAGCTCTTCATAGGCGGTCTTCTGCAGCCGGTCCATGCCGCGATAGAACTCGGAGCGAAAGGCCTCCCGCTGCGTAACCAGCTCCTCGAAGGAGATGAAGTCGTCTTCGCTGGCCGAGGGGCGGGGTTTTCGTTTCTCCGCGTTGTTTACCACCAGCCGCAGTTGCGGCCGGTTATCCTTATCCTTGTCATGTGTCATGGGGGGGAATCCTTACTGGTGAAACCGTTATATCGATCTTATTTCTTTGCTCTTTCATACTGTACCGGCCAGGTGGCATTGCAACTTTTCAAAAAACCGGACCTAATCTTAATACCCCGTTAAAGCTGATGGTGTCAAGTGATTGCGGAAACGTGGCTGCGGACCGGCTGTGCCGCCCGATTCAAATGGCCCTCCCGGAGGAATGCTGTTTGCCGCCGGGAAGGGCAAATTTTCCCTCGTGCTTGAATTGGATGGTGTTAATATTATACTTGAAACCCAAAGGGGGAAAATCCGGTCAGTAATGGAGGCTTCTCCCCGAAAAAGCCGGCTTGAGATTCGCGCCGAAAGGGGGTCGTGAAATGAAGGGGAGCGAGAGGATCATCGAGCAGTTGAACGCAAGGCTGGTCGAGGAGCTTACGGCCATCAACCAGTATATGGTCCATGCGGAGATGTGCGAAAACTGGGGGTACGAAAGGCTGCACAAGGCGATCGAGAGCCGCTCCATGGCCGAGATGAGGCATGCCGAGAAGCTCATCGCCAGGATCCTTTTTCTGGACGGTCGCCCCATCGTCAGCAATCTGAACAAGATCCATATCGGCGCCGAGGTGGAAAAGATGCACCAGAACGATCATGTTTACGAGCTCGACGCCATTCGCGGCTACAACGAGAGCATCCGTGTGGCGGTCGAGGAAGGGGACAACGGCACCCGCGACCTGTTCCAGTCGATCCTCGACGAGGAAGAGGGGCACATCGACTGGATCGAGGCCCAGTTCGACCAGATCAGCCAGATGGGTATCCAGACCTATCTGGCCGAGCAGATCGACTGAGGTTGCCGCTGGCTGTAACCGGGGCTTTGCGTCGTTTTCGGAGGGTGGGAGTGTCCTGCGGGAAGGAGATTGGTGGGCGCAGTTGGGATCGAACCAACGACCTGCCGATTAAGAGTCGGCTGCTCTACCAGCTAAGCTATGCGCCCTTGATATGGTTAAGATCAATCGTTACTATTCAATAACCCAATAGCTCCAAAAAGTCAAGCGTCGGAAAAAGAGGGGGGATTTACCGCTTGACATGCTCTCCCTAAAGCTGTTACGTTCATGTCGGTTGATCGCAGTTCCCGGATAAGATAACTTCATCGAAAGCCCCGGAAAAACCGGGGCTTTTTTTTTACGGAAAGAAGGAGATTCATGGATTTTCAAACATTCGATTTTCAACCCCAGGTAGCGGCCGGCATAACGGCGGCAGGGTATGTCACCCCCACGCCGATCCAGGCGCAGGCGATCCCGCCGGTCATGCTTGGACGGGACGTCATGGGACTCGCCCAGACCGGCACCGGCAAGACGGCCGCCTTTGCTCTGCCGATCCTGCACCGTTTGATGAACGGGAAGCGCGGGCATGTCCGCGCCCTCATCATTGCCCCGACCCGCGAGCTGGCGGAGCAGATCAACGTGACGCTTGGTGTCCTGGGTCAGCAGACCCGCCTCCGCAGCATCACTGTTTATGGCGGCGTCAACATCAACCCGCAGATACAGAAGCTCAAAAGCGGCATTGAGATCGTAGTGGCCTGTCCCGGGCGGCTTCTAGACCATATCGGCCAAGGCACCATCGACGTCTCACGGGTCGAGACGCTGGTCCTGGACGAGGCGGACCAGATGTTCGACATGGGTTTTTTCCCCGACATCCGGCGGATACTGAAACACCTCCCCAAACAGCGCCAGACGCTGCTTTTTTCGGCCACCATGCCTGAAGAAATCCGCCGTCTGGCCCACGAGGTCCTGAACGATCCGGTTACGGTCCAGGTCGGCAATACCGCACCGCCGGTTACGGTCAGTCATGCCCTTTACCCGGTCGAACAGCATCTCAAGACCCCCCTCCTCCTCGAGCTTCTGCACCGCACCGACACCGGGTCTGTCCTCGTGTTCACCCGCACCAAGCATCGCGCCAAGCGTCTCGGGGAACAGCTGGAAAAGGCCGGCTACCGGGCAGCGTCCCTGCAGGGCAACCTCTCGCAAAACCGGCGGCAGGCAGCGCTTGACGGGTTCCGCGACGGCACTTTCCAGATCCTGGTGGCGACAGACATCGCCGCGCGAGGCATCGATGTTTCCCAGGTTTCCCATGTGGTCAACTACGACATCCCCGACACTGCGGAGGCTTACGTCCACCGTATCGGGCGGACCGGCCGCGCCGCCAGAAGCGGCGATGCCTTCACCCTGGTGACCGGCGACGATACGGCAATGGTGCGCGCCATCGAACGCGCCTTAAAAAGTCCTTTGGAGCGCCGTACCGTGGAAGGGTTCGACTATAGTGTGCCGGCGCCCAAGAAGGATGCCGAGTTTGCCCGCCCGCCCCGCGAACCGCGAAGCCGCAAACCGGGCGCTGCCGAGTCAAAGGCCCCAAAACGGCCGCATCAGCAGACGCGCCAGACGTCCAAAGGTGGCGGTGCACCGACGCAGCGCGCCGATCGCTCGCGCCGCAGCCACTGACGTATTGGTGATGAAAGAGAAAAGGGGAGGGGCCATTTAAGCCCCTCCTTTTTTTGCGTCCTCCTCCTGTTGCCAATGACCGTAATTGTATTAGAATTAACTAATATTTGGCGCGAGGAGGTAGTGAGTCATGCATGTTGCTGAGCCTGATAGAATGGTACGGGAGAGCCTGGTCTTTCTGCAAAAGCTCCTGGTGGAGCATAAGCCGTGCAATTTCGACATTCAATTCTGGGACGGGACCATCTGGCATGCCGAGCCCTGCATGCCGGCAACCTTCACGCTCGTTCTCAAGCATCCCGGCGCATTGCGCCGCATGTTCTGGCCGCCGAACCAGCTCACCATCGGCGAAGCCTTCATCTACGACGATTTCGACATCAAGGGCGATATCCTCGATGCCTTCAAACTGGGAGAGACCCTGCTCAACCTCCGCTGGGGTCTGGTGGAGAAAATGCATTATGGCAGGCATCTTCTTTCCTTGCCGAGCGGAGATGGTTCCAGTCCCGCACAGAGAAGAGCAGTGCTCGACGGCGCGCTTCATTCCTCTCAACGCGACCGACAGGCGGTTACCTACCACTACAACATTTCCAACGATTTCTACAGAATCTGGCTCGATGAAAGGATGGTCTATTCCTGCGGCTATTTTGTCTCGTCTGAGGAGGATCTCGATCAGGCCCAGAAACGAAAGCTCGACTACATATGCCGCAAGCTGCGGCTCAAGGCGGGAGAACGTTTTCTGGACATAGGGTGCGGATGGGGGAGCCTGGTTGTGCATGCCGCGAAGAACTACGGGGTGAAGGCGCTCGGCGTTACCCTGAGCCGGCCCCAGGCCGAACTGGCGACGGAGCGTATCCGCCGGGCCGGCCTGGAAGACCGGTGCCGTGTGGAGGTTTGCGACTACCGCGAGGTGGATGGAGAGGGTCGGTTCGACAAACTGGCCAGCGTCGGGATGTTCGAACATGTGGGGACATCGCAGCTGGATGAGTATTTCGAGCGGGCCTGGCGGCTGTTGAGGCCCGGCGGCGTGTTTCTCAACCACGGCATCGCCAGTAGCCTCAGCGATCCGTTTCCTGCCGGGCCATCTTTCATAGATCGTTACGTGTTTCCCGACGGCGAGCTGTTGCCGATAAGCACCACCATTCGATCCGCCGAGCAGAGCGGGTTCGAGGTTCGTGACCTGGAAAGCCTGCGGGAGCACTATGCTTTGACGCTGCGTCACTGGCTCAGGCGTCTGGAAGGAGCGTACGACGTGGTGCTCAGGGTTGTGGATGAGATTACTTACCGGATATGGCGGCTCTACATGGCCGGTTCGGCATACAACTTCGACCACGGCCGCCTCAACGTCTACCAGGCGCTTCTGGTGAAGACGTCCAGGGGGAGAAGCATGCTGCCGCTTACCCGTACGGACTGGTACGCGTGATCGGAGCCTCAGGTCCCGGTGACGATCAGGGGATCACATCCTTGCAGAAACCGCGGGAGCCTTCAATGCAGGTTCTTCCATCCGTCCAGATGGCCCCGTCCAGGTTCGCCTTGTCCAGGTTTGCCGCATTCAGGTTGGCAAACCAGAGACTGGCCATGTGGAGGTTCGTGCCTGTCAGGTCGGCCCGCTCCAGGTTGGCTTCCTGCAGATCGGTCCGTTCCAGGTCTGCGTTTGTGAGTTTTGCCCCCCTGAGGGTTGCTCCGGCAAAGTTGAGACCGGTCAGGTTTGCACGGCTCAGGTTCATGCCGTCGAAATTGCGCGTCGTGGCGAGTATTTTCCTGATTTCCGCCATGGAGAGGCCCGGTGCCGCGGCGCGGGCCGTCTTGCGGGTTTTCCTGCTCAAGGCGGGGTGGTGCTTGCGTGCCGATTTTTTTCTGACCTTGGCTTTCTTTGTCTTGGGTTTTTCCGTGTGGAAATAGTCGATGAAAACCGGCGTGCCGGATGTCCGGG
>DAIEGL010000145.1 GCA_027356255.1 Geobacter sp. | reverse complement strand
GCTCAGATCGGCGGTCGCGGCGGGAATTCCGGAGGGCTCGTTGAAGGGCCAGAATCCCACGAGGCCGCTGCCGAAGATGTTGTTCACGTCGCTCGCCGCGGCAGCAACCGCATTGCCGTAATAGAGATAAACGGCGTTGTTTGCCCCCGCCTTGATCCAGACGTTGGCCGAGACCCCGTCGGTTTTGCTCTCAATCCAGTAGGGGAGCTCGGTCCGGGCGGTCTCGTCGTAAAAGCGGATGTCGCTGAAGTCCGCCTTCATGGGTACGCCGGCCAGGTCCGTACGGCCATCGTAGGCAACGGTCATCCTGGTGAGGACGTTCGGCTGGAAATCGGCGATGCTGAACGGTGCCCTCCGCGTCCAGGCGCCCCCTCCATCGAACGAGAGCCCCCTGTTGATTGCCATGACGCGGTAGTTGTAGGTTTTGTCGGCGCAAGCGGTGCCGTCGGTGAAGCTGGTGGCGCCGGGCGCAGTGACAAAGGTATCCCTGGTGGAGAAGTCGCAACCCGTCCCAGCGTCCAGGCAACGCTCGACGATGAATCCAGACTCGCCGCCGGTGTTGTCGCTCCAGTTGACCGTTACCTGGGTGGTGTTGTCAGGTGTAGCCGTTACGGAACCGGGAGCCGCCGGAACCGGAGGCGTCACCTGTTTTTCGACCCAGCGAGACTCCTCGCCGTTGCTCCTGAAGGCCTGGACCCTGTAGCAGTAGGTCTGCCCGGAGGTCAGCCCCGCATCCAGATAGCCCGTCACATCCGGGTTCGTTGTCTCGATCAGATCGGTCTGGCTCCAGACGTTGGCGGCCGAACAGGCGCCGACCTTTCTCTGGATACGGTAGCCGTCTTCTACCGTCGAATTGTCCTGCCAGCTCAATGCTGCCGTGGTGTATTTCGCTGTCGCGGTTAGCGGCAGGGGAGCCTGGAGGATCGCGGCAGGCATGGAATAGACAAGGTAGTCCGCATTGCCGTCGCCGTTGGTCGTGTACCCCGCGATGTAGGCCTCCCCCAGGGAGTTAACGGCAACGGCGTTCGACTCATCGAAACCGTGGGCTGCACCGTCATAGATGGTGGCGGCAAGCAGCGTCCCCTCGAAGTCGTACTTGAGGGTCATGCTGTCGGTGGTCACGCCGTTGCCGGTATGGCCGGTAACGATGATATTGCCCGAATTGTCCATCCCCATTGCCTTGAGATAATCGTCAGTGGCCGGACGCTGCAGGGTCCTGCTCCAGACGGGCACGCCGGCTGGCGTATACCTGACGATGGTGAAGTCGTGGTCGGCAGAAGCGGTCAGGGTGGTCCCGGCAACGACAACGGCGCCGTCCAGCGGATCTATCCTGACGGCAACCGCCTCGTCGTCGCCGTGGGCAGGGCCGTCGAAGAAAGTCGGCTGCCAGAGCCGCACTGCCGTCGCGCTGCTACCGTCGTACTTGATGGCAAAAAAGTCCCTGTTGCCGGCCGCGTTGACCGTAAATCCGGTAACGTACAGGTTACCGTCGGCATCGACGGCCAGTGCCTGCCCACGGTCATCCCCGTGACCCGGGCCATCGAAGGTGTCCGTCCAGATCAGCGCCCCTGTCGCGCCGCTGTATTTGGCGACAAAGGCGTCGTAATTGCCGTTCGCCACATTCCTGCTGTAGCCGGTGACGAATATATCCCCCCCCTGGCCGAAGGCGACGGCATTGGGAAAATCGTCGCCGCCGCCGTCGAACGGAACGGCGGTCCATGCGGGGATGGCATTGTTGTTGACGTCAAGGGCGGGGATCTGCGGATATTTGATGACATAGATGTCCTCGTTGCCCGCCGCGTTCTTTCCGTAACCGACGACAACGCTGTTGTTGGCGGAATCGACTGCCGAGGCGATGGCCACGGCCCGGTCGTCGATGCGCGCCGAACCGATGTACTGGTGATGCCACGCGGCAGGGGGGCCGGAAGCCGGATACTGCATGGTATAGATATGGTTGGTATTGCCGCTCGATCCGTTGAACAGCTCGGAATAGCCGGAAACTATGACCGAGCCCGCATTGTCCACCGCCACGCACATGGCTATGTCCAGGCCGCTGTCGGGGCTGTCGTAGAGATCGCTCCAGAGCACACTTTTGTCTGTATTCCTGAACTTGACCGTGTAGTAGTCGAAGCCGCCGGCAGTGCGCAGGCTCTGGCCGGTGACGACCGGGTTGTTGTCGGGACCGACGGCGATCGCGTTGGCGAAATCGTCAAAGTTGTCGGGGCTGTTGTGGACAAAGCTCCAGGCGGGCTGCGGATAATTGACGAAGACGGTCAGCGCCTTGGCCGGGTCGCTCGGGTGCGATTCGGTGCCGTCGTAAGCGGTAACCTGGTAGTAATAGTACGTATTTGCAGTCAGCCCCGTGTCTTCGTAGATTGTGACGCCTGCACCCACCGTGGGGTCGGTCGGCAGGGCCGGGGCCGGAGGGATGAGTCGCTCCCATGCGCCGAATTCACCGACCTTGCGGTAGACGTTGAAACCGGTTTCGCTGCTTGTGTTGTCCGTCCAGGTGAGTTTCACGGAACTGTTGGAAATGGTTTGGGCGGTCAGGCCGGTGGGGCGGTCCAGGAGCCCCGGATCGTACTTGATCAGGTAGTAGTCCAGGTCTTCCTGGTCGTAGATGTAATAGGCGTCTCCCGCCGCAACCGGCTTGGCGAAGGGGGTCGAGAGCGTCAGTGTGGTGGCGCTGTTGCCCGCAATAGGCCTGCTTACCCCCATGTTCTCGCCGCTGGTCATCATGACGTGGTAACCGGCCCACTGGCCGTCAGTCCAGCTCTTCGCGCTCTCCACCGTCAAATTGGTGCTGGCCGCAGTTGTGACCCCGCTGTCCAGGGAAGCGGTCAGGTCAGACCAGCCGGCCACATAGACCATGCCTGACAAAGGATCGAGCCCGATGCCGACCGGGCGGTCGTTCTTGCCGGCAGTGCCGTTGAAGCTTGCGTGCCAGAGTTCCGTGCCGTTGTCCTTCTTGTACTTTATCGTCTGGAAATCATAGTTCCCCGCTGTCACGCTGTAGCCGGTGACGAAGACCTCGCCCGCTTCATCGACTGCGATGCCGGTGGCGGAGGTGATGTCGTCATTGCTCCCGCTGGAGTTGAAGGTGTTCTCCCACAAAAGGTTCCCGTCCGAAGCGGCGTATTTTGCCGTGTAGTAGTCGTTGTGGGCGTCGATCGTCCAGGTGTATCCGGCCACATAGACGTCACCCCGGCTGTCCACGAACAGGCCGTTGGGTTCGTCGTCATAGGCGCCGCTGTAGGTCCGTTCCCAGACGAGGGCGCCGGTTGCGCCGTTGTACTTTGCGGTATAGATGTCCTTGTCGATCATGTTGTAGACGTAACCGGTGATAACTACGTCGCCCGCAGGGTCGATCCTGACGAATTTACCCTGGTCTTCCCCGAGCCCCCCCGGGACCGATGACCCATGGCGCATCTCCCATAGCTTTCTGCCGTTAAGGTCGTACTTGATGGTCAGGTAGTCGAAGTCGGTGCCGTTCCACGAATAGCCGGTGGCTGCGACGCCCCCCGCACCGGCCGAAATCGAGACAAGCTTGTCCGTGCCGTCGGCGGCGCCGTTCCAGGTAGTCTGCCAGAGGGGGGTGCCGTCCGGACCAGGGCCGGCGGAACTGTATTTGATGAGAATGTAGTCTTCATTGCCCCGGGCGTTCTGGGAAAAGCCCCCCACATAAACGTTGTTGAGATTGTCCACCGCAATTGCCGTGGCCCGTTCATCGCCATGGTCTGCGCCGTCCAGGGTATGCGCCCAGATCACCGCGCCGGTGGCACCGTTGTATTTTACGGTGTAGATATCGTTGTTCCGCCCGTTCCAGGCATAGCCGGCAACGATGACGTTGTTCTCCGAATCTACGACCACGGCGGTCGCCTGGTCGGAGCCGCCGGAACCGTTGTACGCGGCGCGCCAGGCAACGCCGCTCCCGTCGGCCTTGAACTTGACCGTCAGGTAATCGTCGTCGGTGGTGCCGCTCAGGTTCTGGTAGCCGGCAATAATGATGTTGCCCGCTGCATCGACCGCGGAGGCCTTTGCCTCCTGCTTCCCTCCCCGCGGGTCGCCTGCCTGCCAGACGACATCCCCCCCATTTGCGTGGGCCGGGACGGACAGTGCAATAGAAAGCGAGAGGGCCAACAGCAGCAATAGCCAGCAATGCATGGCAGAGGAGAATTTTCTGCGGACTGCGGCATTTATCGTCAGGATCATTTCACGGGCTTCATGCCTCATGGGCTTACCTCCGGTCGGCTTCTTCGGTCTTTCAATGTTGTGCGCGGCTCTACCATGGCGTCAGGTTGTTCCAGCGGTTGTTGTCCGGCCAGGGGGTCCCGGTGTTGCCCGGCGCGGAGGCGTGGCAACTGTCGGTCGCCTCGTAGCTTGCCGAATTGCCGAGCACATTGCCGATGGGAAAGCCGCGGTGCTGACCGGCATAGGAATGCGCCCTCCCCCCACTGACATTCGACTGCTTGTCGGCCGACCACGCCTGCCCCCCCGAAGCCCTGTAGCCGCGGTGCTTCGAATCGAGACAGTTGGTGGTGAGGAGCCGCGGCAACCCGGAATTGTGCGGCGCATGGCACTTGGAACAGGTATAGGAATGCTCCGTCTGCTTGGAGGTGTCCCCCCATCCTTTGACCGATTCATGGATCCTGTCGACACTCTTCCAGGCCGTATTGTTCGGGACGCCGTCCGTCAGGTTCTCCTTCGGGTGGCAGCGCAGGCAGAGCCCGGCAAACCTGGACGCGTCTTCGCCGATCCGGGTCGATGCGCCGAAGGTGGTCCGGTCGATGTTGTAGTTGATGACCGGCAGGGTACCCCCGTATCCGCTCCTGTCGGGCCAGGTCACCGACTTGCCCCAGGAGAGCGGTGGGACCGCCGTGGCCCCGTAAGCGTCGGGGGGAGGGGCGTCCTCCTTGTAGGGTGAAGTCATCCAGGTCCCTTTCAGAAGCGGCACTGCGTATCTCTGGTTCCCCTCCAGCGTCGGGCTTACGCCGTGCGGATCGTGGCACGGGGTGCAGAGGCCGTTTATCTCCCCCTTTGCCGAATAGTTGAGGAAGGTGGCGTCCCTCGGCATCATGTGGCCGCTGACGATGTCCTTTTTGGCGGTTCGGTAGGGGAAGCGGGCGGTCGAGGCCATTGTCCCGTCGCCGAAGCGGGGGGTTTCCTTGTACCCCATGATCGGCGCTATCGCGCCGAAAGTGGAATTGTACCCCCAGGGGGTAAGCCCCGCGGCCGGCGTGTTGTGGCAGTCGAAGCACTGCCCCGCCCCGGCGCTATATGGATTCACGGCACCTGGCGTGCTGTTGGACGAGGCCTTGTAGGTCATGGCGTAGCCCCCCTTGCCAGCCTGTGTTTCCTTCAGGTTGCCGCCGTTCCGGGTGCCGTTGAACGTCACATAGCTCGACGTCACGCCGACCAGCTTCGAGCCGTGGGAACTGTGGCAATCGAAGCACTGGACATTCTGGCTGCCGTTCCTCGTGTTGGGGATCGCCCCGTCGAGGCCGTTCGCCGGATCGAAGCCGCCGGCGTTGTTCACCGCATTGCCGTGGGCGGACAGGGCCTTCACGACCGTGTCCTTCTTCGATACGTTGGGATAGGTGGTCGAATTGTATTTGCCCCAGGGTGTGGTCCCCATCTGGGAATAGCGGGCGTCTATGCTCTGGCCGTCCCAGGCATACTGCCGCGGGGTCTTGCAGTCGCCGAAGATCGCCCGGTTATCGTTGTTCCGGTCGCTGTGGCAGGAGAGACAGACATTGGTCAGTTTGGCCGCCTCACCCCTCTCTTTGGCCGTGCCGATGTTGGCGGCGAGGAACTGGACGGCAGTGGTGGTATTGTAATAGGTGGGCCTTTCCCCAGGCTTCCACACCACCAGGTCCACCTTGGCGTTTTTGACCGAGGTGTAGAGCTTGTAGTTGTACCCCTCGTGATACCTGACGTCGATGAGCCCTTCCGGCGTCGATTCCCAGTGGCAGGCGTAGCAGTGCTTGTTGGTCACATCCACCCCCTGGACGTGGTGGGATGTGCCGCGCATCTGCCCCATGACGTCCATCCGCATGCCGATGGTCCCGGCATGGCACTTGGTGCAGTCCCGCGGCTGGCCAAAGGCCGAATGCCTCGGCACCGGCTTGCTGAAGTGGCAGTTGGAACAGCTCTGCTTGTCGGCGTGGCTGTCGCTGAACCTGTGCTCGTGACAGACGGTGCAGACGCGACTGGCGTTGTGTCCGTCGCCGCTCGAACGGGTGAAGTGCTTGCTTTCGGGGGTATGGCAGACGTTGCAGATGCCGTTGTAGGGCGCCTGGGTCCGGGCATAGTCGAGCCCGCTCTGCTTTTTGTTGAAGACCACGTCGGCCCGGGTCTGGGGGATGCCGAAGGTCCCTTCGGTCGATGTGGCGACCTTGCTCTGCACCATGTAGATGTTGCCGTCCCCGTGGGGGTCGTGGCAGTCCCAGCAGAATTTCCCTCCCATCCAGACGCCGTTCTGCTGGTACGCCCTGAAATGCTTGTAGCCGAAATGGACCGACGACGCCCGCGCCTTTTTCGGCTTGATGAAGCCGGTTCCGGGGTCAAAGCCGAGGGAGTACTTGGCCCTCTTTGCGTCGGTATCCATTTTGTGGCAGCTGTTGCACTTGTCGCCGCTGTCGTCGTCATGGCACTGGAGGCAGACCCCCATCATCAGGTACTGATTCCTCACATCATTTTTCTGGTTGCTGGTCCACACCCCGGCATCGGCGCTGTGCCCCTTGTGGGATGAGAGATTGTCGAACAGGCCGCTGTCAGAATCATGACACCCACCCGCGGCGCCGTTGATGCAGTTGTCGATATGGTTGTGGCCGGTGAACCTGAGCTCGGTCGTACCGTCGCTTTTGGTAAAGACGATGCCGCTCCCGGTCGCCTGGGGAGCAAGGGATTCGGGCTGGTTCACGTGGCAAGCCACGCACTCGCTCCCGTCGCTTTTGCGCTCCATGTGGCAATAGACGCACTCCTTTTCGAAGCGCTGGATGAATTGCGGATGGAGGCGGAGCCGGAAGGGATTTCCCGCATCCTTATGCAGCACGGTGTTGTCATGGCAGTACCAGCAGGGATTTCCCGGGAAATTCGCCGCGGGGTTCCCCGATGCCTGGTAGCGCCCTGCCGTGGAATACCTGCCGTGGCCGGTGGTCACCCACTCGTTCAGGCTGATTTTGGCTTGCTGGCCGATCCTCGTTTCAGCGCTGTTGCCCAGGGAGCCGAAATCATCCACATCGGGGCCGGTCACGCCGTGGCAGCTCAGGCAGATGACAGCGCTGTTGACGGAGCCCCCCCAGACGGGGTCGGTGCCGCCGGTGTGACAGGCGGTGTTGGAACAGGTCTTGGCCACCGCGTTGTACGAACCGCCGTCCTTGAACACCACGTCCTTGGTCCTGTTGACGTGATAGGCCGGGTCTATGTGGGCGTATTCCCCCATTTTGCCGGCCGGAATGCCGCTTGTGTGGCAGGAGTCGCAGGCACCGTTGGCAATGGTGGCGGCGTGGCATTTGTCGCAGGTGAAGTTGGTTTCCGTGTGGCGGGGATGCGAATTGGCCCGCTGGGTGCCGGGGCCGTCGTTGTGGAACATGGGAATGGCGGCCTTCCACTCCTGGCCGAGCGGCCAATGATAAGACGTGGCGTTGCCGAATATGGCCGGAAGGCTCCACACCTTGCCGGTGGCTATATCGGTCCTGTTGTCGTGGCACCCCTTCGTCGAGCAGGAGCCGCGCGGATGGCCGTGGCAGGTATTGCACTCGGTCTTTCCCTCGGTCCAGGCAAACGGCCTGACATTCTCCGGGTTGGAGGTACCGTCGCTGTGGCAGTAGATGTTGGCGCAGGACTTGGTGGCGGGATCGTATTTCGGCGGGTCTTCCCCCAGAATGGACCACTGCGGCGAAATGACGACATCCTTCACCCCATTGGTGTGTTTCGTCCGGTCCTTGATGTTCCCGCTGCCATCGACGGTATCGTAGTGGCAGTAACTGCACGGATATTTTCTGATCCACTGCGGGCCGACCAGGCGCGCATGGCCGTTGCTGGTCATGTTCAGGGACGGGGTGCAGGCGCTCCTGGCCGATGACCAGGCGCCGAGGATCGGCTGGCTCGTACAGTTGGCCTCAGTGCTGTCGCCGGTCCGCCCCCTGTGGCAGGAATAGCACTGCATGGGTGCGGTGTCGGTCCATTTCACCGCAACGGTCGGCGCTCCGCCTGCGCCGTTACTGTGACAGTAGGTGCTGACGCACCCCTTGTCGCTCTGGCTGTAATTACCCCCTTCAGTGAAGGCCACATCTTTCGTTTTGTTGACATGGAGGGTTTTGTCGATGATGGTGTTCTGGTCGTTGACGGTCGCCACGGTTCCCACATGGCAGCGGGAGCAGGCAAAGGCATACCCTGAAGGACCGGTATGCCTGGCGTGCCTGCCGCTCAGGTCGGTGGTATCTCCGGCGCCGCTGTGGCAACCGGTGCAGTCCAGCGTCCCCCCCCAGACGGCCGGGGTCTTCGCCGCGCCTTCCTTGCCGTCGCTGTGGCAGTAAAGGTTCGTGCAGGCGCCGTTTCTGACCGGGTTCTGGCTGGTAAGGTAGTTGGGATAGCTCAGGTTGACCGCCTTGGAATAGTCACCGCCGCCGTTGGGCTCGGCGGCAAAATCGAGGATCAGCCCCCTGCCGGGATTGCCGGCGCTGGTGGCATGGCTAAAGGTGCTGTGGCCGCTGTGGCACTTGCCGCAGCTCTCGGTGCCGGTGCCGTAATAGTCGCCATGTTTCTTGCCGACCCCCGTTGTAGCGGGGTGATTGCCGTCTTCCGGCGGAAAGCCGTGGCAGGCAGCGCATCCGTCGGGCACGGTGAGGGAAGCGCCCCCCCAGGTAGGTGTCGTCTTCTCGAAGTGACAGTTGACATTGGTGCAGGTGCCGAGCTCGGGGGTGGGAGTCTGTGGAAACGGGGAGGTATACTGTTTATAGAGGGCCGCATTGGGCGAGGTCTTGATGTTTGGGGATAGCTGGATAAGTCCGTCCCTGTGTCCGGCCGCATAGCTGTCGCTCCCGGGATGGCAGACGGCGCAGCTTGCCCCGGTGGCGTTGGGAGGGAGATGGTTGCGGTGGGTCCCCTGAAAGCCGCCGGTGGTGATGTTTCTGTAGGGGGCGTCAAGCGGCCGGTTGTCCCCGCTGCTCTTCGTGCCGTGGCAGTCGTAGCATTGTAGTGAAGCTTCCGCCGTACCGGCCCATAAGAGCATGACGGCCGCCAACAAGAGCCCCAGCACGGCCGAACCATCTTTTCCCTGAACATTGCTCAAGGTGCACCCCCCTGTGTATTGAATCGCGTATCGGAAAACGCAGGACGATCGTTATCATCGCTTCAGGCCGTGCCGTCCGCACGCGCCGTAATATGTCCATTGCAAAACCTGATATAAATGTGTCATAACCACGTCATCTCAACAGCGAAAAGACGTGATTTTTTATTCTCCGGTCAATGCAAGACGATGAGAATATTTTATTGAAACGCAGATGTAAGCCTGTTTTAAATAAAATGCTGTAATTATAGATTTTTTATTGTTTTGCAACAATTGTTCCATTTTTTACAAACCATTATGGAGGTTGCCGCCTTATGAACGACCTGATCAACGGATTCCGCATGGCCTATGACGACAACGGCAGGGGGCCGGCCGTACTGCTCATTCACGGCTTTCCTCTCAACCGGCGCATGTGGCACCCCCAGACGGAAACCCTGGCTGCCGCCGGCTACCGGGTCATAACTCCGGACCTGCGCGGGCTAGGCGAAAGCGACGTGCCCGCGAACGGTTATTCCATGGACCTTTTCGCCGACGACATGATCGCCCTTCTTGACCATCTCGGCATTGAGCGCGCCGTTGTCGGAGGCATGTCCATGGGGGGGTATGTACTGCTCAACATGCTCGAACGCCACCGGGAACGGATTGCGGCAGCCTGCTTCATCGTCACCCGCAGCGGGGCCGACGACGAGGCGGGAAAGGCAAAACGCCTGGCCATGGCACGGGACGCCACGACCATAGGGACGCAGGTAGTGGCCGATATTTTTGGCAAGCTCCTGTTTGCAGACGAAACGGCGCAGAAGAGGCCGGAAATAGTGACCGAGGTTGCCGGCTGGATGCGGGCCGCTGACCCCGCCGGGGTGGCAGGGGCACTCCTCGCCATGGCCGGGAGGAAAGATTCGACTCCACTCCTCGAAAACCTGCCCATCCCTGCCCTCGTCATCGGCGCGGAGGAAGACCGGGCCATGCCGCTGGAAAACGTCCGCATCTTCACCGAGGCCCTCCCCCAAAGTACCAGCTGCATTATTCCCGGTGCGGGGCATATGGTAAACATGGAGCAGCCGGAGGCGTTCAACGCCTGCCTGCTGAAGTTTTTGAAGGGAATTGCCGGATATCGACGTTAATCATCATTGAATAGCAGCATTTTGCATTAAAAACAGGAGCAAAGCCCATGGACTATGTATTGCTTATATCCGCTATAGTCGTCGCCGTTGCCGTCTGGTTCATTTTCAGATCCAAGGTGGAGTTTGCCTATCAGAAAGGGAGGGACGAGCTGGAGGCGGAGAGTGCGACACTGACCGAACGTCTCCAGGGCAAGGAGCTGCAGATCGGCGAACTGAAGGCGCAACTGAAAAGGTCGGAAGAGGAAATTGCCTGCGTCAGGGGCGAACTGAAGGCGGAGGCAGAGAAAAGATCGGCAGCCGAAGAGAAAAACCGCAGGATTCCCGAGCTGGAAATGCAAATAAAAACGAGGGAAGAGCAGATGCGGCAGGTGTTCGAGGAGAACTCCGGCCTGAAGTCGAAGCTCTCCGCCATCTCCACCCAGCTCCATGAGGAACGCAAGGCCACCGAGGAGAAGCTGGCCATCCTCGATGCGGCCCACGTCAAGCTGTCCGATGCGTTCAAGGCGCTTTCCGCAGAGGCATTGAAGAGCAACAACCAGTCGTTCCTGGACCTGGCGAAGGCCTCCCTGGAAAAGTTCCAGGAAGGGGCCAGGGGTGACCTGGAACTGCGGCAAAAGGCCATCGACGAGCTGGTCAGGCCGATGCGTGAGTCGCTGGATAAGGTCGACACAAAGATCCAGGAGTTGGAAAAGACGCGCATTACCGCCTATGTCGGACTGACCGAACAGATCAAGGCCATGGCCACCAGCCAGATGCAGTTGCAGGGAGAAACCGCCAACCTGGTCAAGGCCTTGCGCGCACCGACCGTACGCGGTCGCTGGGGGGAAATCCAGCTAAAAAGGGTGGTGGAAATCGCCGGCATGGTCAACTTCTGCGATTTTCTGGAGCAGGAATCCGTCAGCGGTGAAGACGGGCGGTTACGCCCGGACATGGTGATCAAGCTCCCCAACGGCAAGAACATCGTCGTCGACTCCAAGGCGCCGCTGATGGCTTACCTGGAGGCGCTGGAAACCGAAGACGAAAAGGAGCGGCTCCGTCACCTGAAGGAACATGCCCGCCATATCCGGGTCCACCTGACGAAGCTCTCCGCGAAATCCTACTGGGACCAGTTCCGTCCGACCCCGGAATTCGTTGTCCTCTTCCTCCCCGGCGAAACGTTCTTCAGCGCAGCGCTGGAGCAGGACCCGGGCCTCATAGAATGCGGCGTCGAGCAGAAGGTCATCCTGGCGACACCGACCACCCTCATCGCCCTGCTCCGGGCGGTGGCCTATGGCTGGCGGCAGGAGCAGATCGCCGAGAACGCCCAGGCCATCTCCGACCTGGGGAAGTCTCTTTACGACCGGATCGCCACATTGGCGGGGCACTTCTCAGACGTGCGCAAAGGGCTGGAACGGGCAGTGGATTCCTACAACAAGGCGGTAGGCTCGCTGGAAACAAGGGTGCTGGTGACGGCCCGCAAATTCAAGGACCTTGGTGCTTCCACAGGCAAGGACATCGAGAGCGTCGAAGGGCTGGACAAGGCGCCGCGTAATCTGGACTGGGTCGAATCGGAGGAATAAAACCGGCGGCGACGAATAACCTCAATCCAGGTAAGCCGCCGGTCTAGCCCCAGAAGTGCACTAAAACAGGGAAGTGTCCCCCATTTACTTTTTTACCCGGATGCGAAGGAGGGGGTTCCTTCTGGCCCGTCTGACATTTCAAAATCGGATGATTACGGAAAACCATCAGATGATTATCGGATGATTATGCCTGGTCGCGAACGAGGATATAGCGGGTAGAGCGTCCGCTAGCCGTCTTTTCTAAAACCTTTAAATCAACAAGTTTTCCAGAAGAATATGTTCAAGGGAGTCATTTGTAACTGTCAAGAGTTGAGACCTGACCCTTCTGTTTTGCTTAGGCAGAGACTATTAAATGAGTTTCATAGAGTCAAGTTAAAACGTCGCCGGAACTCAGAAGCAATTCTTGGCATTAAATGCGTATTATGTCCCCAGATTTTCCCCCGGGATCAGGAATCTTTTATTCGGTTAAGCCGCCAACCGCTTGATCCGTTGCAGCGTGTCCGGGTATTTCCGTACAAGAAGAATCAAGGTTGCCGCCTGCTCGTTTGGCTTTGTTAATCCCTGCTCCCATTTCTCCAGGGTACGTGGGGAAATGTGCAGCTCATGGGCAAAGACGGCGCGGGAAAGATGCAACTGCTCGCGCGTATCCCTAATGATCTCTGGCGTCACTTCCGGCTTTTTTACTGGTTCGACGGTGTAGGTCCTCAAAGTGATCTTACCTTCTTTCCACTCCTTCAGTTCATCAAAGGCTTGCACCAATTCATCAAACAGACGAGGTTTCTTTTTGTTAGGCATTGTTCCATTCCTCCACGATCCTCTTCAGGAGCTTGATCTCATTCGTTGTCAGGTCTTCAAGCTCATTCTTGGCGTACAGCGTGAGCAGGAGAAAGCGAGACCCGGCAAGTTCCAGGTAATAGATAATTCGTACCCCACCGCGCTTTCCCCGCCCTTCAACCTTCCACCTCAGCTTGCGAATTCCCCCGCTTCCTTTGATGATGTTCCCGACGTCCGGCTGCTCAAGCATGTAAGCCTGCAATTCCCGGTATTCATCATCGGTAAGATGAGAAGGCAGCTTTTTGCTGAACAGCTTGGTCTCGACAAATTCCATGGCTAACTATACCCTTTAAGCGTATATTTGGCAACCTGTTTAACTGATGAGAGGAAGAATAAGGGGTCATCCTCCGACACAGGACAATAATGCTTTCGGAGCCTCAGGCGGCCAGCACAAAAACATAAGTACCGGAGCTACACATTTTACAAATTCTCAACCAGGCATCTACCGCCACTTCACAAGCCTGCAATTTCAAACTATAGAGGAAGGCAAAGGGGTCTGGCCTTGAACGTGGACAAATAACCAGCCGGCCTCTAAAGGTCAACCTTCCCTGCCATGCATCTTCTTCCCTCCCCAACAAAAAAGCCGCCAATCAGCATATCCCTGACACGGCGGCTTCAACAACACTCTATATATTTGCCACTACTCCAACCATCCCCAGGCTCCCATAACAATACGCATGAAATAAAAGCCCCACCTTTGTACACCCGCCCCCAACAAGGAGTCAACCAGTATTAGTATTTATTTAAGGGGGAAAGAAAGGGGTTCACGCTACGACGTCCCGGGGGGATACTTACTGATCATGACCCCCAAAGACGAATCAATGTGCCGGTTTTTCTGGAACCTACTCCATGCCAAAGCGAAACCAAGCCGACATATTCGTTTGTTACCTCATGTATAAGGCAATACCTGACTGGTCCTGAATCAAAATACAATTCCCTGAGAACCACATGCTGACCGGCGAGCAGATAAGGTGCGTCAGTTCCGGCCAGGTTGCTGTCGCTCAAAAGTGCTTCTGCCTCTTCCACTCGCGAAAGAAACGCATCGGCAATTTCCGGTCTATACCGCTCCGCCAATCCCAGTGCATACGATTTAACTCTGGATTTATATTCACTGGAGCGCTTAAGCGGTCGTTTTTTCATTCCGTATCTCGCTTCTGATGGAATTGAAAAAATCATCGTTCTCCGCCACAATCTCGCCGAGACCCGAACGAAGTTCATACCACCCCCGTTCCACTGAATCGATAAACGCTCTTTGTTCGTTGGCACTTCGAACATACATACGGAGTGAGTCCCTGAGAATATCCTGCTCGGTACGTCCTTCTAACTGGGCTATTCTTTTAAGATTCATATTGTCTTCCTCATCAAGTCTGAGCCCTAACTGCCTCGTTCTTGCCATTATAGTCACCTCCTCGATAACTTTGATACCAGTATATATCACCATGTATCACCAGGCAAGAAAATCATATAAGAGATGGGTTATCCCCCCTCCCTCGCAGACAAGGACAAAGCCCTTGCCTGTAGCGGGCAAACATGTTACTTAATAATAGGAAATCCTAAGGAATCAGCCATGAAAATAACCATCCTCGGCTCCGGCACTTCCACTGGTGTGCCGATGGTCGGCTGCCGCTGCCCTGTTTGCTCTTCGGAGAACCCACGGGACAAAAGAACGCGCGCCTCCATCATCGTGGAAAACAGCGGCAAATATATCCTCGTTGACACCTCCACCGACCTGAGAAAGCAGGCAATCCGGGAAAGGATTCCGCACATCGATGCCGTGCTTTTCACGCACTCCCACGCAGACCATATACACGGCATCGACGACCTGCGCGGCTACCACTTTATCCACCAAAGAATCATCCCCTGCTACGGCAGCAAAGACTCCATTGAGACCATATCCAGGAATTTTTCCTACATTTTCAAGGGAATGGAAACAGCGGGCTATTCACCGCTTCTGGAACCTCACGTTATCCATGACCGGCTTGAACTGTTCGGCTGCGCCATCGACCCAATACCACTCCTGCACGGAAAGATGCCGGCCACCGGTTACCGATTCAACGATATGGCGTATCTGACCGATTGCAGCGCAATTCCCGACCATTCCCAGGCAAAACTTGGCGGGCTGAAACTTCTGATACTTGACGCCCTTCGCTACACTCCGCACCCAAACCACTTCAACATCGAAGGGGCACTCAAGATAGTTGATAAGCTGCGGCCGGAACGGGCCGTGCTTACCCACCTGACCCATGAAGTCTCCTATCGGGACGGGGAAAGACTTCCGCCGGGCGCGGAATTCGCCTACGACGGCATGACCATTGCCATGTAAAGCCGCCTTGCATTAAGGTTTGCACTGCGGTAGTATCTTGCGGAACCCCATAAACGGACGGATTTGATGCACAACGACATTCGCCTCCACGGCTTCGTGGACATAGATATAGAGTACTACGCCATTGTCGCCGGGAACGAGGCGCACAACCGCTATTTCTTCAACACAGTCCAGGAAGACGGACGCGAACTCCGCATCTTCAGTCCGGGCAACGAATTCATCATCGGCAGGGAATCGGTCACCTACCACGGCAACGGAGGCTCGTTCTGCGAATACATGTTCGGCGTCGATCAGCCGATTGCCGACCTCGCCAAGGGGGACGTCATAAACCGCCTGGTGATGTACGGCACCCACTACAACAGCCAGAGCGGGACCCTCAAATTCAGTGACCGAACCGACGGGAGCCAGAGCTACGAGAAGATTTTTTTTGACGGGAACGCGGTCTGCAACTACTTTTTCTGCATCAACTCCGAAAAGATCAGCGGCCCCCTGGCAAAGCAGCAGGAAGAGATCGTAAGGCGCCTCGGCAAAGGGATCAAACGGTCCACCGCGGTATGGGAAGAGGACGACAACCGCATCATCACCGAGCTCTTCGCCATTCTGGAAGACCCCAAGGCCCAGCTGTTCCTCTTCAAGCTCATCAACAAGAAGCACCAGAGATACAGTGACTTCTTCAAATCCCTCTACTTTGAGAACAAAAAGATTGCCGACGAGGATTTTGCCCGGCTCTCCGTGCTGGCGGACGAGTACTCCATCGACCGCTACCAGCAGGAGCGGATTCGCATCGACATCATGTACAAGCACCCCGACAACAAGAGGATCGTCGATGAGTACAAGAACATCCTCATCGCCTGCAACCGCAAGGGCGTAATCAACAAGCTGGAAAACGCCCGGCTGACCAGGCTGAAGACCCTGTCGGTACGCAACAAGATACCGGGCGCGCTTTTCTACACCCTCGACGAAATGCTGAAAAAGGACAAGAAGTTGGTCGATCTCGAAGAAAACAATTACATTTCCGAAACCCGGCAGATTCTGGAGGGGATGTTTCTCAGCGAGCGGCAGATAGAGAATGCCATCGACCGGGAAGACATGCTGAAGCTGCTCTTCGCCAAGAAGCAGGCGGCGGAAAACCGCGACCACACATTCGAGGAGATCCTGCTCGACGCGAGCAAGGTGTGCGACGAGAAGATCCGCGACGGTGCGGACATTTCGCTTCTGGAAGGTTTCTCCTACATCATCACCTACTTCGACCGGTACGACTCCACCTCCTCCATCATCAACCAGCTCGCCTTCATGGAAAACGTCAGGATCTCCGAGGAGATGATCCGGAGCCTCCTGGGAAACAAGAGCGAGTTCGACGCCCTGGCCCCCGACCTCTTCGAAAAGCTGTTCCTCACCGGCATATTCGAGAACAAATACCTGGGGACCTACGGCCGGAAAAAGGTCTCGGCCCTCATCAAGGGGCTCAACCAGATCGAGGAGAACCGCCTCACCATCTCGGCGCTTCTGGAGCAGCTCCTGAAGATCGACGAAGAAGAACGGATATTCCTTACCCTTCTGGAACACGTCCGGGAGCGGATCAGGAACTTCTACTCCAAGTACGCCACCAAGGCCGACCAGGACGCCCTGAAACGGGAGGTCACAGAAGAACTCCGGCACAAGAAGCTCCTGACCGGGGAGATCCCCGACACCCTCTTCCACGAAACCATCCTTGCCATCAAGAAGGAAGCGATCTACCTGCACAACCTCCTCCCCACCATCATCGCCGAAAAAGACACCTCCCTCAGGGAAGATTTCCTGGAAAACTCCGGCCTGGACCGCTTCTACGTAGAGGAACTGGAACGGGAATACTACGAGTTGAACGGACTCAACATGGAAGAGCTCTACCAGATCAGGAAAGGGCTCAATTAGTTTCCATCCCCCTTGACTCCCACCCTCTTTTTCTCTAAAGTATATCAATCAGTGTACTTTTCCTACTCAGAGGTATCGATGGAATCACTAAAATCCCAACTGCTTAAGCTCAGCGAAAAAATAGCCGGTTTCGGCAAGGAAAACCTGGAGGAGATGCTCCACACGGTCGCCGAGGGGTGCCGGCTGGTGACGGAACAGGAGAGGATCAGGATCTACCTGGAGGACCTGACCAGGGGGGCGCTCTCCTGCGCCTACGCGTCCGGCCCCTTTGCCGGGGAAATCCGCGGGACGACCTTCCCCATAATCTCCCGCGACGCCATGGTCTCCAGCGTCTTCGTCTCCCAGTACCCGGCGGAGTTTCGCAGTGCCGCCGGACACGTCCTCAGCCTGGACAAGGACTTTGCCGAAAGTTTCAACATTGCGGCATCGTACCTGATCCCCGTCACCAGCCTGGGAAAGCCGTTCGGCGTGATCTGCATCGACCGGGAGCAAACAGCGGGCGAGGTGGTGAACGGACGCGGCAAGGGTGTCCTCGGCGACTTCATAGCCTCGATCGGCGAACGGCTGGACTTTGCCAGGAAATACCACCAGCAGCTCCTCCTTGCCCGCAGCGTCGAGGAGTACAAGAAACGCGAAACCGCCGCCTTCATGATGAAATCGGCGGTCCGGCTCATAGACCGGTTGTCGCTCGCCTCGGTGCTGGTGCCGGTTTCGGGGAGAGACGGCGAAGGCGCGCTGGAGATCCTGGCAAGCTATTCGGAAGAGCCCCAACTGAAGGCACTCTACGACGAGCAGGGCTCCATCGACCTGCAGAAGGGGAAGTCGCTGATCTCGACGTACGTGGACGACCACGGCGTCATTTCCGATGAAAGGCTGCTGCGCCCGCTCTTCATTGCCGACCTGACCCAGCACAGCCTGCAAAAGAGGGCGCTCACCGAAAAGATGGCGCTCCGCTCCGTCTACCTGGTCCCCCGCTACGAGCCCGAAAGCCGGCGGGTGATATGCCTGGTGAACTATTTCACCCACGACCTGTAC
>DAIEGL010000128.1 GCA_027356255.1 Geobacter sp. | reverse complement strand
TCTTCCGTGGTATCAGGATAAAGATCGAGGGGGATCTCCCCTTCACCCGCCGCCTTGTAAATTCTGAACCTGTCGCAGGATTCAAAGTCGCCGAAACAGAGCTTTTTCCTTATGTATTCCGTTGTCTTGGGGAAGTTTTTCATGTTGTCGTTGAAGAACCGGCAACAGTCCAATATTTCGCAAGCCATTTAATACCTCTTTATTAACCCGATTCACTCCCGAATTGCCGACCGGCCACGTATCCTACCCGTGGAGGCGCATGGTTAGTGGGAGCATCCATGACTGTGACCATGACCGCCGCAGGTATGGCCAGGCATATATTCCGGCAGTCCATTCGTCCGAAAGAGCGCGATGTTTTCGGCAACCGTTCCTTCCTGCGCCTGAAATACCCGCATACCGGCAGCATTTAACTTGTACAGCGCCCCGCCGCCAATGCCGCCGACCACAACTGCATCCAGCTGAAGACCGCCGAGCCCCGCAACCGGATTACAGGCCCCATGCTGATGGATCTGGTCGCTGTTGCTTATCGCCGTCACCTCGTTGGTGACCAGATCCACTATGACAAACCCCGGCGCAGAGCCAAAATGCCCGAACACCTGGCTCTCCAACCCCTGATTTTCCAGTACCGGAAAACATACTTTCATCGTGTACCTCCCTTTATATTGTGCCCACAATGTACATTCAGATTCTTGAATGTCAACGTATTTAATTTAAGCATTCCGAGGCTTGACCGCCAGTATCTGCACCACCGAGGCCGGGCCGGTATGTCCCCGCCCCTCCCGCACCTCGCGTTCCTTCTGCACGGCATGGACGAACTTAAGTCCGGCAAGCTCCCGTTCGAGCTCGGAGAGCGACATGAGCATGTCCAGGGACTTGGGGCCGCCGGTGTCGTAAGCTAGCTGCTCCTTGCTGAACGCCTCCAGCACGAAAACCCCGTCAGGCCTAAGCCCCCGCACAGCCGCCCGATGGAGCGGAATACGGATGGCCGAAGGCAAATGGCAATAACAGGCGACAATCCCGTCCCAATCGCCCTCTTCTATCTCGAACGTGCTCAGGTCGGCACGTATCGTGGTAATGGCGACACCCCGCCCGGCTGCGAGCTCTTGCGCCTTGCGCAGGCCGACCGCCGACCCGTCGACCCCGGTCACATCATATCCCAGCGATGCCAGGTAGACGGCGTTTCTTCCTTCCCCCTCGGCAAGCGACAGGATCTTTCCCTGCGGAATCCTCCCCACCACCGATGCGAGGAAATCGTTCGGGGTGGTGCCGTAGGCAAAGCCCGGTTCGCTGTAACGTTCATCCCAGTTCATGTCTTTGTGCCACCTCCTCCAGGTTGTTCTTTTCGCCGGCGATCCGGCCGTCGCTCACATGGAATATCCGATCGAAACCTTCCACCATCCGGTGATCGTGGGTGACAACCAGGATGGCAGAACGGTTTTCCACCGCCAGCCTCTTCAGGAGGGACATGACGTTCTTGCCGTTTTCGGTGTCCAGCGCCGCGGTCGGTTCGTCGGCAAGGATCACCTTCGGCCTGTTGGCCAGTGCACGCGCAATGGCCACCCGCTGGGCCTCTCCGCCGGAAAGTGACGAGGGGTAGTTGTACAGCCGGTGCCCAAGGTTCAGCGCGGTGAGGAGTTCCACGGCCCTCCCCCTGGCAGCGGAACGCGACAGGCTGTTTATCTCCAGCGCCACCATAACATTTTCCAGGGCAGTCAGAAAGGGGATCAGGTTGTGGGCCTGGAAGATGAAGCCGAGCTTTTCCCGGCGCAACCGCTTCAGGTCCAGCCCCGGCAGCCACCCGTCATCGGCGACAGCGGCGCCGTCGATCACTACCCTGCCGCGGGTCGGTTCGTTGATGAGCCCGATGGAGGTGAGAAGGGTAGTCTTTCCCGAGCCCGACGGGCCGAGGATCGCGACCAGTTCCCCGGGACTGACCTGGAAGGTGGCGTCCGCAATTGCGGTTACCGCAGTTTCACCCTTGCCGTAGATCTTTGTCAGTTTTTCCACTTCGACAGCAAACATGCTCTTACCCCCCCAGGGCCTCTGCCGGCTCGACCCGAAGCGCCTTGCGTATTCCCACGAAGCTCGAGATCGTACAGATGGCGATGACGACCACAAAGAGCCCTTGCAGGTCGCCCGGCTCAAGCACGATCCGGCGGGGGAATTTTTCGTAGGTGAGGAGGATCAGCACGTAGCCGATTCCGTAGGCGATCCCCCCCATGAGGAGCGACTGCTGGAGTATCATGCCGACGATCACCCGGTTCTGCGCGCCGATCAGCTTCAGGGTGGCGATGGTCCTGATCTTGTCGAGGGTCGAGGTATATACGATCAGGGCGATGATGACCGCGGAAATGACGAGGAGGATGACCCGGAAGAGCCCCAGCTGCATCCTCGCCTTTTCGATCATCCCCTTGGTCAGGATCTTCGTCTGCTCCTCGCCGGAAATGGCGCGGAAATGGTTCCAGCGGCCGATCCGCTGCTTCACCTCCCCGAGGTCCGCGCCGGGCGCCAGTTTTGTCACGACGGCGTTTACCGTGTGCGTCGATTCAGTAATCCCCGAGATGTCGCCCTGCAGTAACCGCGCCTGCGGCGGAGAGAGCGTGTGCATCCCGGCAACCCTCGCACCGGTCCGCTCCCGGTCGTTTCTGATCGCATCGTTGTCTTTCTTGAACTGGATCTCCTGGGCATCGGCCAGACTCACATAGGCGGCGGGATCGCCGCCAGAGGAAACGATCTTGCCCGTTATCCCGACCACGGTGTAGTCATGGAGCCCCAGATGGATCTTTTCGCCGAGGGCCATGTTCATCCCCCTGCCGACGACCATCTCGTAGTGCTTCTGCCGGATACCCCGCCCGGCGACAATTGCCGGCGGCCCGCCGAAACCGTTCAAATCGAAGCCGATGAGGAAGAAGCGGAACGGCTTCCCCATTCTCTCGATCTGGATCGTCTGGAAGGAAAGTGGCGATGCCTGCGCCACGCCGGGAACCGCGGCGATGCGGTATCGGATGTCTTCAGGGATGCGGGAACTCTCGGCGAACGGGCCGTTCGTATCTTGCTGCACCACCCAGATGTCGGCCTTTGTGGCGTCCAGGACCGCCAGGGCATCAGCGAAGAGCCCCCGGTAGATCCCCCCCATGCTCATCACCACGCCGAGGAGCAGCCCCAGGCCGATGGAGGTGAGGATGAACCGCCCCCGGTGATAGCCTATGTCGCGGATCGCCAGGTTCATTGGGGCTGCACCTTCATCCCGTCCCTGAATTTGGCCGTCTCCTGCGGAAGCGCTGCGGCGACCCGCTCTTCCGCGCCCAACCCGGCAACGATCTCCGTGAAGTTGCGCCGGTCCTCGATCCCCGCGGTGACCGCCTTGAACTGCAGCCTGCCGTCCGCAACCGACCATACCCCGCGCTCTTTTTCCCTGGTGACCAGGGCGACGGAGGGCAAGGAAGGAGCCCCCTTTCTGACGTCGGTCTCGATGTAGACCTCCGCCTGCTCCCCGAGGCGGAAATTCTTCAGCGGCGGGGTGAAGGCGACATCCACCTCCAGCTCTTCGGTGACCCGGTCGCTCTCGCGCCCGAGGCGCGCCACCGTTCCGGCAAAATGCTCCCCCGGAGCGGAACGGAGGCTAATCACGGCCCGCTTGCCGACCGAAACCCCTTTCAGCTGCGACTCGTCCACGTTGGCCTTCACCCAGACGGTGCGGGGATCGGCAATGGTGAAAATCACCCCGCCGGGGGTCACAGTGTCCCCCGTTTCCAGATCCCTGGCGATCACGACCCCGTCCTGCGGCGCGTAGATCAGGGTATCGGCCACCTTGCTCCGGGCATACCCGAGGCCGGCGCGGTTTGCCGACTGCTCCATGCCTGCCGCGTCCAGTGCGGCGGTGGAACGTGCGGCCTCCGCCTTGGCCACCTGATAAACGTTCTCGTACTGCTCCGCCTCCAGCTTGGAGACCAGGTTCTTTTCCGCCAGGGTCCTGAAGCGCCGGGCGTTCTTCTCCGCCAGGGCCAGGTTGGCCCGGGCCTTCTGGAGATTGGCCTCCTCCACCCGCAGGTTCGACGCACTCCTCTCCACTCCCGCCTCCGACTGGCGCTCCTGCTGGACGAAGTCGTCGCTTTCGAGCCGGGCGAGCAGCTGGCCCCGCTTCACCAGGTCCCCCTGGTCGACGTACAACGCCACAATCCTGCCGGTGATCTTGCTGGAGACCCCGACAACCACCTTGGCCTCGACGGTGCCGTTGCCGTAGACCTGGGCGATCAGGTCGCGCCTTTCGACCTTGACGACCTTCACCCGCGCAGGGGCGAGGAGCGTCGCCCTGAGGAGGACGACGGCGCCGAAAACGGCCAGCGGCAGGAAGAGGTACTTTTTCTTTCGCGCCATATTATTCATCATCTTCATGCACTTACTCCTTGGAAGCCGTTTCTCATTCCCGCCCCATGGCCCTGTCCAAACGGGCCGAGGCGGTGAAATAATCATATACCGCCTGTATATGGGCGGTTTTCGCATCAAGTGCCTGGGATTGGGCGTCGGTGACCTCGATGATGTTGCCGACCCCTTCCTGGTAGCGCCCCATGGCCAGTGCCCGGTTTTCCACGGCGGCGGCCACCTCCTTCTCCGTCGAAGCTATGCGGGCGGTCGCCTCCCTGACCCCGAGCCAGGAAGATTCCACATCCCTCAATACCTGCAACCGCTGGTCTTCTTGCCGGGCCTCGACGGCCTTGAGCGACGCCACGGCCTCCCGCTCCTGCTGCACCGTGGAAAAGCCCGAAAAGAGCGGCATGGTCAGGTTCAGCCCGACACCCCATACCGTCCCGTGCGGCGGAAAGGCCCTGTCCGCATAGCCGACGCTCGCCGTCCCCGAGAGGATGGGAAGATAGCCGCTCCTGGCTGTTTTAAGAATGGCGACCGCTGAGTTTTTCTGCGCATCGAGGCGTTTCAGCTCGGCCCTGCCGGCCAGGGCATCCTGCCGTACCGCCCCCAGTTCCGGTTCACCGCCGATCGGCGCAACGGGCTCCATGAGGGTGTCGGTTTCCAATGAAGGAACCCCCATGGCATTGGCCAGCTCGACCCGCGCGAGCTCCAGGTTGTTTTCCGCCCGGATCAGAGCCGTCTTTGCCTCATACATGTTCGCCTCGGCCCTGGTCACGTCCACCTTCGCCCTGGTCCCCTCCCGGAAGAACTCTTCCGCCTGGCGATAGACATCTTCCCGCACCCGGACCGTCTCTTTCACGGCTGCGACCTGTTTTTCGGCCGCCAACAGGAGATAGAAGGCCGCTTTGACCCGGAAGGCGATGTCCTGGCGGGTCACTGCGAGCGTCTGGGCAGCGGCCTCGTTGTCCCCCCGCGCCGCCTCCACTCGGCCTTTGGTCCGGCCGAAATCGTAGACCGTCTGCCGCAGGGACAGGACATCCGTCTGTACCTCAGTCTGCTTGACGGCTTCGATCGGGGTGAGGAAGGAGCTCCCCTTGCTCCAGTCGGCGGCAATGCTCACCTGGGGATAATAGTCGGCAAGCGCCTGTCCTGTCCGGGCCTCGGAGCCGACGAGGTTCTGCCGGGCCTCCACCAGCTGCGGATGATTTTTGAGCGCTCTTTCCAGGGCCGCGTCCAGGGTCAGCGGGGACGCGGCATAAAGCGGCGCAGCCAATAGGAGCAAAATTGCCGGGAGGATCGCAACCAATTTCATCATATTTTACCTATATATTGCAATCAGAATTTAATGTGAGTAGATACTCGCATGTAGGACAAAAAAATTTCTTTCACTTCCGGGGACGGCCGCCAGCGGCCCCCAAAAATCACCGTAACAGCAGCAGAAAGTTGTTCCAGAGCTTTTCCGCCTCCGCATTGATATCAAAGGACCCGCCGCCGATGGTCCAGCGCAGCGCGGTGAACTGGATCATCCCGAGGAGGGTGAGCGCCGTCTCGCGCGGGGAGAGCCCCCGACGCAGCTCCCCTTCGTCGATCCCGGCGGCTATGACGCCGGAGACGGTCTCCACGTAGCTTCCCATGCGTAAGGCGATGTTTTCCGCAAGCCTCGGATTCCCCAAATGGACGTCCTCGGAGAAGATGAACCGCGGGAGTCCCGGATGCTCGTCGATCATCCGTATGTGCGAGAAGAAGATGGTCTTGAGTTTTTCCAACGGCTTCCGGCTCCCCGCCGCAATGGTTGCGGCCTTACCCATGACGACCGTGCCGATGAAGTCCGCGAGGGCAAAACAGATGTCGTCCTTACCTCCGAAGTGCCGATAGATGTTGGCTTCGCTCATTCCGGCAGCATCCGCGATGGCGGCAATGGTGAGCGCCTTCACTCCGCGTGCGCCTATCACCTCCAGGGCGGCCTGGATGATCTCTTCTTTTCGTATGCGTGTGCTTTTTTTTGGTATCATAATATTTGTTGTGAGTGTATATTCACATACTAAACCGTCTTTTACCTCGAAGTCAACACATTATCTGTTCATATTCAGATAGAAATCCGACATGAATGCTCCGGGGCGACATGTGAATGTACCTTTGCACCACCTTGCACCCAAAGTGCAGCTTTTGCACCATTTTATCCTGCCCCCGATGCAGCGCATCGCGAATTATGTCATTAATATCAACATGTTACACGGTTGGCACGTGGTGTGATTAGTATAGACCATAAATCACACCACAGGAGGTAGGGGAAATGAACAGAAAGATCATCGGCACGGCAGCAGTAATGGGGATCCTCCTCTCGCTTGGCGCAGCAGACGTTTTTGCCGGGCGCGGCAACGGTGCGGGCAAGGGTGGCGGCAACGGCGCTCGTAACGGCAGCTGCGTGAACACGACCGGAACGGCCACAAGTGCGACACGGCCGGCAGGTTCGCAGCGCAGGGACGGCACCTTCCTGACAACAGGCGTGACCGCCAACGGTTCAACCACCCGTCCCGCTAACGGCAAAGGTCTGCAGGACGGCAGCCGCCTGACCACCACCCCCACTACGAGCGCTCCGGCGCCGCAGTAACTCGAAGCTTCAGCTGCAAGGATTCCCCCATACGCCGCGTATGGGGGAAACTGCATTTGCAGATGGCAATGTAATGTTGTGCATGGAGGAAAGAGGGAATGAAACAGCTCCTTATCCAGGGTGCATTAATCCTGGCCACCCTTGCCTGGGGGGGCGAAACAGCCGCATTCTGGGGGAATGATGCCGAGCAGGGCACAAGCGGCCTGGATTACGCCAAGGGCTTCGACGTCAATACGGTTGCTACAGTGAATGGAACCGTTCTCCACCCCCCCGGAGAGCGCGGGCAGGGGCATGCCGTCATGGAGGTGCGAACCGAACAGGGGCAGATGAACGTGATCGTGGGACCTTGGTGGTTCTGGGAAAAGAATGCCATTCCGCTTGATGCAGGGCATGAGATAACCATAACAGGGTCAAAGGCGCAGGGGAAGGATGGGGGGCTATACCTGTTTGCCCAGGAGATCACAAACCGTTCAAAAGGACGATCCATAACCGTTCGTTCCGAAACGGGCGCTCCGCTCTGGTCGCGTGCCGACTCGAACAATCGAACCGGCGGCGGCCGCCAACATGGCGGCAACCGCTTTGGCGGTTTCGGCAGAGGCGCTGGCGGATACGGCGGGCGAAGATGATGCCGGCACACCAATTACCCGTTTGAGGGACGCATGAATTATGTCATAACTTCATACTGCATCGCCATCCTGTTGTTTACGGCTGCTTTATCGTCAACCGGGGCGCATGCCGCAGAGGAAGAAAGTTTCCCGACTGCAT
This sequence comes from Geobacter sp., assembly GCA_027356255.1. GTDB lineage: Bacteria > Desulfobacterota > Desulfuromonadia > Geobacterales > Geobacteraceae > Geotalea. The sequence continues at coordinate 3,720 of DAIEGL010000128.1, read as the reverse complement.
CGGTCAGCCTGGGGGTCGAATACGCCTCCGGCAAATACGGCACCGACATTACAACCGACACCGTTTACATGCCGCTGATCGTGACATGGTTTCCCACCCCCCGTCTCGATGTGGGAGCGGAGATTCCGTTTGTCTACCAAAGTTCATCGCTCGTAACCACCGATATTTTCAGGACACCGCAGGTGAACGACGCGGCAAAGGCTGTCGCACGCCGGGGCGGGCCTGGTGTGGTGGGCGGGAACCAGGCTGCTGCATCATCCAACGGAGCCGGAGCGGCAGAACCCGCGACTTACGGCATGGGTGACATTATCCTCCGCATCGGTTATGTTGCATTGGTTGAAGGTCTGAGAGCGCCGAGAATCCGCCCATCCCTGTTCGTAAAGTTTCCCACCGCCAGCACTGCCACCGAACGTGACGGGTTGGGGACCGGAGAGTTCGATGCGGGCGCCGGCGTGGAGATGTCCAAGTGGTTTGACGAGCTGATCGTGACCGCCGAGGCCTTTTTCAACTACCAGGGGAAGGCATCCGGCATGGGTTTGAAAAACTACGCAAGCTATACGGCTGGCGCAGGGTATCAGCTCACCGACCGCTTCCTGCCGTTGCTCCTCGTCAAGGGGGCTTCGAAACCTGCCGAAGATGCGACCGATCTGCTTGAACTGCGGGCCAAAGGGATCTATGAAATAACCCGCAAGAGCGGGATAGAAATGTACGCATCCAAGGGGATAACGGACAGCAGCCCGGATTATGGCGGCGGCGTAACCATGTATTACAACTTTTAAACGACCCCATGCCGACACGAATCATTACCGCAATTGCATGTGGCTTTACGCTTTTCATCGGCTGGTTTGCCTGGTCCATGTACACCACGGCACGCCCCATTGCCGAGGAAAGCCTGCGCGGCGCGGCCCTCTCCATCGCTGCTGCGGTTGAGCACCTGGCCGCTTCGGATCCATCCTTCGCCATGCTGGACGGGTATGCTTCACCAGACCTGGCCTACCTCTCCGTTTCCGACCACAGCGGCATCATCCTCTTTCATACCAACGGCCGGCTCATCAAACGGCGGCTGGAAACACCGCCGCCGACGAACGGGTTCGAAGAGCGGCGGGTGAGGCTCGGTACCGGCGAGGAGGCGTACCTGGCCCGCATGCCGCTGCACGCCGGCGGCAACGAGTACCTGCTGACCATGGCTCTGCACACCTATCGCTATGATCGGGTCATCCGCCGCGCCAAAACCGGGGTGATCGTTCTTGCCTCCATGGTTTGCGCGGGATGGCTTTTGGTCATTATCATATCCCGCTACATGCGGCGCGAGGAGATGCACCGCCTGGAGATGCACCATCGGCAGGAAATGGTGCGCCTGGGAGAGATGGGTGCACTGCTTGCCCATGAGATTCGCAACCCGCTGGGGGGCATAAAGGGCTTTGCCCAGCTAGTGGAAGAATCGGACGATGCAAAGCGGTCGGCCGGCTTTGCGGCGAAGATCGTGGTGCAGGCGTCCAGGCTGGAAGCGCTGGTCAACGACCTCCTCGCCTTTGTCCGCATGGAGAAGAGCGCACGGGCACCGGTTGATCTGGCCCCCCTGGTGGAGGAGAGCGCAGCACTGGTGCGCCACGAGGCAGAGGAGCAGCGAGTCGCGGTGACCCTCTCCCTGGCCGCCGGTGTCGTTGCCCCGATAATGGCCGAGCGGATCGAGCAGCTCCTGCTCAACCTGTGCAAAAACGGCGTGCAGGCCATGCCGGACGGCGGCGAGCTGCGCATAGAACTGCGCCGGGAGCGAAACGCGGCAGTAATTGTCGTCTCAGACAGCGGCATCGGCATACGGCCGGAGCAGATGGACCACATCTTCGAACCTTACTGGACCAGCAAGGCCAAAGGAACCGGCCTGGGGCTCGCGCTCTGCAAGCGGATTGCCGAAGAGCATGGCGGCGGCATCCGGGTGGAAAGCGTCGTCAACCGCGGGACCGCGTTCAAGGTGGAACTTCCGCTGACCGCATAAAACTCCGAGGTGATGGGCATGTCGGCAAACATACTCGTGGTCGAAGACGACGCCGGATTCAGCGAGCTCCTGGCGACGATCCTCATGGGGGACGGCCACATGGTGACCGTTGCGACCGACGGCGGCGAAGGGCTGCGGCGCATCAGGCAGGAGCGGTTCGACCTGGTACTGAGTGACCTGAAGATGCCGGTAAAAAACGGTCTCGAACTGTTCCGCGAAACCCGCCGGGATGTGGCGCCCCCACTGTTCATCTTCATAACCGCCTTCGGCAAGGTGGAAGAGGCGGTTGCAGCCATCAAGGAGGGGGCCTTCGACTTTCTCACCAAACCGCTCCAAGACCCGCACAGCCTGCGTGACTCGGTCAACAGGGCATTGGAATGTGTGGAGCGGGAACGGCTGTTCGTCTCGTTGAAAGAGACGGAACGCTCCGGTCTTCCGCCGGAAGAGCTGATCTTTTCCGGTTCGGCCATGGCGGAGGTAAGAAAGATGATCTATGATGTGGCCCCCTCGACCGCCACGGTGCTGATCCACGGAGAAAGCGGCACCGGCAAGGAGCTCGTTGCCCGGATGATCCACCTCCTGAGCAAGCGGAGGGGAGCGCCCTTCATCCCCCTGAACTGCGCGGCCATCCCGGAAAACCTGCTGGAGAGCGAGCTTTTCGGGCACGAAAAGGGAGCCTTCTCCGGTGCCGTCCAGGCGCGGCGCGGCAAGTTCGAACTTGCCGAGGGTGGAACGATCTTCCTCGATGAAATCGGCGAAATGCCGGCGCATTTGCAGGCAAAACTGCTGCGCGTCCTCCAGGAAAGGGTCTTCGAGCGGGTGGGGGGTTCCATGCAGATCAAGGCTAATGTGCGCGTCATTGCGGCCACGAACAGGGATTTGAACCGGGAGGTGGAGGAGAAACGCTTCCGTGACGACCTGTTTTACCGGCTGAACGTGTTTCCCGTCACCCTCCCCCCGCTTCGTGCCCGCCTCGACGCCCTCGCCGGTCTGGCCCGCTACTTCTGCGCCCAGTTCGCCGTAAAGACCGGCAAGAAACTGAAGGGGATCGCCCCGGAGGCGGTGCGGCTCATGAAAGCCTACCACTGGCCCGGAAACATCCGCGAACTGCAGAATGTCGTCGAACGCGGCGTCATCCTGGCACGGGCAGAGGTTACCGCCGCCGAGTTGCCCGACGTGATTGCCGGTCCGGGGTCAGGAAGCCCTCCAAGGGGATGGATATTGAAAGAGATCGAGCGGGACTGTATACTGGAGGCGCTGAAATGCAACCGTGGAAACCGGCGCATGGCAGCCGAGGCGCTCGGGATTTCGAAGCGGACCCTGCAGTACCGGCTGAAGGAGCTGGGACTGGTCGCAGACAAGGGAGAAATATAAGCCGACAGCCGCCGGAAACTTCAGCAAAAGAGGTCTGAAATCAATGACGCAGCAAACGACACGGGAAAAACTTTACTCTACCGCGAATCTCCTCGCGGTCATCACCATCCTCTACAACCTGGTCGAGGGGATCGTCTCCATCTGGATGGGGGCGGCGGACGAGACGCTGGCCCTGTTCGGCTTCGGGGCGGATTCGTTTATCGAGGTATTATCCGCGGTCGGGGTCTGGCACATGATTCGCCGCATCAGGGCGAACCAGGGTGAAACGCGGGACGAGTTCGAACAACGGGCACTGACCATCACGGGCGCCTCTTTCTACATGCTGTCCGCCGGCCTGGCGCTGACTTCGG
>DAIEGL010000113.1 GCA_027356255.1 Geobacter sp. | reverse complement strand
GAATCCCTGCGCGGCAACCGTTACAAGCTGCGCGCAGTGGGGCTTTCCGAAAAAGACATGAATTTACTCGGCGTCATGCCGGCTGGAGAGTAGTTTATGAAGCGAATATATTCCATAGAAGATGCCTGTATCGGCTGCCATCTCTGCGAAGTGGCCTGCATCACAGAACATTCACAATCCAAGGACCCGGTCAAGGCCTTTCTCCACGAACCGGTCCGCCCCATTTCCCGCTGTACCGTGGAAGAATGGGATGGCGGGGTCATCTCCCTCTCCACCAACTGTCGTCACTGCGACGAGCCTGACTGCCTCCGCGCCTGCATCTCCGGCGCCATCCAGAAGCAGGAGAACGGGGTGGTGCTGATCGACACGGAACAGTGCGTCGGTTGCTGGTCGTGCGTCATGGCCTGTCCTTACGGCGCGGTGCAGCGCAACCTGAACAAGAAGAAGGCCAACAAATGCGACCTCTGCCCGGAGCGTGAAAACCCGGCCTGCGTTGACGCCTGCCCCAACCGGGCGCTTGTGTACAAGGAGGGGAGCCAGAAATGAACTACGTGATTATCGGCAACTCTGTTGCGGCAGTAGGCGCCGTCAGGGGCATCAGAAACCATGACAACGACGGGACCATCACCGTGATCTCCCGCGAAAACCACATCGCCTACGGCCGTCCCCTGATTTCATATCTGCTTGGCGGAACCATAACCGAAAAACGGATGGCCTATTTGCCGGAAGATTTTTATGAAAAGAACCGGGTCAATCTGCTGCTCGGTTCGGAAGTCACCGGCGTGGACGGCGACAAGAAACGGGTGAAGCTCGCCAGTGGCGATACCATACCGTTCGACAAGCTCCTCATCGCCACCGGCGGCGACCCGTTTGTTCCCCCCATCGAGGGGATGCCGGGCAAGGAAAAGGTGTTCACCTTCACTACCTGGGATGACGCCGCGAAACTGAAGGGGCTTGCCTATGACATAAATCGGGTAGTGGTGATCGGCGGTGGTCTGATCGGCCTCAAGGCGGCAGAAGGCCTCTATCAGCTGGAGAAGAAGGTTACCATCGTCGAGCTGGCGGACCGGATACTTTCCGCCGCTTTCGACCGCACCGCCGGACGGATCGTGGCAAAGAAGATGAAGGCCAACGGCATCGATGTCATCACCGAAGACACGGTGGTGCGGATCGAGGGCGAAGGGGGCGAAATCACCGGCGTTACCCTCAAGTCGGGCGATTTCATCTCCTGCGACACGGTCATCGTTGCCATCGGCGTTCGCCCGGCGGCAGGCTTCCTGAAGGGGAGCAAGGTGGAGGTGAATCGCGGCATCGTCGTCGACGACCGGATGGAAAGCTCTGTGAAAGGGATCTACGCCGCCGGCGATGTGGCCGAAGCCCGGGACTTCTTCTCCAGCAGTAAGAACCCCATGCCGATCTGGCCTGATGCGTATATCCAGGGTGACGTGGCCGGGGTATCCATGGCCGGGAAGGACAAAGGTTATTTGGGCGGCCTGGCCATGAACTCCATCGAGCTGTTCAAGGTGCCGACCATCTCCATGGGGATCACCAATCCTGCGGATGAGAAGGAATTCGAGATCCTCACCTATCAGGATCAGGAAAACTACCAGTACCGCAAGATCGTCCTCAAGGGGAACCTGCTGGTCGGAGCGGTCCTGGTCGGTGCAGTGGACCGGGCCGGCATCTTCGCCGGGCTGATTCGGGAGAAGATC
>DAIEGL010000103.1 GCA_027356255.1 Geobacter sp. | reverse complement strand
GACTTGACGGCCATCCTTTCCGTCTGCATGGCGTTTTCCGCCGTCTGCTTGATGTTGGAGCTCATCTCCTCCATGGAGGCGGACGCCTCTTCCGCTGATGCCGCCTGTTCCGAGGCCCCCTGGGACATGTGATCCGAATTGGCGGAAAGCTCCTTGCTGCCTGCGGCAACGTTGTCCGCTGCCGACATCACGTCCTGCACCACATCGGACAATTTTTTCACCATGGTTGCCAGATCTTTCATCATCTCGTCTTTTTCCGACCGCGGCTTGACTTCGACCGTCAGGTTGCCGCCGGCGATTTCCTTGGTGATGGAGATGATGTTATCCATGGAATGTTTCACGTTTTTCAGGTTGTCGTTGATCCGGCTGAAATTTTCGAAGGCCTCCCTGGTGAACTGGTCGGGTTCCCTGACGGCAAAAACCAGGTCAAGGTCTCCTTCTGCAAGGAGCTGGAGGTTTGTCGCCATCCGCTCCACCTCTGCCTTGGTGTAATCCCTGTTCCTGATGATGCCGGTGAGGTCTTGCACCACCTCCACGTAGCCGATCTTCTCCCCCTTGCGGTTGACCAGGTACGAGGTGTCCTGCTTGCAGCTCGATCCGCACCAGTCGAAGAAGCTCTCCTTCACCCCTTTCTGGAGCTGGCGGATGCCGCACGCCTCGGTGTTGCAGATGTTTGCCGCGGCATTGCTGCACGGAAGGCCGACCGCCGAATGCCGGTCCTTGATCTGTCCCGCTTCAATGAGAAGTTTTTCAAAGGGTTTGTTCAGGAAGGTCCATTTCATGTCGTCGTCGGTGACATGGATCGGGAACGGCACCGCGTCGATGATCGCCTCATACCAGTCGTTCTTGTCCACAACCATGTCGAGCGTCCTGTTCACCCCGTCAACGATCGACCGGTATTCGCCCTGGTGGCGGGAGGCGTCGGCGCGTTTCAGGAAATCGCCTGCCAGCGCGGCATCGACAAGCGTTTCCGTGTCTTCGATCATGGTGCCGACCGCGTCTTTCACCCTTGCCAGGCTGCCGTTGATCTTGACGAAGTCTTCCCTGGCCGCAGCGGTGTAATCGTCGGCCTCCCCGACCGCAAGGTCGATGCTCAGGTCTCCCATGGCCAGCTTGGTCAGGTTCGTCGCCATCCGCTCCACCTCCGTCTTGGTGTAGTCCCGGTTCCTGATGATGGCGGTGAGGTCCTGTACCACCTCCACGTAGCCGATCTTTTCCCCCTTGCGGTTTATCAGGTGCGAGGTGTCTTGCTTGCAGCTCGATCCGCACCAGTCGAAGAAGCTTTCCCTGACCCCCTTCTGGAGCTGCCGGATGCCGCACGCCTCGGTGTTGCAGATGTTTGCCGCGGCGTTGCTGCACGGAAGGCCCACCGCCGAATCCCGGTCCTTGATCCGCCCCTCCCTGACGAGGAGCTGTTCGAACGGCTTGTTCATGAAGCTCCATCGCATGTTGTCGTCGGTGACATGGATCGGGAACGGCACCGCGTCGAGGATCGCCTCGTACCAGTCGTTCCTGGCTGCCATCGCGTCGATGCTCCTGTTGCCGTTTCCTATGATCTCGGCAATCCGGTTGATCGCCCTGGCCTGGGCGGCGAATTCGTCGCGGCCATCCTCACTGAGCCCCGTATCGAGATTGCCGCCGGCCACCCCTTCAAGGGCGGCAACGATACCCTGAAGCGGGAGTCCGACCACGCGCGAGACATAGGCGCCGAGCAGGATGACGGCCAGCGGGGCGGCCAGCCACGCCCAGACTGCCGCTGCACCCGGGACATGCATTGCCCCGTACGTTCCCGTCGATCCCACTGCCGCGGCCAGCACGAATCCGGCCATTATTTTGCCGCTTACCCTGAGCTTACCCATAGACGTTACTTCTCCTTTTGATGAGATAACCTGCAGCAATCCGTTCCTTTGCTGTTCTTGAATTGTTACCTTCTTCGTGTGTATACAAATATTCTTTAGGGAAATGTTTGGCAACGCCGCAAAAAGTCGGAATCCACCACCAGTCACTAAGGACACGAAGTTAACCCTTTAACGACTATGGTTTTTCTTAGTGTTCTGGTGAAAGATGTTCTCGAAACGGCAGTTGTCCGGGGGGGAAGGGGTGAGGAAGACGGTGATTTCCGTCAGGACGGCAAGAATGCGGCCATCAGCAGCAGCCGCAGTACCAGCCTGAAAACTGGGGCAGGAAGACGTTGTCGATCACGTGGATGATGCCGTTCGTGCATGCGATGTCGGTCCTGACGTACTTGGCGTTGTCGATCACCTGGCGCCCCTCCTCCAGGAGCACGGTGAGGGACTTGCCGTTCATGGTCAGGAGATATTCGTCCCTGCCGATCTCTGCGGCGGTCAGTTTGCCTTCGACCATGTGGTAGGTAAGGAGCGAGACGAGTTTGTCCCTGTCGCCGGTTATCTCCTCCAGGATCACCCGCTTGAAGGCCTCGTCGTCCGGGGCAAAGAGGGTGAACGGTCCGGGCTCCCTGAGCGTGTCGGCCATGCCGGCCAGCTCCAGGATGGAGATGAGGGTATTGAACGAGCCCTCTGCGGCAAGGGTATCAAGGATGTCTTTCATATCAGTCTCGCTTTCTTCCGGGTTCACCGGACGGGGCGTGCTCCATATCCACTGCCACGAATACGACCTCCAGGAGATTTACGGAGAGTTTCCGGTGGTGCAGCGGTTCCCCTTCTCCCAGGATGATCTTGCATGCCTCCGCCACCTCGATGCTTGCGACCAGGGCGGGAGTGAATGAGGGATTGCCCAGTTTCTGCTCCACCCCTTTTCCTTCCACCCAGCGCCTGTAAAGCTTCTGCACGGTATCGTCCCCGGGGAACTGGGTTGCGACCTGACCGTACCAGCCGCCGATGGCGCCGTGCACCATGGGGATTCCCAGATCGGTACAGGTCTTGGCCAGGGCCAGCCGGGTCTGGATGGAGTCCAGGGCGTCCACGATCACCTGGCTGCCGTGGAGGAGTTCCTCACCGTTTTCCGGCGTGTAGGCTTCCTGCCGGGGGACAAGGGTGACGGCGGGATTGATCTCCGCCACCCGCACCGCCGCCGCCTCAGCCTTGGCGCGCCCCAGCGTTGCAGGGGTTGACAGAATCTGGCGGTTCAGGTTGTGCTCTTCGAACACGTCCGGATCGATGGCGATTATGGTGCCGACCCCCAGCCTGGCCAGTTCCTCGATGACGTATCCCCCAAGGCCGCCGCACCCTATGACCGCCACGCGGCTTCTGAAGAGCTTGAGCTGGTCCTTGACCGAGATGGCCTGGCGGTTGCGCTGGTAGCGGGCGGGGAGGATACCCATTGCCAGGGCCGCCTCCTCCACCCGCGCCAGATGTGTCCTGAACTGCTTTGCCGCATCGACCTGCCATTTCCAGGAAAGGAGGTCCCCCGCGGCGTGGGTTCTCAGAAAGTCGTCCAGATCAGCCATGCTACCCTCCACCGACGAGCGGGAAGAGGGCGAGGCTGTCGCCGTCGTGAAGCTCCTGGTCCGGTTCCGCGTGACGGTTGTTGAGCATGATCATGCCGACTTCCTTTTCCGGGATGTGCAGCTCCCCTATGATATCGGCAATGCGGGTGCCGGCCGGATAGTCCCGCGTCACTTCGGCAAAACGTCCGATACGGAAGGTGGCGAACAGTTTGATGGTAATCCGCATGATCCCCCCGCTAGAAATTCCAGAACTCGTCGATCTCTTCCCCTGTGAAGGTCCAGGTGGAGTTGAGGGGGGGGCAGGGGTCGTCTTCGAAGAATTCCGGGAGCCGGTCGTCCGCACTGGTAAAACCGGCTGCCAGGTTGAAGGCGTGTTCGGTCTTCAGCACCCGTTTGCCTAAGGCGATCACGTCGTCGCCGACGAGGGCCGTGCCGTACCTGGCGTTCAGCATGTCTATGATCGCGGTCATGGTCTCTGGTATGTCCAGGGCAGGGAAGGCGACGAACAGGCAGAGGCCGGTCGAGTCGATGGCAGCGGTGGCGATCTGCAGGTTCCTGGAGAGTTCCACCTGCCCCTCCTTCTTCAGCGGGTCGATGAACCCACCCACCTTGAGGATGTTGGTGGCCACGGCATAACCCATGGTGTGGTCGGCCCCCTGGGTGGATGTGGCGTAGGTGATGCCGATCCCCTTAACCGAGCGGGGGTCGTAGGCCGGGATGCCCTGCCCCTTTACCACCGGTACCCTCGTCAGGCCGTAGGCTCGCCCCACCGCGGCCGCACCGTTTCCGAGGATGCGGCCGAGCGGGGTCCCCTGGCGGATCTCCTCCAGAAGTTTCAGCACCCCCGGCCCGTCGCCGAAGGGGATGATATCCGCCTCCATGGCCACCCCCATGATGACTGCCGATTCGATGGAATCGATGCCTATGTCGTCCATGACCCGGTCGGCCTGGGCGATGATGTCCAGGTCATCGATGCAGCAGTTGGCGCCGATCCCCCAGATGGTCTCGTATTCGAAGCCGGAGGTGACGTATTCCCCCTCCTTGTCGCAGTAAACCTGGGAGCACTGGATGATGCAGCCTGCGTGGCAGCCGTGCTTCGGCTTTCCCCCCCGCTGGATGATGGTCTCGCGCATGGTCTCGCCGCTGATCTTGTCGTGCCCCTCGAACTGGCCGTAGCGGAAGTTCTTCGTGGGGAGCCCACCCGCCTCGTTGAGGACGTTCACCAGCACGTTGGTGCCGTAAGTGGGGAGCCCCTCGCCGCTCACCGGGTGTTCCAGGATCGCCTTGGCAAAGGCCCTGGCAGCGGTCTTGAACTTCTCCGGGTCCTTGACCTCCACCCCCGCACCCCCCGTGTCGTCGATGGCGATGTATTTCACCCGCTTCGCCCCCATCACCGCTCCCAGTCCGCCCCGGCCGTGGCTGCGGATGTTGCCGTCCGGGTCGCGCACCGAGATGTTGGCTGCGGACATCCGCATCTCGCCCACCGGCCCGATGGCGAGGACCCCCACCTTCTGGCCGATCCTTTTTATAAGCGTCTTGATTACCTCGTAGTTCCCCGTGCCGACCAGTTCGGTCTCTTCACTGATCGTCACGTCGTCCTTGTTGATCCTGATCCCGTAGAACCTGTCCTCCGTAGGCGCCCCCTCGATGATGAGCGCCTTGATGCGCATACGCGCCAGGCTCTGGGCCGCAGTGCCGCCGGCGTTCGACTCCTTGATGGTCCCGGTCAGTGGGCTCTTGGCGCCGGCCGAAAGGCGTCCCGACTGGGCGGCCGGGGTCCCGGCCAGAAGCCCCGGCGCAAATACCAGCTTGTTGTGTTTCCCCAATGGATGGCAGGTGGGGGGCACCTCTTTCGCCACGATGGTCGAGGTGAGAGCCCTCCCTCCCAGTCCCTGCCATTCGGCAGGGACCTCCTCGAAGGCGCTGGAAAGGGTCGTCATGTTGATGCGCAGGATCCTTTCTGTCATGTTCGTCTCCTCCCGTTCCTTACATGGCGGCCTTGTAGACGCCGATGACCTGCTCCAGGGTTGCCTTGCGCGGGTTGGTGAGCATGCAGGCGTCTTTCTGGGCGTTTCCCGCCATGATCTTCAGGTCGGCTTCCTTCACGTTCAGCTCCTTGAGCCCCGCCGGGATGCCGATGTCGGCGGAGAGCTTGCGGATGGCGGATATGCCCACCGACGCCGCATCCACCGGAGAAAGCCCATCGATGGTCTCGCCCATGGTCATGGCGATGTCGCCGAACCGTTTCGGGTTGGAGATCATGTTGAATTCGCAGACCGCGGGGAGGAGGATGGCGTTGCAGACCCCGTGGGGAAGGTTGTAGAAGCCTCCCAGCTGATGGGCCATGGCGTGGACGTAGCCCAGGCTCGCGTTGTTGAAGGCCATGCCGGCCAGGTACTCCGCGTAGGCCATCCTGTCGCGGGCTTCCAGGTTTTCGCCGTTGGCCACCGCAGGCCGCAGGTATTCGGCGATCAGGTCGATGGCCTGGAGGGCGCAGGCGTCGGTGATGGGGGTGGCGATGGTGGAAACATAGGCCTCGACCGCGTGGGTGAGGGCGTCCATGCCGGTTGCAGCGGTCAGTGACGGGGGCATGGCGACCATGAGGAGCGGGTCGTTGATGGCTATGTTCGGGGTGCAGCGCCAGTCTACGATAGCCATCTTCACATGGGTGTCGGTGTTGGTGATGATGCAGAAGCGGGTCATCTCGCTGGCCGTGCCGGCGGTGGTGTTGATGGCGAGGAAGGGTGGCATCGGTTTGGTGGACTTGTTCACCCCTTCGAAGTCGCGGATGTTGCCGCCGTTGCCGATGACGAGGCCGACCCCCTTGCCGCAGTCGTGGGAGCTGCCGCCTCCCAGGGTGACGATGCCGTCGCACTTGTTGTCCTGATAGACCTTTACGCCGGCATGGACGTTCTTGTCGGTCGGGTTGGGTTCTGCACCGTCGAAAATGACAGCCTTGAGTCCCGCCTCTTCCAGTTGCCCCTTGATCTTGTCGGCAACACCCAGCTTGGCGATCCCGGCGTCGGTGACGATCAGCAGTTTTGTCGCGCCGAGCGCCTTGGCCTGCGCCCCGGTTTCTTTCGAGCAGCCGATTCCCATCAATGAAACTGTTGGGATGTAAAAACCGAAAGTCTGATCTGCCAGTGCCATGGTATTTTCCTCCTTTTTGCTTTTTTGCGGCGCCGACAGCGGGCCGGCGTGTTCCGACCCGTTGCCGCCTGTTTTGCCGTCCCGTGCCGTAGGGCGCCGGTAAGGAATTTCACGGCGGCATGCTTTAAGTGTGCATAATAAAAGCGTACCCGTCCATTCCTTCCTGTCAAGGATGGGGGACGGCAGGTGGTGCCGATCGTAGACGGTGATGCCCAAGAAATAGGCAAGTGTGTTGTTGCGGATGAGGTCGCCCGGGATAAATGCGCGACATATCAGCATGATAGGGGCGCCTGGCAAGATTGGCATGGCAAATGCTAAATAGGTGACAACCTGACAATTCATCCTGATGCAACATTGGCAAAGGCGCCATCGATTCTTCGGAATGATGGCGCCTTTTTTTGGAGCCCTGTTCGTAGGTAACGAAGGACGAGCTCCGAGGGGATATGACCATGGCGAAGCCCGATTACTATGATGTAACCGACTGCAAGACCCACGATGCGGGCGCCCCCAAGTTCTGCAAGAAATCGGAGCCGGGGGAGGGGACGGAACGTTCCTGCGCCTACGACGGCGCGCGCGTCGTCCTGATGCCGATTACCGACGTGATCCACCTGGTGCACGGCCCCATTGCCTGTGCCGGCAACTCCTGGGACAACCGGGGGGCGCGTTCTTCCGGCTCCCAGCTCTTCCGCCGCGGCTTCACCACCGAGATGCTGGAAAATGACGTGGTCTTCGGCGGGGAAAAGAAGCTCTACAAGGCGATCCTGGAGCTGGCCGGACGCTACCCCGAGGCAAAGGCGATCTTCGTCTATGCCACCTGCGTCACCGCCATGACCGGCGACGACGTGGAGGCGGTCTGCAAGGCGGCTGGGGAAAAGACCCCCATGCCGGTGATCCCGGTCAACACCCCCGGCTTCATCGGCGACAAGAACATCGGCAACCGGCTGGCCGGAGAGGTGCTCTTCAAGTACGTGATCGGCACCGCCGAGCCCCCCCCCCGCCCCCCCAAAGCTGGGGGGGGGGAGGGGGGGGACTACGACATCAACCTGATCGGCGAGTACAACATCGCCGGCGACCTGTGGGGGATGCTGCCGCTCTTCGACAAGCTCGGCATCCGGGTCCTCTCCTGCTTTTCCGGCGACGCCAGGTTCGAAGACCTCCGCTACGCCCACCGGGCCAAGCTGAACGTCATCATCTGCTCAAAGTCGCTCACCAACCTGGCGAAGAAGATG
>DAIEGL010000101.1 GCA_027356255.1 Geobacter sp. | reverse complement strand
TGGTGAGCTCTCCCGACGGGAGCTTCAGGCGGGGGAGGTCGAAGGTGCGCGCCAGCATCTCCAGGCTGTCGAAGTCGAAGGGGGTGGAGAGAAACTGTATCCCCTTCGCATTACAGTGCGCGATGAGTACGCGGTGCGTCTCCTCGTCGAGCTCAAGCTTCCTGATCATGTCGAACTGGGACTCGGCGGCGTCCGTCGTCTGCGTCTGGTAGCCTGCCTTGGGGGCGTTCCGGCTGACGAGCTTGTCCGCCTTGAATGTCTGGAATTTGACGGCGTCCGCGCCCGCGTCTGCGGCGGCTTCCACGAGCTCCATGGCCATCTTCAGCGAACCGTTGTGGTTCACGCCGGCCTCGGCGATTATGTAGGTATGGTTTTTTGTTCCCATCGGGTTACCCGTTCAGATCGAAAAAATGCTTTTTGATGAGCCGGCGCGGCTCCGGAAGTCCCTTGAGGATCGCCGCGATGCGTGAAGATGCGTTCCCGTCCCCGTAAGGGTTGACGGCCGTCGAGCAATCGAGCACGAAGGCTTGTCGCACCGCCTGCAGAATGTCGTCTGCAACCGGGGCGCAGTTTATGACCGAGGAGGCCTGGAGCCGTCCCTTCTGACGGTCGCCGATGTTGACCGTCGGCTTCTTGAACGACGGCACCTCGTAGAGCCCGCTCGATGAGTTCCCCACCACGGCGTCCACCTGGGGGATGAGGCTCAGGTAGCGGAGCTGGCCGAGTGAGGTGAATGCCTTTGCCTGCTCCCGTTCGGCAACATACGCGTCGATCATGTCTGAGAGCCTGCGTCCGCCAGTGTCGGCGTTGGGCTTGGTGAAGATGATTCCCACCTCCGGGCCGAGCCCGTCAAGGGCATCTAAGAGGGCCTGCATCTGTCCTGAAACTGAGTCATCGTCAAGGGTGGCCGGGTGGAACGTCGCCAGTAGGTTTCTTTTCCTGAAGACGAAGCCGAGGTCGCGTTCCAGCTGATCGCGGGGGAGGAGCACAAGGCGCCTGATCTGATCGATGCCGGGGCTCCCCACCAGGTGGATGGCATCGGGGTTCTCTCCCATCTGCCGGACCCGGCGCATTGCCGCTTCGTTTGTGACGAAATGGCAGTGGGACATCTTCGTGATGCTGTGGCGGATCGCCTCGTCGAAGGCCCCTTCCGTCGTGTCGCCCCCCGCGATGTGGGCAACCGGAATACGGGCCACGAGCGCGGCCTGGGCCGCGGCCAGCATCTCGAAACGATCGCCGAGCAGCACGATGATCTCCGGCCTGAGCCGCTCGAAGGCGTCGGCAAAGCCGATCACCCCGAGGCCGATGGACTTGGCGATGCCGACCTGGGTGTCGCTGGAGAGGAGCATCTCCACCCGTTCATGGATGGCGAAGCCGTCCGCTTCGATCTCCCGGTACGTGAGGCCGAACTCCGGGGAAAGGTGCATCCCCGTCGCCACCACCTGGAGGGCAAGGTCTTCGTCACCCTGGATCTCCTTCATGAGCCGGTAGAGAAGACCGTAATCCGCCCTGGTGCCGGTGACAATGCAGATGCGCCGTCTAGTCATGGCCACCCCCAAGAGCCGCGCTGCTCGGGATGTTGATCAGGCGCCGCTCCAGATCTTCCGCCCCTGACAGCTCCATGCAGGGGCACACCTGGTACATGGGAAGCCGGTGCATGGGAGTCCATGCGGGGCGGGTCATGATGCCGTTTTTGTCGGTCATTTCCAGGATGTCGTCGCGTGCGCTCGCGCACGGAGGGTCGAGGACAAGCGCATTGAGCCAGTAGTTGCTGGCGGCAAAGGAGGGCTCGCAAAAGAAGCGCACCCCCTGCACGTTGCGGAAGGCTTCCCGGTAGCGGGCGGCAAGAGCCCTTTTATGTTCCAGGAAACGGGGGAGCTGCTCCAGCTGCGCGCACCCGAGGGCGGCGTTGATGTTCGGGAGTCGGTAGTTGAAGCCTGCTGCGTCGTGGAAGAATTCCCACCGGTGGGGGACCTTAGCGGTGGTGGTCAGGTGCTTGGCCATCTTTCCCAGCCCTTCGTCGTTGGTGAGGATGGCGCCGCCGCCGCCGGTGGTCAGCACCTTGTTGCCGTTGAAACTCAGGGCGGCCAGCCTGCCGAATGTCCCCGTGTGGCGGCCTTTGTAGAGGGAGCCGAGGGATTCGGCAGCGTCCTCGACGAGGACCAGGTTCCAGCGGTTGCAGAGCTCCACGAGCGGGTCCAGATCGACGGGGTGGCCGAAGGTGTGCATGGGGACGATCGCCCGGATGGGGCGACCTGTGTGCCGATTGACGCAGCCCCCCCTTTTGATCTCGGCGATTGCCGACAGATGTTCGGCAAGCTTTCCCGGATCGAGGCCGAGGGTCGCCTCATCGCTGTCGGCGAAGTGGGGGACGGCGCCGCAGTATGCAACGGCATTGGCGGTTGCCACGAAGGTGAGGGAGGGGATGATCACCTCGTCGCCGGGGCAAACACCTGCCAGGAGGAGGGAGACATGGAGGGCCGCGGTGCCGTTGACCACTGCGACCGCACGCCTTGCCCCGGTGAATGCGGCGAGCTCCCGCTCGAAGCGGTCCACGTAGCTCCCCACCGACGAGACCCATCCCGTGTCGAGGCATTCCTTGACGTAGGACCATTCGTTTCCTGCGAAGCACGGCTCGTGGAGACCTATGCGCCCCTTGGCTGCGGGGAGGGCGCTTTTGAGCGCCCGGAGTATCGCCTCCGTGTCAAAGCCGGTCATATGTTGTATATCCCCGCCTTGTAGGCCTTCAGGTTTTCCGGGTTTTTGAACCAATCGACTGTTTCCGCGAGCCCGCGCCGCAACCCTTCCTTCCCTGCATAGAACGGTTCCCATCCCAGGAGCTCTTTTGCCTTGGCGTTGTCGGCCCAGAGCCTCTCCACCTCGCTCTTGTCCGGGCGAAGCCTCACCCGGTCGGTCTCGGTCTCCAGCTCCGTTCCCATGATCTCCGCGATCATGCGGGCTGTTTCACCGATGGATATCTCGTAGTTGCTGCCGATGTTGATTACTTCCCCCACGCCCCGGTCCCCCTCCGCCGCAGCGATGAAGCCGCGCACCGTATCGGCCACGTAGTTGAAGTCCCTTGTCGGGTGCAGTGCCCCGAGCTTGAGGGTGCGGCAGCCGCTGGCCAGCTGGGTGATGATGGTGGGAATGACCGCCCGGGCCGACTGTCTCGGCCCGTAGGTGTTGAAGGGGCGGACGACCGCTACCGGGGTGCCGAAGGAGGCATGGAAGGACATGGCTATCTGGTCCGCCCCGATCTTGCTGGCCGAATAGGGGGACTGCCCCTGGAGCGGGTGCTCCTCCGTGATGGGAACGAATCGGGCCGTCCCGTAGACCTCGCTGGTGGATGTGTGGACCACCTTTTCCACCCCCAGCTCCCGGGCGGCCTGAACGATGTTGAGTGTCCCCTTGACGTTGGTATCCACGTAGGTGTCTGGAGAGTGGTACGAATAGGGGATGGCAATGAGCGCTGCCAGGTGAAGCACCACGTCGCACCCTTTCATTGCCTGGCGGACGCCGTGCGGGTCTCTGATGTCGCCGGCGAAGACGTCGAGTGATCTGAGGATTTCGGGCTCCATCCTGTCGAGCCATCCCCAGGAGTTGAACGAGTTATACAATACGAATGGGCGGACCGCGCAGTTGCGCCGGACCAGTTCCTCTGCGAGGTGGGAACCTATGAATCCGTCGGCGCCGGTGATCAGGATTTTTTTGTTGGAGAGGTCCATGCGCTGTCATCCTCGGTTGGGAGATGTGTTGGCTGCTGCCGGGCTCTTTCCGCCTTGGCCTGCGGAAACCATTGGCTTGCGACCGGCATACCCCGATGCAGCAACTGCTGTGCCAACTCGATTTGAGGTGTAACTGACTGTTATAATTGGATAAATTTGGCGCTGGTTGGTGGCGGGTCAAAATATTGAACAGGGCAAGTCAAGGGGAGGTTCCTTGGAAAGGATTTTTTGTTGCAGCTGAATTCTTACCCTTGGAAATGCCGGTAACTGCGACGTTTCCTTTGTCGTGGGGCATCGATGCTGCTCGATCAAGTTGCGGCAAATATATTGCATACGTTTATTTGGTTATGCTAAATTTCAATTCGTTTTTATTCATTGGCGTTATTGTTTAGACAGCGCCATATCAATCAATTGAGGGTGCTTGGAAATGGCAGACGACTTCTCATACTCGAACCACTTTTCACCGGAGCAGCAGATCAACGTTATTCTCCTTCTGAACAATAAAAAATTTCTCGAGAGCAACGCTGTAGTGACCGCAATCGACAAAAACCTGTTGTCGATGGAACTGATTGGCCCGGGGCTGCCGGCAGATACGGAGGTTGCAGCCGGAGCCGAGGTGAACATCACCTTCTGGACCGGCTGGGCACATTATCGCTGCGGCGGAGCGCTGCACGACAGGGGGGACGGCAAACATCTCAGCACGAGGCTGGTGGGCGAAATCGAAGAGCAGCAGCGGAGAGATTATTTCCGGCTCGATCTCACCGTGCCGGTCGCGTACGAGGTCCCCTCGGACCAGCGCCTTTCCGCTGTCGAGGCGCAATGGGCCGATGCCAGGGAGAGGCTCGCGTTTCTGCCTGTTCCGCAGATGGAGCCTTGCGGCGATGGATTCAAGGTGGTCGATTGGGAGGGTAAGGCGGAGTTGCTCCCCATGCAGATAAACCTGAGCGGTGGCGGCATCCGTTTCAAGATGTCGGAACCGCTGGAAGCCGGGACCCTGCTGAACATCGATCTCTTTCTTCCGCTCGACCCGTCTCGGGTCATACACGTAATTGTCGAGGTTCTGCGCTGCAATGAGATCAGGCTCAGGTGGGAACGGGGAAACCAGTACATGGTGGCCATGCGGTTCCATCGCATCAACGAAAAGGACCGGGAAACCATCATATCCTACATCTTCAGTGAACAGCGGCGACTCTTGAAGCTGAGCCAGGAAAGGATCGTTTGAGGAGAAAGGCTAAAAGGATAAAGGATAAAGGATAAAGGAATACCCTGCATTAACACCGCCGACCACCGACCATCGACCGCCTCTAAGGCTCTCCCCGTTCGCTCTCCGTTGACAGCATGACGATATCGACCCGGCGGTTCTTGCTTCTCCCTTCCGCAGTGCTGTTGTCCGCAATCGGCCGGTATTCGCCATAACCGGCCGCCGAGATCTTGTCCGGCTGGAAATCGTAGTTCCTTATCAGATACTGCACCAGATTGGTCGCCCTGGCCGTGGATAGTTCCCAGTTGGAAGGAAACGAGTGCGAACTGATCGGGACGTTGTCGGTGTGCCCTTCGACCCTGATCGGATTCGTATAGCTGGAGATGGACTCCGCCACGTGCGAGAGTATCCCGTAGGAGCTCTGTTGCACCGTGGCGCTCCCGGAATCGAAGAATCCCGCCTCCTTGAGGCTGATGACGAGTCCTCGCCGGGTTATGTCCACACTGACCTTGTCCTGTGCGCCGTTTTTCAACAGATACGCATCAATGGCGGTCTTTATCGCCTTGAAGTCCTTCTCTTCGGCATGGCCCTTCGTCTTGCCGTACTGCGCCTGTTTCGGCGGCAGCGTCTGCTGGCGCAGGTTCGGGATTATGTTGATGTTGCCCGAATCGATGATTTTCGGCTTTGTCACCGGTGAGGACTTGGTGTATCCGAACGATTCCCGAAGGGATTCGATCACCTCTTCCGCTTTTTTCTTGTCGGTTTGCGACATGGCGTAAAGGGTGACAAAGACGGCAAAGAGAAGGGTTATGAAGTCGGCGTAGGAAACCAGCCACCGTTCCAGGTTCGGTTCTTTTTCGGGGGTCTTTTTTCTTGCCATCTATTTGCCCTTTTTGGCCTCACCATCGTCCGGCATGTAAGCCCTCAGTTTCTGTTCGATGAAGTGGGGGTTCTCTCCGTTTTGAATGGCTATCAACCCTTCAATGACCATTTCCTTCTGCAGTATCGCTTCCTTCAACCTAGTCTTCAGCTTGGTGCTGGCGGGAATGCAGATGATGTTGGCGGTCATCAGTCCGTAAATCGTGGCCACGAAGGCAACGGCTATCCCCGCCCCCAGCTTTGATGAATCGGAGAGGTTTTCCATGACATGGATGAGCCCCAGCACCGCGCCGATGATCCCGATGGTCGGTGCGAAGCCCCCCGCAGCCTCGAAGACTTCGGCGCTCGACTTGCCGTGCTCTTCGAAGGAGGCAAGCTCGATTTCCATGGTCTCCCGCAGCTTCTGCGGGTCTATGCCGTCCACCACGAGCGATATCCCCTTCTTGGTAAAGGAGTCCTTGACGGTTTGGGCTTCCTGCTCCAAAGAAATAAGACCGTTGCGCCGCGCCTTGGCCGCGTAGTTGATGATGTTCTTGATGACCCCTTCCGGGTCCTCTTTCGGTGGAAAGAGGATTTTCCTCACATCCTTGAGCGCCTGGAGGATCTTTTTCAGCGGAAAGCTGACGAATGTTGCGCCGAACGTCCCGCCGAGCACGATGATGGCGGCCGTCGGCTGCAGAATGGCGCTCACATGGCCACCCTCAAGCACCTGGCCACCGATGACGGCGCCGAATCCGAGCACCAACCCTATTATAGTTGCTATGTCCATACCGTCATACTCCTATTGGAATGCGCAGCGGTTGTCAGAGTATGCAGACCGGCCGGTAATTGTCTCCGCTCTGCCTGCGGAGATACTTCTTT
>DAIEGL010000095.1 GCA_027356255.1 Geobacter sp. | reverse complement strand
TGGATACAGGGAAGATGGAGGATGTTGCCGCCGTGTTTGCAGAGGCCGAGGCCGTGGCCCGGGAAAATGGCGTGGAACTTCGGCTACCAGAGGTCACGCTGCGGGAAAAGCGCCGCTGCAGTTTCGTCGAGGAAGGGGGGGCGTTCGTATCCTGGGAAGGAAACGTCTCCCCCTGTTATTTCCTCTGGCACCGCTACAGCTGCTTTGCCAGCAACTGGCAGCAGCAGGTGCAGCCGAAGGTGTTCGGCAACGTGAGGCAAAGGGGCATCCTGGACATCTGGAACGATCCGGCATTCCGCGCCTTTCGCGAGAACGTCCTCGCCTACGATTACCCCAACTGCTCCAGTTGCAGCCTTGCTCCGTGCGATTATGTCCAGACCGAAGAGTTCCTCCAGGACTGCCATATCAAGGATGTTCCGTGTGGCGCCTGCCTTTGGAATACAGGGGTGTTCCAGTGTCTCCGCTAGCAGGCTGTTGAAAAACTATTGCGGGGCCGGTCTGCGGTGTTGCCGCTCGCTCAAAACCTCAACGTACAGGGAGTACGCCTCGGCTTTTCGCTCGCTTGCGCCGTGCATCCCGGCCTCCTCATGACGTTTTTCAACAGCCTGCTAGAACGTCGTGCGGGCTACCACGCCTGCCAGATGAACCAGCCTCCGACGAGGGCGATGATCGCTCCGCTCGCTTTTTTCGTCCAGGCTGAGAATCCGGTCACCCCTTTTGCCCTGGCAAACGCCTCGACAAAGCCGGTGAAGGTCCCTGCGAGCAGCATGAGTAGGGAGTGCCCGACGGCGTAGGTAAAAAGGAGGGCGACGCCGTAGAGGGCGTGTCCCTTCCCGGCGACGAAGGTGAGGAGCACCACCAGGACCGGCGTGGCGCAGGGGGAGGAGACGACCCCGAAGAAGAGGCCGAGGAGGACCGAGCCGATGATCCCTCCCCGTTTCGGTTTGTAGTCATGCCGGATGGGAAAGCGGATTTCGTACAATCCGGCCATCTGCAATCCCATCGCAACCGCAACCGTCCCTGCTGCCGCATACCACCATCCACCCAGGGTGCCGAACATGGTCCCCAGGAGCCCGGCGGCTGCGCCGAAGGCGGTGAAGGTGAGGGACAGGCCGAGTATGAAGGCCATGGAATAGCGGAACGCCTTCCACCGGTCGCCGTCGGCATAGCCCCCAACAAAACCTACCACCAGCGGGATGGTCGCCAGGACGCACGGGGATGCGGAAGAGAGCACCCCTGCCAGAAAGACCGCGCCGAAGGCGATCATCGGATAGAGGGCGATGATCCGTTCGATGTCGTCCGGAAAGTTCACTTGAGCTCAGCCGCTTTCAGCCCCTTGACGATATCTGCCTTGTCGATGAAACCGATGTGGCGGCTTACCTCTTTACCCTTCCCATTGAAGAATACCTGGGTCGGGATCATCTGGACGCGGAATTTCTCTGCGGCAGCCTGGTCTTCGTGTACATCGATGAAGAGGACGCCGGCCTTTCCACGGTACTCCGCAGCGAGCGACTCCAGGATCGGCGCCATCTTCCTGCACGGGATGCAGGTACGGGCGCCGAGATCGATGACGACCGGTTTTCCGGACGCGAGCGCCTGACGGACAGAGGTAGCAGACGCTGACGGGAGTTCGGCTCTGGCGGTTGCGGCCGACAGCAGTAGGGTGGCAACTATCAATTTCCTCATGACAACATCTCCCGGATCTCCCCGGCCGATGCCACCTTGCCGGAAAATTTCACCTGCCCGTCGATCACCAGCGCAGGGGTACTCATCACGCCGTATTTCATGATCGAGGGGATGTCCTCCACCTTGACCACCTCGACGCTCTTGCCGCTTTCTTCCACGGCCTTCTTCACGTTTTCATAAAGGGCCTTGCACTTCGCGCATCCGGTTCCCAGCACTTCAATCCTCATGGTTTTTTTCTCCTTTCGTATGGTTAAAGAATCGCGTTGAACAGATAGCCGACTATGACGATTGCCGTGGCGACGATGCCGAAGAAGGCGGCAAGGAGCGGCTTCTTCAGGACATTGCTCAGGATGACCGCCTCCGGCAGGGAGAGGGCGGTTACCGCCATCATGAAGGCCAGCACCGTGCCGATGGCCATCCCCTTTTCCATGAGGGCGTGGACGATGGGGATCACCCCGGCGGCATTCGAGTAGAGGGGGACTCCCAGCGCCACCGCCACCGGCACTGCGAAAGGGTTGTCCCGGCCCGCCCAGCGGGCAAGGAAGTCCTGCGGCACATAACCGTGGATGAAGGCGCCTACCCCGACGCCGACCACCACATACGGCCAGATCTTCTTCAGTAGCCCCAGCGTATACTCCCGCGCGTAGTCCATCTTCCGGCGGTAGTCCATTACCGTGATCTCGCTGTTGCCCACCTGCATCTCCCAGACATAATCCTGGACATACCTTTCCATCTTCAGCCGGCCGATGACAATCCCCGCCACGATGGCAACCAGCAGCCCCGTGCCGATGTAGACGACGGCAATCCGCCAGCCGAACAGCCCCCAGAGCATGATGAGGGCGACCTCGTTGACCATGGGGGACGAGATGAGAAACGAAAAGGTCACCCCCAGCGGCACCCCCGACTCGACGAAACCGATGAAGAGCGGCACCGCAGAGCAGGAACAGAAGGGGGTGACGATGCCGAGGAGCGCCGCCAGGACGTTACCGATGTACTCCCGTTCGTGGGAGAGTATCCGCTTGGTCTTTTCGGGTGGAAACGAGGAACGGATGATGGCGACGATGAAGATGATGACGGTGAGGAGGAGGGATATCTTGAGAGTATCGTAAATGAAAAAATCGAGCGCTTCGCCAGGCCGGGAACCGGGACGGAGCGCAAGAAGGTTGAAAACGAGGTAATCGGCAAAGGATTTCAGCATGGATGACTCCATGAGCAGTTGAGTATTTAATCACATAACCGGGCAAAATACGGCCGTTTCAGTTGCCGCCAGTCTGCAAAGCCCTTGTTTCCTAATCAGACAGCTTTTAACAGCTTGTGACGACCCGTGATCTCGTGTGTCATGATCCGGGCGGCCAGGTCCACGATCTCCAGCACCTCCGGGTGCTTGATGGCGTAGAAGATTTTCAGGCCGTCCTTGCGCCGTGAGAGTACCCCGCTTGCCAGCATCATATTGAGGTGTCGGGAGGTGTTGGACTGCTCGGAGCCTACGGCGGGGAAAATTTCACAGACGCAACGCTCGCCGTCCCGGAGGAGTTCGATGATTTTCAGACGGGTCGGCTGGGCCATGGCGTTCAAGATTTCAGCGTGCATAGATGCCGTGTCGTTCATAATAGCTCCAGTAATATATGACTATATACTCATATAGGCTGGCCACCGGTTTTTGTCAACAGGATTTTTTTCAGGCCTCGTTCACGTAACCGCTACGCAGGGAAATTTACGGGGCGCGTCATGCCGAATGCGGCAAAAAGGCAATCGATGAAAACCTGGAGAGAAGGGGGCAATTCCTTGCGGGCAAGTATCAGGGTGCGGGGCCGGAAGTGATTGAATTCTCTGACCCGGTGGGCACGAAGACGGCCGCTACGCAGCTCCTCCGCAACAATGCCGCTCGATGCGAACATGACCCCGTTCCCGGCCAGGACCTCACGGATGATGAACGGAAAATCGTCGAAATAGACCACGCTTGAGAATTCGCCGCAGGTGCGGCCGATTGCCCGCAGGTTCTTGTCGATGAACCGCTTCGCACACCCCTTTTCGTTTTTCAGGTACAGGCGTTCGTTGAACAGCCTGTCGATGGTGGTCTCGCCCGCGGCGATGCCCTGTGCGGGAGCGCTGAAGAACAGCACTTCGTCGTCGGGAAGAGAGTGGGTGGCGTGGCTTTTCAGGTCAATCTCGTCGCAGTGTTCGATCAGGGCGAGGTCGAAGCGGCCGCTGTCGATTCCCGCGAGGGCTTCCTCGGGCATGGCGAAGACGCAGTTCAGGTCTACGGTGGCTGCGTGGTCGGCAACGAAAGAAGAAAGGACACCGGGGAGACGGTCGATGCCGAGGGACGGGGTGCAGCAGAAGGCAATCTTCTGTTTGCCCTTGCTGCTGCCGAGGGAGTCGAAAAGTTCGCGCTCAATGTCGAGGATCTTGCGTGCCTTGTCGGCCAGCAGGTGCCCGGCATCCGTCAGCACGAGCGATGTGCCGGACCTTTCCAGGAGAGGCTTGCCCGCGTAATCCTCGAGCTGCTTGATGCGCCGGGAAACCGCCGACTGGGTGACGAAAAGGACGGCTGCGGCCTTGGAGATGCTGCCGACGGTTGCGACCTTCAGAAAAGTCTTGAGAAGTACGAGATCCATGCCATGCCCTCCTTGAAGCGCCGGTATGCGCGAAGCGCATGCCGGTCATGCGAAACATTCATTCATGTTTATCCCAGAAAAACCGATGGAGAGCAATAAAGAAATATAATGCGAATTGGATTACTAACAGATGTTCATCCTTGGTGAGTATAACGGCAATTGCGTCGGGATCAGCCGGGATCGCGAGAGATGCTGCCGTCATCCGGG
This sequence comes from Geobacter sp., assembly GCA_027356255.1. GTDB lineage: Bacteria > Desulfobacterota > Desulfuromonadia > Geobacterales > Geobacteraceae > Geotalea. The sequence goes on along the minus strand of DAIEGL010000095.1, from coordinate 17,595 downwards.
TTACCCGGGACGGAAATTTTCTATGACAAGGAGGTAGTATGGCAAAACAGGTATGGAGAAGGGGGCGGATCGTGCTGGCTGGCGCCTGCGGCGTTATCGCGCTGACCTTGCTGGCCATGTGGGGGTGCGGGACGAGCGGGTATGACAACCCTGCAGCCGCAGTGGTGACGACAAAAACCGCCACTGCCCTGATTCAGGCGAAAGACCTGAAGGACTGGATGGATGCGGGGCTGGTGAACAAGGCTGGGGGCTATGACCGGGTGGTCATTCTGGAAGTAAGCACAGAAACCAACTACAACGGCGCCCATATAGCAGGGGCACAATATGTGAACCTGACTAATGACCTGGTTGAAAACCGTTATGAAGGGCCGATGCTGACCGGACAGATGGTGCCATCCGGCGCCAAGATGGACGCCCTGATACAGAAACTTGGTATTGACGCCAACACCACCATCGTCTTCACCTCCTCCGCAGCCGAGGTCGGTTCTCCCTGGAATCTTACCCGCGGCTATGCCACGTTCCGTTACTGGGGTTTCCCGAAAAACCGGTTGAAAGTGTTGGATGGCGGCAATCTGGCCTGGAAGAATGCCGGCTACGCCATGACCACGGTGATTCCAACCGTTACCAAGTCCAGCTACGGTGTGACTCCCAACAATGTCAGCCGAATTCGCACCGATCTGCGTGCCTCCCTGTCCGATATGATCGCTGCTGTCACTGCCGGCACCGCCACCAACGACTTTATCGACGGCCGCGCTACCTCGCCTGTCATCCCCGGGCCGACAACGGACCTGATTGACGGGACGAAATACGTAGTTTTCGAAGGATTGGTGAAGGGTGGCCGTGCCTATGGCTATGCCAACCTGATTGACGCAACGACGAAACAGTTTAAATCTATTGCCGACATCAAAGCAGGCCTGAACATCCCTGCCACTGCAAAATCCGTCTACACCCTCTGTCGGGCCGGCAACATCGCTTCAGCACTGTTCTTCGCCATTGACGGCTATGCCTACTACAATGAGGTGGAAAGCGGCGCTATGAAGGCGGTCTGGTATGACGGTTCCTGGGGGCAGTGGGGCCTGCTGGCATCCTCCGACAAGGTCGGCACATCCAGCACAAACGCCGGCGGTAAACTTGCGGTCGGGTCGGTCTGGGATACGACGCTTCTCACCGATTCGCTCACCTACAACATTGATACTGCTGGTCGTAGCATTGTCACCTATAACACCCGCCTGAACAATCCCGAGCCGTCTCTTGCTGCCGGCAACCAGCTTGAAGAGGCCGATGCTGCCTACCGCAGTCCCGTTACCACCGTTACCGGTGGCGGGTCTACGAGCGGTGGCGGCGGCTGCTAGATATAACTAATTCTACCTTCCTCCGCCGTCAGGGCGGGAGATCATATCGATGCAAAGGAGTGAATGCATGATAAAAATCACCAAGGCAGGAAAAATCTCGACAATGGCAGCCGGATTGCTCCTGGTTGCCGGGACCGCCTTTGCCGGACCGCGGATGACCTTCGGTCCCGAAGACGAGGGCGCGTTGCAGATCGACTACAAGGGGCAGTTGCAGATGACGGTCCGGGATACCGGATCAGGAGACAACAACGACGACACCACCACCAACTTCAACTTCCGCCGCAACCGGCTCGCCTTCATGGGCAAGTACGGCGAAATGCTGAGCCTCTACGTCCAGACGGAATTCACCGAGGACCAGAATGTGCAGACCCTCGGCGTCGCCAGCACCAACCAGGGGACGGAATTCCAGCTCCTCGACGCGGTGATGCGCTTCAAGCTGAACGACAGTTTCCATGTGAACGCCGGCAAGTTCAAGTACAACCTCTCCCGCGAGAACCTGGAAGCGTGCGAGATGCCACTGACCCTCGACCGGTCGCTCTTCATCCGTACCGCCTATACCACCACCCGAGACACCGGGGTGGCTGTCTGGGGCAACCTGTTCAACGACATCTTCCAGTACCGCGTTGATGCCATGGAAGGACGCAAGGCCGTATCGGGAGATACCGCTCCCAGCTCCAATTTCCGCTACTCCTTCCGCGGCCACGTGACGCTGCTCGATCCCGAGAACGATTACGGCTACAAGGGGACCTACCTGGGGAAAAAGAAGGTCCTGACCATCGGCGGCGCCTATCAGTTCGAACCGGAAATAGCCTATGGCGATACGGTCACCAGAACGGACAAGAAGGATTATCAGGCCTGGACTGTTGACGGCTTCTTCGAGTATCCACTTGAAGGAATCGGCACAGTCACCGCTTCCGCCGCCTATGAGGATGTGGACCTGGATGATGCCTACAAGGGAGCCAATCCCGACCCCGGGACCATCGGTCTCAACGGGCAGAAAAACGGCTGGTACGCCAAGGCCGGCTACATGCTCCCGAACCTGCCGCTGCAGTTCTTCGGCCGCTATGAGAAGTGGCGTTTCGCCGAACTCAACAACATCTTCGACCAGAAGGTCGACTGGTACGGCGGGGGGGCCAATTACTACTTCCGCGGCCAGAACCTGAAGCTGACCTTCGAGGCGGCACGCACCGCTTTCGACAGGGAAGGGACGGTCGGTGGGGTGAGGAGCAAGGATTTCACGACGTTCGTCACCCAATTGCAGCTCATTTTCTAACCATACTGCGGTGAAAAGCCGTAACAGACTGAAAGGAGACAGACAGAAATGAATAAGCTGATGACAAGGATAACCGTGTTACTGGCTACGGTGGCGCTGGCGGCAGTCGCCATGGCGGCGAATGCACCCCTCGCCGGAAAGGTGACGAGGATCGACGGCACGCGGGTAACGGTAACGGCCAAGCAGAATATCCCTTCGTGGGTGAAGAAGGGGGGCACCGTCTCCGCCCTGGGAGGGTCCCCCAAGGTCCTCGAGGTAAAGGGGAAGGAGATGGTATTGCGGTTCGGCAAGGCGAAGGCGGAGACGCTCAAGGTGGACTCAGCCGCCACGGTCAGCGAGTCGGCGGGCGAAGAGCTCCAGGGGTGCTGAAACCCGGTGCGGGGGGCTTTGCCCCCCGCATTTGCATTTTAACCGGAGGAATATCATGAAGCAACGCGTAAGCGACGCCTTGGCCCTGCTAGCGGCCTCCGCCCTGCTGGCCGGAACGGCCTGTGCCGGCGACAAGGCGGGGGTCGGCTGGCAGGAAACCATTGTCGCCAAATCAGGCAAGGCGAAGACCCTTGCCGAACTGGCGAAGATGTACGACTCCAGTTCCTGCGTCGAATGCCACCAGGAACAGCATGAACAATCACGGAAATCCATTCATTCCCGCTCCATCTACGGTACGGGGCGGACAGCGATGACCATCGTGAGCGCCATCGAGAACGGACTCATGGAAGAGCCGTACTCTGGGGTCAAGAGCCCTAAGGACGTCAAGGTTGAGCACCTGATGGGGTGCACCAAGTGCCACCTGCCGCAACTGGCCGACGCCGAGGATTCGGTAGCCCAAGAGCTCGTTACCACTCTCTACAGCTGGAAGGATGCCCTGAAGAGGAAGGACAAGGCTGCGGCGGAGAAGGAAGAGGAAAAACTCAAGAGCATCAGCATCAACTGCCTGGTGTGCCACAACCGCAATGCCATTACCCACAAGTGGCAGGACGGCTATCCGAAGGCGGGGGTGGTCTACGGCTCGAAGGATGGGGACCACCCTTCCGACAAGTTTCCCAAGATGGCTGCAAGTCCCATCATGGGCGAATCGATCCAGTGCGGTCAATGCCACGGCATGGGGCCGAACCTGGAGCTTGATGAGCCGACCCAGTGCTGCACGAGTTACGGCAGTTATCTCTGGGCCTACAAGTCCGAGATAGGACAGGAGCGCTGTCAGGACTGCCACATGAAGAAGAGCAAGCTCGGCCACAACATCCAGTCATACCGTGATCCGGCGATGGCCGATGCGGCGGTGGATTTCAGGGCCGAAACATTCGGTTACTACTGGCGCGACGGCGCAGACATCAAGCCTAAGGCGGTGGTCAAGGTGGAGATGCTGAACCGGTCCGGACACGCCATACCCGACGGCTGACCGACCCCCAACCGACTGGTTCTGTCGGTAACAGCAAAAACCAAGGATGGGAAAGAAGTGTTCAACCAGGAGAAGATCTACATGCCGGTACCGCAGCAGCTGGGGCGGGGAGACCGGATGGGGCGCGGCCCCTACGAGAAGAGCGGCATCATCGAGGATACGGGGTTGCCGCCCGGCAAAACCGTCCACGAGCGCTTCGATATCATGTTTCCGACAGAGGAGGTGGAAGCGGACGGCAAGTTTGTCAACACGCCCTCAACCTACGATCTGAACATCGAAGTGAAGCTCTGGTACCTCCCCTTCGGAACGCCGAACGCCGACCCGTTTCTGTGGCGCGAATTCAGCAAGACGGTCAGCATCAGCAAAGGTGGCAAGTAAGATAATCTTACTCAACACACAACCTCCTCCATTGTTATGACCGACGGTCACCACCGTCGGTCTTTTTTTTTACCGGCACAAGATGAAACACGTTGGTGCATCAGGAGTCAGCGCGATAGAAGTTGAAACGGCTAGCGAAATCGTCGAAGAGCCGGTTCCCGCTTGAAGGGCGTCCGTCCTCTCAGGGCCGGTCCTGCACCGCATTCCGAGCCGATACCCGGTACGTCGTTTCCCCCGGCACAGACCAGCCGTCCGGCCGTGAGGCAGATGTCATGGGAACCGCAGGGATGCGAGCGGAATGATTGACGACGGAGAAAGGGGGAATCGTAGCGGGACCCAGGGAGTGCCAACCCTTTCCCGCAAAATAAAGGCCGCCAGGAGGCGGCCTCGCAATGGGATTCCGGTGGCGTTTTACGATGCCAGGTGAAACTGGCCGATGAGGTGCTGGAGTTCGCCGGAGAGGTTGGAGAGCTGACGGGCCGCGGCCGCAGTATCCTGGGCACCCCGCGCCGTTTCCTGAACCACGTCGGTGATCTGCTGGATGTTGCCGCTGATCTCGGATGTGGTGGCGGTCTGCTGCTCGGCGGCGGTGGCAATCTGGTTCACCTGCATGGTAACGCCTCCCACCTGCTCCAGAATCGCTCCAAGCGCCTTGCCCGACTCCGCCGCCTCGGAGGTGCCGCGCTCCACCTCCCTTACCCCCAGTTCCATGGATGTGACGGCGCCTTTCGTTTCCTGCTGAATGGCCTTGATCATGGCGCCGATTTCCTTGGTCGCCTTGGTCGTCCTTTCCGCCAGGGCCCGGACCTCGTCCGCCACCACGGCAAAGCCGCGTCCCTGCTCGCCGGCGCGGGCCGCCTCGATGGCGGCGTTCAGGGCCAGGAGGTTCGTCTGGTCGGCAATGTCTTCGATGGTGCCGATAATCTCGCCGATCTGGTCGCTACGGGTGCCTAGGCTCTCCACGGTTTTTGCCGTTTCCCTGACCCGCTCCGCGATGCGCGTCATCTCCCCGACGGTATGCCGGATCACCTCCGAACCCTTTTCCGCGGTTTCGCTTGCCCGGCGCGCCTCTTCGGCGGCGGTTGAGCAACTGGCGGCGATTTCCGTCGAGGTGGCGGCCATCTCCTCGCTGGCGGTGGCAACGGTGCCGGTTTGGGCGGCAACCTGCTCGGCCCCGGTTGCCATCTGCTCGGCATTGGCGGTGAGCTGGCCGGCGGCCGCTGCCACCTGGGTGGCGTTTTCGGCCACGCCGGCTATGAGGCGGTTAAGGCGGTCGGCCATGGTATTCACGGCTTCGGCCAGCTGTCCGGTCTCGTCCCTCTGATTCACATCGAGGTGATGGGCCAGATCTCCCTGGGCGATGGCCCGGGCGAATTCGACGACTTTCAGGAGCGGTGCGGTGATCTGCCTGGCTGTGAACAGGCCGAAAATGACCGCTATAACCATGCCGGCAACCGCAAAGAGTGCCATCTGGATGGTTGCGCTGCGGGCCGTTGCGGCGTTAAGTTCGTTACGTTGCTTTGCCGCCGCGATTTTCATGTCAAAGATTTTTTTGATAGCGTCGTCGATCTTGCGCTCATAGGAGAGCCCCTGGGTCCGCATGATGTCCAGGGCGGTCACGCGGTCGCCTGCCAGGGTCGCCGTGACAATCTCGTCGCGCACCGGGCCGTACTCCTTGATGAGATCGCGGAGTGTGGTGAACTGTTTCCGCACTTCGCCGCTTTCCAGGGTCTTTTCCAATTCCGTCAGCTGGTCGTCGATCTCTCCGTAAAGCTTCGCGATGGTCTTTGCGTTGGCCTGGGCCCGCTGGGGGCTGTCGTCGAGGATCATGCCCCGAACGTTCACCCGGGCCTTCTGGAAGCCAATGGCCACCAGTCCGAAGGTTCCGAGGGGTTCCGTGTTGCAGGTGAACATCTCCTCGGCCTCTTTTGCCAGCATATTGATCTTCGACGTTCCGATGAAGCCGACGATTCCGGCTACAAAGGCCACAAGAACGAAGCTTGCCACCAGTTTCCCTCTGAGACGAGCATCACGAGGATATTTCATAACGAGGACTCCTTGCAGAAGTAAGTAGGGAGTGCCGACAGTGCACAGAGACTGACCCGCCATACGCCCCCTTTTACATACGCATCGGCTGACACGGCGTTAAGTTTAGGGCAGTTCATAAATAAATGTTGAACCGACCGGCGAGGGTAACGCGAGATCGGCGCTGTTTGGTCCTTGACACTGGGGCTGTCAATGATTTGACTTTGCGGGTTGATGGTCCGCCCGGCCTTGGCAAGCACGAACCGGCTTTTTCCGGTGGGCCTGACGGCAGAGCCCGCGCCGATCGGCACCGGCTTGCCGACGTAATCCTCCGGTTGCCCGCCGCGGCGAACAGGGGTCTGCTGCCCCTTTGGAAATATTGCCGAGAGGGTGGCATTGTGATTGCACTGTACAGCTTGGCCGGGCACAGCGGCCACTTACAACACAGGCCCGCCGGCGACGAGCTCCAGGGGTGCTGACCCGAAGCAAGGTCATCTTACTTGAACGCATAACCTCCCTCATTGTTATGGCCGACGGTCACCACCGTCGGTCTTTTTTTGCCGGGCACCAGATGAAACACTCTAACCCAAAATTGAGCTTTCCAGCGAGGCGCCTCTGGCTGTTTCTGCCTGTGCTCCTTGCGCTTGCGGGGTGCGGGGTGCGCAATGGCAAGACGACCGCATGCGAATCGTGCCATCAGCGTATTGAAAAGGTATCGACAAGCCATCCTGACTGTGTTTCCTGTCATGGCGGCGACCCGCGGGAAAAAAACAGGAACGCTTCCCACCTCGCCATGTTCGGCCCGAAAAACCCTGCCGCCCCCCAGCACTGGGACAAAACCTGCGGCGCCTGCCACCTCTATCAACTGGGGAGGGTCAAGGCAAACCTCATGTACACCGCTACCGGGATGATCAAAAACATCCAGCTCACCTGGGACGGTGCGGACAGCCGGCTTTACGTCAGCCAGGGAGGGGATGTCTACGATGCCAAGGGGAACCCGCAACGTCTGAAGCCGGTTTCCGAGCTCGACCACGTATCGGGCGAACTGTTCCGCAAGTTCTGCTCGCAATGCCATGTTGCCGAGGAGGCAGCCGAAGTGTACGGCGCCAGCCATGCATCGGGGTGCGCGGCATGCCATTTCCCCTATAACGACACGGCGACCTACGAGGGAAAGGACGCGACGGTCAGGGGGAAAACCGCCCATTCCGCCAGCCATGCCATGGAAAGGCTTCCCGGCAACAGGGTCTGTTCCCGCTGCCACAACCGCAGCGGCCGGATCGCCCTTTCCTACGAGGGGCTCTACGACGGCAACAACTCCATGGTGCCGACGAGGAACGGTCTTCCCGGGCCGGTCATGCTCAGCGGCTCCCGCAACGCCGTCCATATCGCCCCGGATGTCCACGCCGCCGCGGGGATGGACTGTATCGACTGTCATACCTCGCGGGATGTCATGGGGGACGGCTACGCATACGAGAACATGTATCTCCAGACCGAGATCAGCTGCGAGGATTGCCATGGCGGGGCCCGGGTTCCCCGTTACCGGGAGATTACGAGGGAGAACGACGAGGCGCTGCGGGAGTCGAAAGGGTACGGCATGCGGATGCGGCCGGGGATGAAGATGCTGGTGACCGCCAAGGGGCGCACCTTTTCCAATGTCTTTTACCGGGACGGCGCTGTCTACGTCCTCGGCAAGCGGAGCGGAAAGCTGTTCAAGAGCAGGGTGATAACCGGGACCCCAGAGCATGCGATTGCCGGCCACGGCAGAATGGAGTGCTACGCCTGCCATTCGCGGACCGTGGTCCAGTGCTACGGTTGCCACACCACCTACGACAAGACCAGGACCGGCATGGATTTCATCAAGGGGGTGGAAACCCCCGGCCGCTTCAGCGAGAAGGAGGATTACCGCATGCTGTATCCCTTCCCCCTGGCGCTGAACCAGCGGGGTCGGATATCTCCCGTCACCCCCGGCTGCCAGACCTTCGTCACCGTTGTCGAGGCGGACGGCACTACCTCGAAGAACGAGTACGTGGCGCGCTACAAAGGGAGGCAACAGTTGCGGTTCGCCCCGTTTTATTCCCACAACACCGGCAAGAAGGCCGTCGGCTGTGGCGAGTGTCACGGCAATCCGGCATTTCTCGGTTTCGGCCAGCATGTCGTGTCAGGCGGCAGCATCTACGGCACGCTGATCTGCGAGCAATCGGCGGACAAGCCCCTGGACGGTTTCCTCACCCTCCAGAATGGCAAGGTAAAGGCGTACTCCGCCATTACACGGGAACATTCCCGGCCGCTGAACGGGAAAGAGGTGCGGCGGACCCTGGCGGTCAATATCTGCCTCGTTTGCCATGACAGGGCAAAGGACCCAATTTACCGAAAGGAACTCAACTATCGTGCGCTTGATGATGCTCTGCATCGCCGTCTGCTTTCTGGCCGCTAACGCGGCAAACGGCAGCGCCGGCGAAAACTGCACGGTCTGTCACCGGGTGACCCTCAAGGGTATCCATGCCGCACTGTCGTGCCTCTCCTGCCACGGGGACGAGACCAGGACCCTCGGCAATCCGGCCGCTGCAGCGAACCGTGCCGCCGGCTGCGTCGGCTGCCACCGGGGATATGCAGCGCTGTTCGATCACGCCATGGGGACGAGAAAAAGTGAAAGGCTCTTTGTCGATCGGACAATCGGCGCGATCGATCCGGCATTTTTCCGGAACAACTGCAACTCCTGCCACCTGAGCGGCTGCACCGACTGCCATGGGGGAAACGGCCACGACATCGGCAGGGCAACGGACCGGGGCTGTCTCGCCTGCCACAAGGGGTATTTTGTCGGGACCGATTACTACGGCATGGCCCCGCGGGAGGACAGTCTCCGCTACCAGCGGGGGCCGGTTGCCTACGGCGAAACATTCCTGAAAATGACCCCCGACGTCCACGCGGAGAGAGGGGTGAAGTGTGGCGCCTGCCATTCCATGCAAAGCCTGGTTGCGGGCGACAAGTCGTCGAAAAAGTGCCTTGACTGTCACAGGGTGAACCGAAAGGTCATCGAGCACCGGATCGGCGCCCATCTGGAGAAGATGGAGTGCTTTGCCTGTCACTCCGCCTGGACCCCGCAGGAATACGGGACATTCTATCTCCGATTCGCGGAGAGCACGTCGCAGGAAAATTACCGGGTCAGGGGCAACGAGGGGAGTTATGTGAAAAGCGCCTATTTGCGCAAGCAGGACGCCCCGCCGCTCGGCATCAATGCGGCCGGCAAGGTCAGCCCGATCCGGCCGGAGTTTCTGTTTTATTTCAGCGACATCAGGAACGACCGGCCGGTCGGTACGGAGAACCGCCTGCTGGCGGCAGAGTGGAAGGCGTTCTTCCCCCATACGATCAGTCGCGGCACGGTCATGTGCGAGGGGTGCCACGACAACCCCCGCCGCTTTATCATGGAGAGGGCAGAGGATCGGATCTACCAGTTGCAGGCTGACGGCATGACGCTGCCGTCCTTCTGGGAGAGAACCGGCCAACGGGTGACGAATGGTGATTTTATTCCCGTTTCAAGGTATCTGCGGCTGACGAAAAAGAGCCCGGCCTACCAGAAAGCGTACATAGAAAAATGGCAGAAGCTGGTCAATCACGTCGAAAATTCATCGCAACCCTGATCCTGTCGCTGGCGGGACTCTTTTCCCTCGGCAGGTTCCTCACTCCCCGCGTCCGGCAGAAGAAGACACTGCTCCGTGCGGCAAAGGCCGACTTGCCGGTCCATGGGGCGCTGGTCTACAAGGAGGCGAGGGTGGCGGTAATGCGCGAGGGGGATGTCGTCTATGCCCTGAACCTGGTCTGCACCCACCTCGGCTGCACGGTCAATGTCACGCCGACGGAGCTGGTCTGCCCCTGTCACGGCAGCAGTTTCGACCGGCAGGGACGTGTCCTGAAAGGGCCTGCGGATCGGCCGCTGTTGCGCTATCGTGTCGAAGAACGGGGTGATTGTTTCGAGGTGGTCGTCTGATGGACGGCTCCGGAGGTCCGCTTGATTAACGAGTTTCTGATGCATCTCTTTCCCCGGGTCGTGCCGAGAAAGAACCTGACGGTTTCCTATACCTTCTGTCTGGGCGGGTTGGCCTTTACCTCCTTCATGCTGCTGGCGGCTTCCGGGGTGCTGCTCCTCTTCTATTACCAGGCGTCGCCGGAAAGGGCCTTCAGCTCGATTCTCTTTCTCGAATCGTCCATTTGGGGCGGCCGCTACCTGCGCAGCCTGCACCGGCTTGCCTCCCATTTCTTCCTGGTGCTCATCCTTCTCCATACCCTGCGGGTCGTCCTGACCGGCGCCTATCAACGGCCCCGGGAGTTGAGCTGGGTGATCGGGTGCGGACTCCTGCTTTTGGCCGTATTCGAGGCTTATACCGGCTATCTGCTCCCGATGGATCAGCTCGCCCTGTGGGCCACCCAAACCGGCATGGAGCTGGCCGCCACCCTGCCTCTCGGCTCTTTCGTGCGCAACATCCTGGTCCCCGACGGCGTGGGGCAGCCAATGTCCCTTTTGCGTTTTTACGTCCTGCATATCATGCTCGTTCCGCTGGGGGTGCTGCTGCTCAGTTTTCTGCACTTCTACCGGATCAGAAAAAACAAGGGGGTCTTGCCCTACCTATGATGCGAGGCTACGTCAGAAGCTCTCCGTACTTTTTCCGCCGGATCAGGATCGCCATGACGCTCCTGGTTTCAGCGCTGCTTATCCTTGCCGCGTTCATCCCCGCGCCGCTCCAGGAGCCGGCCAATGTCGGCCGGGTGCCGAATCCGGTCAAATCGGCCTGGTTTCTTCTCTGGATCCAGGAACTGGTGAGTTATTCGAAGTACCTCATTTACGCCGTGCTCGCCCTGGCCGCCGCTTGCATCCTCCTTCCCTGGCTGACGAGGGGGGGAAGCGAGGCGCACGCGGCGTGGCTGAAAAGGGATCGCTTGCCCGTAAGCGTTGCGGTGCTGTCAGCCTTTGCCGCCATCTGCGCGCTGACGGTCATTGCCATGTTCTTTCGAGGTGAAAATTGGGCATTCGTCCTGCCGTTCTGATGATCCTCGCCTGTCTGCTGCTCTTCCCCGCTGCTGAAGCCTTTGCGGGCGGGGTGGCGTGCCTTGGGTGCCACAAGCCGCATTATACGGGAAGCGGCAGCTGTACCGGCTGCCACCGGGGTGACGAGCGGTCCGACCGTCTTGCCATCGCCCACCGTGACCTGATCCGGGCGCGATTTTCATGGTATGCCGTTGCCGGGTCGCAGCCGGTGCGGCGTGGGGAAAAACTCCTGGCGGGTTTCGCCTGCCGGCGTTGTCATACCACGGCGGTCAAGGGGAACCGTCTGGCGAGCAATCTGGACAGGGTGCCGGTGGGTACCACCCCGCAGAAAATTTTCGATGCGATAAAATCGCCGGCCCTGTTCATGCCCGACTTCTGTTTTGACGACCGGCAGATAACCGACCTGGTGAATGCAATCATGGCGGGAGCGGGAAAGGCGGGGCGCAGGGGGGCGGAAATACCGCAGGTCGTCCATTTTGAAGACATGCAGCGGCACACGGATAACATCTTCGAGAAGCAGTGCGGTCCCTGCCATAAAATCCTGACCGAAGCGTGCGGAGCTCTGGGGAAGGGAAACGCGGGGCCCAATCTGTCCGGACTCTTTTCCGGCCATTACCCCGCGACCCTGAAAAACAACGGCAGGTGGACAACGGATATCCTGAAAAAATGGGTGGAGAACCCCAGGAGAATTCGCGGGAACAGCCAGATGCGGCCGGTTCCCCTGAAGAAGGACGAGCTTGCGCAGCTCCTGGCCATTCTAGCGGTAAAACCGGGCATTAATCGGCGAGGTGAGCAATGAAAACAAAAACAACTGGTGTCGCTATCGTGCTGTTAATCTGCCATCTCTCGGCTGTCGCGGCATCTGCCGACACGATGGTCATAACGTACCGCTCCGGCAGGGTGCAGAATGTTGCAATGGATGAGCCGAGTGAAGAGGTGCGGGGTATAAGCTATCTCAAGGTTTCTGAGCCACTGCCCGGAACCAGGGCAAAGGAGATGCCGGATACGCGGAGCGGTGCAGACAAGGAGGGTCGGAAAGAGCGGTCTTTCGACTCGAAAAAGCATGGGATCACCATCGAGTGGGCACCGCCCCTTGACCAGTGATTGTTAGGGGCGGGGGTTCCCCGCTCCTGCGCGGGTCGTTCATCTGAGGAACTTCTCCTCGATGAAGTCGGCGACCGCCCCCCCGTCGTTCAGGTCGAGCACCGGCACGTCCAGTTCCAGCGGGGTGTCCGAGGCCACCGCCAGGAGCGTCGGGTCGTGCTCCTCCCCCCGGCATAGGAGCGTTTCGCTCCTCTCCCTGCGGTGCAGCTCGATCTTCGGCATGGAGCTCTTCTTGAACCCCTCGGTCAGGACGATATCCACGTCGGTGAAGTAGGTTGCCAGGAGTTCCTCTATGGGTGGGGATGCGGCCTGCTTCTTCACCAGGGCGAGCTTCTCCGGCGAGGAGATCAGCATGGTGTCGGCCCCCGCTGCGGTGAGCCGGTAGCTGTCCTTTCCCGGGTGATCGATGTCGAAACGGTGGGCGTCGTGCTTGATGACCCCCACCCTGTACCCCTTCCCCTTCAGGGCCGCGACGACCTTTTCCAGGAGGGTCGTCTTCCCCGTGCCGGACTTCGCCACAAACGAGACCGCCTTCACTGTCATAGCTTTCCTCCTATTCGTGCAAATTCCTCTGGTGTGTTTATGTTCAGAAAAGCCCTCCCGTCCCGGTCGAACCGGGCCAGTTCTTCGGACGCCACATACCTGACCCGGACCTGCGGGTAATAGCCGTAGGCGCAGAAGTCGCCGCTTTCCAGAAGCTCCCTGATCGGGCCGAGACAGCTTTTCGCGTAGAGCGCAAAGAGCGGCTCGTAGCCACCGGCGGTCACCGGAACGACCGCATCGTACCCCTCCCTCAGTGAGGAGAGGTGGCGGATGAGCTCTCCGTTCGGAAAGGGGAGATCGCAGGAGGTGACGAAGACGTAGTCGGTCTGGGCATGGAAAAGCCCGGTGTAGAGCCCTCCCAGGGCGCTACCCGGGTAGAGGTCCGGCAGGACGGGGAGGCCGTAGCCCGCGAAGCGCTCCTCGCGGTCCCCGATCAGCAGGAGCCGCGAGAAGCACGTTCTGAATACCTCCAGAAGCCGCTCGAAGATGGGCCTGCCGTCAACCTCCAGGAAGGCCTTGTCCTGTCCCATCCTCCGGCTCTTCCCGCCGACCAGTATGACGCCTGTTATGTCGCTCGAAACGGTCTCCATCCCTGGTTTATATCAAAGCCGCGCAAGGGAATGCAATACATTACTGATTAGCAGCCTTTTCGGACACCTTAGATAATTTAGTTGCAAAGCGCAAATAAAAAAACTACCATTGCCGCAGGGGGATAAGATGGAATCGGTCAGGGAGAAACTACAGATATTCGTCCGCCGCTTCGGGCTTCTGAGCGCCTCATGCTGCGACGAGTGTTGCGGCGAGCAGGTTTCCATGGTGCAGAGCCATATCCTGTTCGAGATCAGGAGGGTCGGCAATCCGTCGATGCAGCGGGTGGCGGAGGAGCTGGGGATCGACGTCACGACCTTCAGCCGGCAGGTGAAGAGCCTGGAGTCGAAGGCGCTGGTCGTGCGCCGGGTGTCGCCCGAAGACCGCCGGGTGAGCCTTCTGGGGCTGACGGATGCGGGTGAGCGGGTATTGGCCCAGATCGACCGCTACATGGCCGACAAGGTCGAGCAGATATTCTCGTGCATGACCCCCTTCGAGCGGGAGACCGTCATCAGGTCGCTCGGGCTCTTGAACGATGCGGTTTCGAGGGCGGGTTGCCGGTGCGAGCCGCAGGAAGAAAAAATTGCATGCTGCAAGTAAATGCGAGCGGGGTAAGCTATGAAGATCAAGGAAATCAGGAAACTCGACGTCAAGGAAATCAAGCCGCTTTCCGCCGGATGCGGCAGCGCTCCGGAGAACGGGGCGGACAAGCCCCCCTGCTGAGGACCGCCAGTCTCCGCCGGTGGCGGAGATATTGACGAATCGATCCCCGGTTTTCTGGGGTGGCTTGTGACCGGAGCGGGACGCATTGCACGGATATCCACGGAAATCCGTCCAGCCGACCGGGTCGGGGGATGGAAGGCCCGTTGGGGGATCGGACGCATGAACTACATCGTCCCCCCGGGGCTTTATGCGTTCGGCGAGCCTACCGCGGCCGACCCGGTGCTGGTGACCGCCAACTACAAGATGAGCTTCGATGCCGTCCGCCGGGCCATGGCCGGGCGAAACGCCTGGCTTCTCGTGCTGGAGACCTTCGGGATCAACGTCTGGTGCGCTGCGGGGAAGGGGACCTTCGGTACGGATGAACTGGTGCGGAGGATCGAGGCGAGCGGACTGGCAAGGGTCGTCAACCATCGCCGGCTGCTCCTGCCGATCCTGGGGGCGCCGGGTATAGCGGCCCACGAGGTTGCAGCGCGCAGCGGCTTTTCGGTGACCTATGCCGTCATCCGGGCCGACGACCTGCCAGAGTTCCTCGATAACGGCATGCGGACGACCCCTGCCATGCGGGAGATGACCTTCACCCTATGGGAACGGGCTGTGCTGGTCCCGGTCGAACTGGTGCTCGCCCTGAAGTCGATCGCCGTCGTCGGGGCGCTCCTCTTCCTCGCTTTTCTTTTGGGCGGCGGGATGGCAGCCGGGAGCACGGTTGTTCTCGTCTATTTCGGGGCGGTGCTTGCGGGGATCGTGGCGACGCCGCTTCTGCTTCCATGGCTTCCGGGGCGAAGCTTCGCCCTGAAAGGGTGGGTGGCGGGGATTGTCTGGAGCGCCGCATGTTACCCGTTTGCAGGCGGCGGCGACTGGAGCATGACCACTGCTTTTGCGTCGTTCCTGGCCCTGCCGGCCGTAAGCGCCTTCTATGCGCTCAACCTCACCGGATGCTCGACCTTCACCTCCCGTTCCGGGGTGCGGAAGGAGATGCGCCTCGCCCTGCCGCTGATGGGGGTCGCCCTGGTCGTCGGTGCGATACTGCTGCTGGCGGGAAGGTTCCTTTAACGATCAGGAGGAGAGATGAAACGGTTTCGCTATCTCAAGAATGTCACGACACTGGAGCTGGAGCCTGCGGGGTGCATCGGCTGCGGCCGTTGTGTGGAGGTCTGTCCCCACCAGGTTTTCGAGATTGCCGGGAAGCGCGCCCTCATCGCGGACCGGGACGCCTGCATGGAGTGCGGCGCCTGCGCCAGGAACTGCCCGGTCGGCGTCATCCGGGTGGATGCCGGCGTCGGCTGCGCCACAGGGCTGATCAATGAATGGCTCCGGGAGCGGAAGCTGGGCGGCGCCGGTGGCGGCTGCTGCTCCTGAAATCGCCCGCCCCCGATCACCCAGCCCCCAAATCTGCAAGAGTTCCGCTTATCCCTGTGCGCCGGCAGCGAAGTAGCGCCGCTGAAACCAGAAGGCCACGTTGACCAGCCCGATCATCACCGGCACCTCCACCAGCGGGCCGATGACCGCGGCAAAGGCGGCGCCGGAGTTGAGTCCGAAGACCGCCACTGCCACGGCTATGGCCAACTCAAAATTGTTGCTGGCGGCGGTGAAGGCCAGCGTCGTCGTCTTGGAATAGTCTGCCCCGAGCCTCTTCCCCATCCAGAAGGATACCAGGAACATGACCACGAAATAGATCAGGAGCGGTACGGCGATGCGCAGCACATCCAGCGGGATGGCGACGATCAGCTTGCCCTTGAGGCTGAACATGACGACGATGGTGAAGAGGAGCGCCACCAGGGTGATGGGGCCGATCCTGGGGACAAACTCCCGGTGGTAGCGCTCCTTTCCCATCACCCTTACCCCCACGAGACGCGTCAGGGCTCCGGCGATGCAGGGGATCCCCAGGTAGACGAAGACGCTCTTTGCTATCTGGCCGATGCTCACCTGGACGATGCTTCCCGAGAGGCCGAACAGCGGCGGGAGCACGGTGATGAAGAACCAGGCGTAAACGCTGTAGAAGAGCACCTGGAAGATGCTGTTGAACGCCACCAGTCCGGCGGCGTACTCGGTGTTCCCCTTGGCCAGCTCGTTCCAGACGATGACCATGGCGATGCAGCGGGCGAGGCCGATCATGATGAGTCCCACCATGTACTCCGGCTTGTCGGGGAGGAATACTATGGCGAGGACGAACATGAGGAGCGGGCCGATGAGCCAGTTCTGCGCCAGTGACAGACCCAGCACCTTCTTGTTGCGGAACACCTCGGGCATCTCCTCGTATTTCACCTTGGCGAAGGGGGGATACATCATCAGGATCAGGCCCAGCGCGATGGGGATGTTGGTCGTGCCGACCTGGAAGCGGTTGACGAATGATTCGACACCGGGGATAAAGTACCCCAATCCCACTCCCAGCGCCATGGCGGCGAAAATCCAGGCGGTGAGCCAGCGGTCGAGGAAGGATAGTTTCCGGGCTACATGTTCACTCATGGTTGTGCTCCTGTATATATCCGCCATGGCGGATGTTTGACGGTAAAAATTTTTTACGCGCAGTTATTCCTTTGGCCGAAACCGGCCAGCCACTCCCGATCCGCTTTTGCCGCGGGGAGCAAGGCAAGGTTGCGCTTGAGGAGGTCGTGCAATTCGAGAAACATGGCGTCCCCGCCGGTTTTCACGGAATAATAGATCCAGAGCCCGCAGCGTCTGTCGTCCACCCACCCCGTCTTCTTGAGGTAGGCCAGGTGACGGGAGATGGTTGACTGGGGAAGCTTGAGCGTCGCGATGATGTCGCAGACGCAGAGCTCTCCTTCGCCCAATAGGAGCGACAGGATGCGGAGACGGGTCTCGTCGCCAAGCGCCCTGAACAGTTGCACTTTCTTATCCATGGGGGAACTATATCCGCCTGGAAGGATATGGTCAAGCGCTTTTCAGCGAAACGGGCGTTCCCGATGAATCTTCTGTTGCCTTTATGCCGGGTTTTGTTATCTTTACAGGTATTTCAAATACAGGAGACGCCGATGGAAAAGGACATCCTGATCACCATGCAGGAGGATCTGGAGCGGGCGCTGCAAAAGCCTGCCGCGGAAAGGCGCTGGGCCATGCTCCTCGACCTGCGCAAGTGCGTCGGGTGCCACGCCTGTACGGTTGCCTGCGTGTCGGAGAACAAACTGCCCCCGAAGCTCTACTACCGGCCGGT
>DAIEGL010000085.1 GCA_027356255.1 Geobacter sp. | reverse complement strand
CTTGGCGAGGACCTGGACGTTCTGGACGACGGTCGTCCGGTCGTGGGAGTGGACCCCCGCGAACATTGCCGGCTGGAAGTCGATCAGCGCCACTGCGCAGTTAGCCGGGGCCAGCATGCCGTGAATCGTCTGATTAGCCATTAGGTGTTCCTCCTTGTCAGGATCGTGTTTTTTGCGCATTGAACGGCTGGCGAAGAATCTGCTACTAAAACTACTATAACAGTTTTCGGACAAGTCAACCGGGGGCCGAACCGGCACCAATGCTCATCCTGTGTCGTAACCTGCGGCATGGGGCCCGATTTTCGACCGGATAAATTTTGGGTAAAAACCTTCACGACCGGGGTTGCCCGGGCAGGAAATTTCATCCTTCATCCTTTCCATCAATACCCCCTCCACAGCTCACCCCCCCGGTACGACGTCTGGAACCCGAACCCGGCAAGCGCCTCCCGGTAGGGGGACCCACCGGCGGAGACGCCGTTTATCCGCTCCACGTTGATCTGTTTCCGGGGGGTGACGCAGCATCCGCTGCCGCTCGCTCCCCGGCGTATCGCCGCTGCGCGTCTCGACGCCGATCTGCGGGAACTCCGCGCCCGCCTCCCGAAAACAGTCCGAGATCTCCCGAAGCGGGGTGAGGAGGTTTTTCCGCACGTCGTTGTTGAGGGCTTTGAGCGGCGAAATATAGAGAACACGGGTTTCCCCGCGGGGCCAGGCGCCGCTCACCAACCGGTTGATGGCCCAGAGAAACGCCGCCAGGGTCTTCCCGCTCCCGGTCGGCGCGGTGACCAGCAGGTGCCGCCCCGCGATCACCTCCGCCCAGGCGGAGAGCTGCACATCCGTTGGGCTGCCGAGGCGTTCGGCGAACCACCGGGCGATGAGGGGGTGAAAGCGGCTGGGAATGTTCTGCGGCATGGGCAGGCTTTCCTTCGTGATAGCTTTTCCTTCAAGTATAGCATGTTGCCGCTGGCCGCTTTCAAAGGATGAAGTGTGAATTATGAAGGATGAAATTTCATAATCCATCTTTCAACCTTTTCAGTAAACTCCTTGACGATGCCGCCTCCAAGAGAGTATGAATGTGAGAAATCTTTATGGGTTGCCCCCGGAAACCTTTGTCCGCGAAACTCACGAAAAAGTGCAAAGCTCAATGCTGAACAGAGAAATTCATAATTCATCCTTCATACTTGCAGTAAAGGAGTACGCTTGATGGGCATTTTCAGCAGTTTTGGCGGCGGCCGTGAAACATATTCCCTGGGGGCAGGTGGCGGATGTTGCGATGCAACACGGTCCCTTAAGGGAATATCCAGATTGAAATTTGAAGGCCATGGAACAGATGAAAATTTTAGTTCCTTTTTTGGGAACTTGTGGTAAACATATAGGTGTGATGCAATGAATGTCATCAAACGCAAAACCCTTGTGGATTACGGTCGGCAGCATGGTGATGCCAAAGGCCAGCTTGATGTGTGGTATGATGAAGCGATCAAGGCCCGCTGGACTGGGCCGCAGGACATCAAGGACCGTTATGCCAGCGCAAGTTTTCTCCATAACAATGTTGTCGTCTTCAACATCAAGGGGAAACGGTATCGACTCGTCGTCAAGGTGGAGTACCAATCGCAAATTGTTTTCGTCAAGTGGTTCGGCTCCCACGCCGAATATGACAAACAGACATTCTAGGTGAGTATAATGAAAGTCAAAGTTCTGAAAAATGAAGCTGATTACGAAGCGGCCCTGGCTGAAATTGAAACAATCATGGACAGCGCTCAGCCAAATGTGGACCAGTTAGAGTTACTGGCCCTGCTCGTCCGGGATTATGAAGATAAACATTATCCCGTCGACCTGCCCGACCCCGTTGAAGCCATCAGGTTTCGTATGGAACAGATGGGGCTGACACGTAAGGATCTGGAGCAGTATATCGGCAGCAAGAGTAAGGTTTCAGAGGTGTTGAACGGCAAACGTCGCCTGTCCCTCAGCATGATACATGCGCTTCACCAGGGTCTGGGCATTCCGGCGGAGGTATTGCTCGGCAAGCAGGACACTGCTGAGTTAGTCAAAGCAGATGTTAAAAGCTGCTCCACCAATAAGCAGGATGTATATACTGATGCTCCCGAGGATTTAATTAAAAAGACGGTTCTCGATTTTACGGAAAAATTGGTTGTAAAGATGCATGATATGAAGTTGAGTCGCACGGAGCTTGCCAAGCGTCTTGACGTGTCGGAGCCATTTATTGCAAAGCTACTGAACGGTAACCCCCAAATGACTATCAAGACCATGGTTACCATTGCCGCGGTGCTAGATTGCAGGCTGAATTTGGATATCTACAACAAGGAATACCTGGCCGTTAATTTGTACACTCCTGATAATAAAGGCTTTTCAGACTTCACTCCGAGCGGATATGAGGAAGAGTATGCAACACGCGCAGCTTAACATTAAAGAGTATTTTGTTGATGAAATCAGCATCAAGGCGAATCCAGATTATCAGAGAAAAGAGCCTGCAAAGAATAATGTAAAAGTTGATCATGATATTAGGCGCAACAACAGTAATCCTCTCGAATTCATGATTCAGATGACCATCATCGCTAACAATGAAAAAACTGATTTTTGTAAAGCTGATTATTGTGTAATACTGAAATTAACAGGGTTCTTTGAATTCGCAGCCGGAACTGATGAAGAAACCATTAATCGGATGATTGGTCCAAGCGGGTTATCAATCCTTTACGGTATTGCTCGCGGAATCGTAGCCCAGGGAACAGCGAATTGTTGGCACGGGAAACTTATTCTACCGTCACTCAATTTCATCGAAATTCTTAGGGAGAGAGCGGAACAACTTACCAAAACCGCTGCCCGCCCGAAAAAAAAGGCAAAGGCAGTATAAGAAGCATCTATCCTTCGCCAGCCCCCAAATGGCCCCTCCCGTGTACCCCTCTTCCGCCGCGCACATGATAGCGGACATACTTTCGTATCTTGTCCGCATCGAGACCAACCCCTTTCTGCGTTCCCGGTTACAGCACCGGCACGGGCACGGCGTGTGCCAGCGCCTCGGCCAGCTCCTCCAGGGTGGCCACGGCCAGGTCGGCCAGCTCCGGCCAGCGGAATGCGCCGCTGCGGTCCACATGGATGGTGGCGGTGCCGGCGGCGCGTCCCACCTGCAGGTCGAACAGGTAGTCTCCCACCATCACCGTCTCGTCCGGGGCGCTCCCCCAGGCGGCGAGGAGCTTCTCGATCCCCTCCGGATGGGGTTTGGGCGTGGCCTCTTCCCGGCCGAGGATGGCGTCGGAGGTGAAGTACCCTTTAAGACCGATCTGGCCGAGGGTATGGATGGCGATCTCCCGCGTGTTGCGGGTGAGGATGCCGACGCGGGCGTCGCGCCGGAGCAACTGGTCGAGCAGCTGCCTGGCGCCGGGTGCAGCGGCGGTCCTGGCGGCCAGCTCATACTCGATCTCGATCAACCGGGCATGTCGGGCAGAAGCCTCGGCATGAGGCAGGGAGGCGAGGAACTGGAGGATGTCGGCATCGTTCTCCGTCATGCCGAGCGCACTGCGGATGGCGGCAAAATCATGCACCGGAAGTGTCAGCGTCCCGTCCAGGTCGAATATCCAGCAGCTTCGGGTGATGATGTGGTGAGCTGTCATATTAGCAGGATAGACTTTTTCCGCCATT
The DNA here is from genome assembly GCA_027356255.1 of Geobacter sp. Lineage (GTDB taxonomy): Bacteria > Desulfobacterota > Desulfuromonadia > Geobacterales > Geobacteraceae > Geotalea. The sequence continues at coordinate 292 of DAIEGL010000085.1, read as the reverse complement.
CCGGCAACGACAGAAAAGCGGCCTTTCAAAACCACAGGTTAACGCATTTTAGTGATATTTATTTTCATGGTGCATCGGGAGGCAAAAGGAGTAACATAAAACCGTCACCCCATCAAACTCAAGCATACAAAAGAGGCCAGCATGACGGATGTTACGCAGGGGATAGGCGATATAGCGGCAAAGCTCCAATCGGGCACGGATGGTTCAGCCTCACCGGCTCTGGGTATCGGATCTCTGCTGGGCAACATGAGCATGACCACCATCGTCATAAGCCTCGTGGCGGGGCTGGTCG
>DAIEGL010000083.1 GCA_027356255.1 Geobacter sp. | reverse complement strand
AAACTCAAACTCCAGATTGGCCTTTGCCACCTTCTCATACGGAATGGCCGCATTTTGCCCCTCCTTCAGGGCCAACAGCACCATTCCGTTTTCAAGTCCCTTCAATTCACCGAGAAACGTCTTTCGCTTATTGCCCGCATCGTCAGGCAACGGCTCGAACGTCCTGATCTTAACAAGTCTCCCCTTGAACCGCTGGAAGTCCTCGATTTTTTTCAATGGCCGATCGAGTCCGGGAGATGAAACCTCCAGACTATAATGTTCGGAAATGATCTCCTCCACATCGAGAACTTCCGACAACTCCCTGCTGACGGCCGCGCAATCGTCAAGGTTTACCCCCCCATCCTTATCGATGAAGAGGCGCAGAATCATTTCCCTGCCCTCGCGCTTGTACTCCAGATCAACGAGCTCCATGCCGAGCGAAGAAAGCAATTGTTCAACGAGAGCCGTTACCCGCGATGCCACATCAACTTTAGCCATAAGCAATTTTCCATAAAAAAAAGTGAGCCTGAGGAGCTCACTTTTGAGTGAACATTAACTTGTCCTTTGCTTTTACCATGTGAACAGTGTAAATGCAAGCTTTTTTTGAATACGCGCCACATCAATCTATGAAATCGAACGACCTCAGAATCCACCTGTCGGTGCCACTGTTGACGAACATTGGCGATCGGGTTAAACTCTAGTCAATTTCCGCAGCACAAATGCGAGCCGTGAAGCGGCGAACATCCGCGGCCCCTCTTCATCGAGCCAGGCAAAGGGGAAAACCATGAAATTGCGCATACTAGGGTGTGCAGGGGGAGAGTTTCCAGACTTCCGCCCCTCAGCATTTCTTATCGATGACTCACTCCTCCTGGATGCCGGCACAATCGGGTCGGTACTTTCAGAAGAAGAGCAATGGGCGATCAAATACATTTTCATAACCCACTCCCACCTCGATCATATCCGGGATATTCCCCTCCTTGCCGACAACATCGTCATCAAAAGACTGAAAAACAACATTAAAATAGCCGGCATCAAAGAATCACTCGAAGCGATCAGCGCCCACCTCCTGAACAACGTGATCTGGCCCGACTTCAGCAGGATACCGTCCCCGGAGTCGCCCATCGTCACCTATTGGCCGATCGAGCCGGAAAAGGAAGTGCAGATAGACGGTTACTCGATTACCGCCATCAGGGTAAGCCATTCCGTTCCTGCCGTGGGATATCTGGTCCGTAAAGACGGCAGAGCGATTCTCTATACTGGCGACACCGGCCCGACCGACCGGATCTGGAAATGGGCCGAAGGGCTGTCCGCACTGATCGTCGAGGTGTCGTTCCCGAACGGCATGGAAGAAATGGCCCTCCTGACCCGCCATTTGACATCCGCACTCCTTGCAAAGGAACTGAAAAAACTGAAGGAGCTACCGCCACGCATACTGGTCACCCACCCAAAACCGCAGTATTATGACAGAATCGCAGCCGAGCTGCGGGAACTCGGCATTGCACAGATCGAATTGCTAAAAGACGGCGCAGTCTATGAGTTTTAACGGCTGGGAAACCCCATGATAACAGCGCTCGGTCACTGGATAATCTATCGCATCCTGGACCTGTCTGATCTGGTCGGAATCATTCTGCAGGCATGCAGGAATCTTCCGGTGACCTTGCGTATCGGCCGTCGTCCCGTATTCACGGTCTTCCTGAAGCAGGTCTACTTTACCGGGTTTGAGGCGCTCAAGGTCGTCATCATAATATCTCTCACCATCGGCGTTGTCATCATCACCCAGATCATAAGCCTGGTGGGCGCAGGGAACGAAACCCTCACCGGCAAAGTCCTGGTCTGGGTCGTTATCAGGGAACTCGGCCCCCTGTTGACGGCCATTGTCGTCACGGCCAGAAGCGGCACGGCTATTGCCACGGAACTCGGCTACATGAAAATCAACAACGAGATAGAAAGCATCGAATCACTCGGCATCCCTGCGAGCCAGTACCTGATCATGCCGCGGATATTCGGTGTGACCACGGCCGTCATGATTCTCACCGTCTACTTTGAAATCGCTTCTATTTTCGGCGGATTCATTGTAGCCTCCATCGGCTGGCACGTACCGTTCGAACGGTTCTCCGAGGGGGTGTTTGCGAGCCTGACGTTGAAGGAGATGGGGATGTCCGTTGCCAAAAGTCTGTTCTTCGGCCTGTTTCTTTCCGCCGCTTGCTGCAAACAGGGGCTCGGTGTCGGCAAGAGCGCTACCCAGATCCCGCAGGCGGCGACCAAAGGGGTAATGCAGAGCCTGTTTCTCGTCTTCCTCCTCGATGGTATACTAACGGTGGTTTCCCTGTTATGACCGCCGCAACCGACACGATAAGGGCCGAAGGGCTCAGTTTCGACACGCTTCCAAGGGAGGTCTCCTTCACGGTGGAGCAGGGCTCTGTCACCATTGTATTGACGGCCAAGGAGGAGATAGACGCCTGTCTGGTCAGGCTGCTGCTCGGTTTCGCCAGACCTGCGGGCGGAAGGCTGTTCCTGTTCGGCACCGACATCTCGACCCTCACAGACCGTGGACTGACCGCCCTGCGGCAGCAGATCGGCTTGGTATACGCCTCCGGCGGCCTGATCTCCAACCTGAAGGTATGGGAAAATGTCACGCTGCCGCTCGCATATTCGAACAGGTTTAGCCGGGAGCAGATCGAGCAGATGGGACTGGCAGTCCTGGACCGAATCGGTTACATCGGAAAACTGATGGCACTGCCTGGTCACATAACGCTATTCCAGAAAAGACTGGCCGGGTTTGCCAGGACCATGCTCACTGACCCCGACATGGTGATCTACGAATCACCGCTGTCAGGGCTCAACCAAGAAGAAAGAAGCCGTTTCCTCAGTACGGCCAGCGACTTCCATCTGGAAAAGGCGGGAAGGACATCGCTGTTCCTTTCATCGACCCCGGAGATCGTTCCGCTGCTGAAAAACGCACGTGTAATCACCTTAAGCCAGGGGCAGTTACCATGATTCAGGAAGAGGATGTACGATTCAAACACCTGGAAAAGAAGATCGGCATTTTCGCTGCGGTTGCCATTGCCGGTATTATCGCCGGCATAGTCCTCATCGGGGCGGACAAGGACATATTCACGCCGAAGTACCAGTTGAAATTTACGGCGGAAAAAGGAACGGGATTTTCCCGCGGGATGCCGGTAAAGCTCTCTGGCTTCAGGATCGGCAGGGTCAAGACCATCTCACTCAACCAGAGGGCAATGGTCGATATCGTCATCGAAATCGACAAGGAATATCAAAAGTGGATAAAGAGCGACTCCAGCGCAAAGCTCGTCAAGGAAGGACTTGTCGGGGACAACATCATCGAGGTCTCGGTCGGCTCCCCGGGGGGGAAGGTATTGAAGAACGGCGACATCATCCCCTTTGAGAAGACGAAGGGGCTGGAAGAGGTGGCCAACGACATCGCCGACAAGGTGAAACCGGTGCTCAGCGAGGTACGCGACATCATCAGCTACATCAACGATCCGAACGGCGACATCAAGCAGTCTCTGAAAAATGTCAACCAACTCACCCGGGAACTGCACGGCACGAGGGAACACGTCGATGCCCTCCTGGTTTCGTCCAAAGAAAATATCGGTGCTATTACCCGCAACGGGACAGACGTGCTGAAGAGCGCCAACGAGAAAATCAACGCCCTCGGCCCCACACTTGAGAAAGTGGACAGATCCATGGCGACCATAGAGGGGAGTCTCCCGCAACTGCTGCAAAAACTCGATACCAGTCTGGACCACATGGAAAAAACCGCCCTACAGGTACAGAAAGCATCGGAAAAGGTCATGCCCAGGGTTCCGCAGCTGGTGAACCGCACCGAAGACGTGATGGAAGATACCGACACCTTGATGAACGCACTGAAGGATACGTGGCCGATCAAGAACCACGTGCCGGTCCCCAATGGAAAAGAGTTCGTACCGAGTGACAGCCATGATTGACCATCGGAAGGTAAAGAGCGGCATTCGATTGCTGCCGTTTGTTGTACTGCTGACGGTTGGCGGCTGCGGAGGCAAGAGCCTGACCCCCATCTCCGCGAGCCGACAGGATGCAATAAAATACAACCTGAGTGGCATCAAGGCCGAGGCCAGGGGGGACCGGGAATCAGCACTGGTCGATTTCAACGAGTCGTTGCGGATCAACAGCGCCATAGAAAATACCGACGGCATGGTAGTGGCGCTGGTGAACATCTCTCGGGTGAACCGGTATAAAGGGGAGACCGGCGCAGCCAGGAATGCAGTCGACCGCGCCATCGACCTCATAACGCCCCAATCGCCCCTCTTTTCCGAGGTCGCCTACGAAAAGAGCAAGGTGAGTCTGCAGTCGAAGGACCCGGCCGATGCCCGGGAATGGGCGGTCAAATCCCTGTCGGTCGAAAAGGGAAGCAGGCGCGGCAGCAGGCTGAATCTCCTGGCCAGGATACTCTACCTGGAAGAACGCTTGGCCGATGCGGAGGAAAAGGCGAAAGAGGCTCTCGCATTGGCCAGGAAAGCCGGGCTGCGCGAGGAAGAAGCCAATTCGCTGCGGCTCTTGGGAGGGATTTTCACTTCGGCAAAACGTCCCGGGGAAGCGCTTGAAGCGTACAAACAGGCACTTTCTCTGGACAAGGCGTTGGGCAAGAGCAGAAAGATCGCCAGTGACCTGCGCGGGCTCGCCCTCCTACATGTCGCCCTCAATGAACCTGAACAGACCATGCGATTTTATCAGCGCGCCTACGCAGTCAGCCTCAATGACGGCGACGTGGAATCGGCAGCTGGCGATCTCCTGAAAATGTCCCAGCTGTATGAGAAGATGGGGGACAAGGCAAAAGCGGAACGCCTCCTCTCCGAACGGGACGCCCTGCTGAAGAGATCGGAGAAGCGCTGAACAGACCCTCCAAACCACTTCACATTTTAGGCCTTACCTGCTAGTATGTGTCGCCTGCCTGGCTACATACAAAAAAAACGATTCCAGAGAGACAAGAACCATGAAATACATCAGCACCAGAGGCAACATCAAGCCGGTCCCCTTTAAAGACGCAGTGATGATGGGACTTGCCACCGACGGCGGTCTCCTTCTCCCCGAGCGGATTCCCTACATCGATGCAGCCACCCTTTCATCGTGGCGGCAACTCCCCTACCGGGAGCTGGCATTCCGGATCATCTCCCTGTTTGCCGACGACATCCCGCCAAGCGACCTGAAACGGCTCATCGACAGTTCCTACGACAGCTTTGACCACACAGATGTCACGCCGGTGGTGAAGCAAAACGGCGTTTACATTGTCGAGCTTTTCCATGGCCCGACCCTGGCGTTCAAGGATGTGGCCCTGCAGCTTTTAGGCAACCTCTTCGAATACCTGCTCAAGGAGAGCGGGCAGAAGATGAACATCGTCGGCGCAACCTCGGGAGACACGGGGAGCGCAGCCATTTACGGGGTGCGCGGCAAGGAGAACATCAACATCTTCATCCTTCACCCCCATGGCAAGACATCTCCCGTCCAAGCTCGCCAGATGACCACCGTCCTTGACGCCAACGTGCACAACATCGCAGTCAAAGGAACCTTCGACGACTGCCAGAACATCGTCAAGGAACTGTTCAACGACCTCCCCTTCAAGGAAAAGTACGCCCTGGGAGCGGTAAACTCCATCAACTGGGCGCGGGTCCTGGCGCAGGTGGTCTACTATTTCTACGCCTGGTTCAGGGTCAGCGACGAAACGGATTCCCCCGTCACCTTCTCCGTCCCGACCGGCAACTTCGGCGACATTTTCGCCGGCTTTGTGGCGAAGCGGATGGGCCTCCCCATACATCAACTGCTACTGGCCACCAACGAAAACAACATCCTCACCCGCTTCATCAACGAGGGGGACTACTCCATAGGCTCTGTGGTGCAGACGGTTTCCCCCTCCATGGACATTCAGGTCGCTTCCAATTTCGAGCGTTACCTCTACTACCTGTTCGGCGAGGACCCGGCAAGAGTCCGCGACGCATTCACCCGCTTCGCCAAAACCGGACGCATGGAGTTCACCGCCGAGGAGATGAGAACGGTCCGCCAAGAGTTCGCCTCCCGGTCGGTCAACGAGCAGGAAACCCTTGATACGATAGCCGCATTCCATAAGGAAACCGGCTATCTCCTGGACCCGCACACGGCAGTGGGAGTCAAGGCCGCGCTGGCATGCGTCACTGACGGCACGGCAGTCTGCCTGGCCACGGCGCACCCGGCCAAGTTCGGTGAGGCCGTGGAAAGGGCCACAGGCACGACTCCGCCGTTTCCCCCATGCCTGGCGGGGATCGAAAAGCTGCCGACCCGTTGCGAGGTCATGGAAGCTGACCGGACGGCGATCCAGGAATTCATTAGTAAAAAGGCCCGATAAGGGCCTTTTCTTTTCCCACTCCCATCTCATTTTTACACAGGCCCACCGTATGAAACTTGACTGGAACAACATCGACACCGTCCTTCTGGATATGGACGGCACCATCCTTGATCGTCATTTTGACGACCATTTCTGGCTGGAGCATGTGCCGAAGAGATACGCGGCAAAACACCGCCTCCCCCTGGACGAAGCAAAGGACCTTCTATACAAGCGCTTCAGATCACAGGAAAACACCCTTAACTGGACCGACCTGGACTACTGGACGGAACAGCTCGGCCTCGACATACCGCTACTGAAACAGGAAGTCGATCATCTCATCGCCGTACACCCCTTTGTCGTGGAGTTTCTTCTTTTCCTCAAACGGCACGAAAAACGAATCTACCTGGTGACCAATGCCCACGGCAAGACGCTGGCGTTGAAACTGAACAAGACCCGCATCGGTCCGTATTTCACCGGCATCGTCTCGGCCCACGAGCTGGGCATTCCCAAGGAAGACGTCGCCTTCTGGCCGGCACTGCAAAAGCGGATTCCATACCATCCAGAGAGCACCCTTTTGGGGGAGGACAGCGAGACCAACCTCTCCACCGCCGCCACTTACGGCATTCGCTACCTCATATACGTGAGCCGCTTCAGCTCGACCGTTACCCCAAGGGCATCGGAGCGGTTCGCCTCCATCCATTACTTCAGCCAGCTGATCCCACAGGATGGGGAAATGGCTCTCACGCTATAGGTTCTTCCCATTTCCGGAGACGCCTGCCGTGGCTTCGGGAGTGAGTGACAGAGCCGTGAGCTTCGAGCGGACACCCGCCCGAGATTGAAAGAAAGCACCCCCGTCACAAACGAAGGTTCAGGCGATTAAGGTCCGCAGCTGTGGCGACCGAACGAACGTACGAAGTCGCGGCAGGCGGTCTTCATCCAGAAGAACCCCAAAAAAGAAGGCGGGGATATCATCTCCCCGCCTTCTTTTTTGCCAATGTCCCCGAAAGTTACTCCAGGTTGTCCTCTATCCTGATCAGGTTGCTCTTCTCTCGGATGAAATCGAAGGCATCGATCTCCGCCAGGGCCGTCCTCACGTCCATCTCCCGGGCCTCATGGGTCATGATAACGATGGGTACCGTCTCGCTTGCGCTTCTCACGGTCTGCATCATGGACTCGATGCTGATATTGCTGGCGCCCAAAGCGCCGGATATCTTCGCCAGCACCCCCGGCCTGTCGACCGCGTCGAAGCGAATGTAATACTTGCTGACGATTTCCCCCATCGGTTTGATGGTCAGCTTTTTCACCCGTTCGTCCAGATAACCGAGAGGAGCGGACCGGCGCGAAACGCCCGCCAGCATGTTCCTGGCAATGTCCACCACATCGCCGATGACGGCGCTGGCCGTTGGGTCCATGCCAGCTCCGCGGCCGTAGAACATCACCGGTCCGACAAAATCACCGGTCAGGCGGATGGCGTTGAATACGCCGTTGACATCGGCCAGCGGGTAGTTGACCGGGATCATGGTGGGGTGCACCCGCGCTTCGATCCGTTCACCATCACGCTTGCCGATGGCGAGGAGCTTTATCTTGTAGCCGAAGTCCCTGGCGAAGTTGATATCGACGGCGGAGATGGAGCTGATCCCCTCGGTGGAGATATCCTTAAGGTCCACCCTCGTGCCGAAGCAGAGGGAGAGCAGCAGGCAGAGCTTGTGCGCGGTATCGATCCCTTCCACGTCAAAGGTGGGATCGGCTTCGGCATACCCCAGCTCCTGCGCGCTTTTCAGCACATCTGCGAAGTCCGCCCCATCCTGCGCCATCTTGCTGAGAATGTAATTGCAGGTACCGTTGAGGATGCCCAGGACCGTGCTGAAGTTGTTTCCCGCCATGTTACCCTTGATGGCGGAAAGGACCGGAATCCCCCCGCCCACTGCGGCTTCAAAGAGGATCTCAACCCCTTTTTGCGCAGCGGCAGCGTAGATCTCCTCGCCGTGCACGGCCAGGAGGGCCTTGTTGGCGGTAATTATATGCTTTCCGTTGGCAATGGCCTTCAGGACAAAGCTTTTGGCCGGCTCGTAGCCGCCGATCAGCTCTATCACCATTGAAATCTCCGGGTCGCAAAGCACATCGTCCACATTGGTGGTCAGAACCCCCGGCTCGACGCTCACACCGCGGTCTGTCGTGATGTCCAGATCCGCGATTTTCTTCAGCGACAGCCTTGCCCCCAGTTTCTCTTCGAGGAGAGCGCTGTTTTTTGCCAACAACTTTACAACACCGGCGCCTATGGTGCCGAAACCGAGCAAGCCGATCTTAATATCTTTCATAACACCTCACTTGACATCAAATAGCGACACTATTCCTTGTCCGGCAGCGAAGAGGCTATTTCATCGAGAATGCCGTTAATGAACGCCGGGGAATCGTCAGCGCCGAACTTCTTCGCCACCTCTATCGCTTCGTTAATGGTAACGTTCTTCGGGATATCGGGTCGATAGAACAACTCAAACACGGCGAGCCGCAATATGTTCACGTCCACCCGCGCCATCCTTGAAATCGACCAGTTCTTCGATTTTTCCTCGATCCGCCGATCTATCGCCTCACGGTTTGCCATGACGCCGTTGACCAGTTCTGCGGCAAAGGAGAATGACCGTGAGTGGGCATCCACAGCCGGCTCGGACCCGTCGCCAAAATTTTCCATGATCCGTTTGAGGACCGTCGTCCCGTTCATGGCCTCGACATCCGAGGAATACAATGCCTGGAGGGCCAGTTCACGCCCTTCTCTTCTGCTGCTCACTACTTTATCCCCTTGAACAGATTTGCCGTTTCGATGGCAGTCACTGCCGCGTCGAAGCCCTTGTTTCCGGCCTTCGTACCAGCTCTCTCAACCGCCTGCTCAATGGTGTCGGTGGTCAGAACACCGAAGGCCACCGGTACGCCACTATCGAGCGAAACATGGGCGATACCCTTGGAAACCTCCGCTGAAACGTAATCGAAATGCGGGGTGGCACCGCGTATCACCGCGCCCAGGCAGATTATGGCGTCGTACCTGCCAGTTGCCGCCATTTTTTTGGCTGCGAGCGGTATCTCGAACGCCCCCGGCACCCTGGCGACGTCGATGACCTTGTCATCGGCTCCGTGACGGATGAGAGCGTCAAGTGCCCCCTCGAGCAGGCGTTCGGAAATGAAGCTGTTGAAGCGGCCGACGATGATCCCGAACCGCAGCCCTTTCGCATCCAGCTTCCCTTCGATAAATTTAGGCATAATCCCTCCCGGCTGATTATATGTTTTCCAAGAGATGCCCCAGCTTCTCTCTCTTGGTCTTCAGGTATTTGATATTGCTCTTCGACGGAACGATTTCGATGGGTACCCGTTCTACGATGTTGATTCCGTACCCCTCAAGCCCGACGATCTTTTTGGGATTGTTGGTCATGAGCCGGATCTGCTTGACTCCGAGGTTGACGAGTATCTGCGCGCCGATACCGTAATCCCGCAGGTCCGCCTTGAAACCGAGCGCCAGATTCGCCTCGACCGTATCCTTTCCCTGGTCCTGCAATGCGTAGGCCTTCAGCTTGTTGATCAGACCTATGCCGCGCCCTTCCTGACGCATATAGAGGATGACCCCTCTTCCCTCAGCCTCGATCAGTTCCATGGAGCGGTGCAATTGGTCGGCGCAGTCGCAGCGTTTGCTGGCAAACACGTCACCTGTCAGGCATTCGGAATGGACCCGCACCATGACCGGTTCATCGCCATGGATCTCACCCTTGATCAGGGCCAGGTGCTCTAACTTATCAACATCGTTCTCGAAGGCTATCGCCATGAAGTCACCGAGCTGGCTGGGAAGCCTCACCTCTGCCGCCCGGCGCACCAGCGATTCATGTTTCAGGCGGTACGCCACCAGATCCGCTATGGTGCAGACCTGGATGCCGTGTTCACGGGCGAATTTTTTCAGTTCCGGCATGCGGGCCATGCTCCCGTCATCGTTCATGATCTCGCAGATTACACCGGCGTGCTTAAGTCCCGCCAGCCGCGCGAGATCTACCGATCCTTCCGTCTGGCCGGCACGCACCAGCACTCCACCGTTTTTTGCCCGGAGCGGAAACACATGACCGGGGCGGGCCAGATCGTCGGCAGAGGCGTCGTCAGCCACGGCCGTGAGGATAGTATGGGCGCGGTCGGCTGCGGAAATGCCGGTGGTGACCCCCTTTTTCGCCTCAATGGAAACGGTAAAGGCGGTGCCGAAGGAAGAGGTGTTGCTGGATACCATCGGCGGAAGGTTGAGCCGGTCGCACTTATCGCCGGTCAGGGTGAGGCAGATGAGCCCCCGGCCGTATTTGGCCATGAAGTTGATCGCCTCGGGGGTGACCATTTCCGCGGCCATAGTCAGGTCCCCTTCATTTTCCCGGTCTTCGTCGTCCACCAGGATCACCATCTTCCCCTGCCGAATGTCCTCTATAGCGTCTTCTATCCTGGCAACCGTCATACTTGCTACTCCATTCCGTGAAAATATCCGAATTCAGCCCGAAAGCCGCCAAAACAATTTGTCTTTATGTCACATAAAACCGCTTTTTGCAAGAAGTTCAAGCGAAATGCCGGGGCTTTTCGCCTCTCCGCGGCCGGTCAACAGGCGTTCAACATACTTGGCGAGGATGTCCGTCTCGATATTGACCAAATCTCCGATCTGGCCGTATCTGAGGGTGGTTTCAGCCGCCGTGTGGGGGATGATATTAACGGAAAAACCGTCCTCGGTAACCGCATTTACCGTGAGACTGATGCCGTCGACCGCAACCGATCCCTTGGCAGCAACATACCTGAGGTGCTCTGGCGCCATGCGGAAGGAAAAAAGCACATTGCCGGAGACTTCACGACGGGCGCTGATGGTCGCGACACAGTCCACATGTCCGGAAACGATATGACCGTCAAGGCGACCCGAAAGGGGAAGCGCCCGCTCCAGATTGACCGGCGAGCCGTTCTTCATGCGCCGCAAAGCGCTCCGCGCAATGGTTTCCGGCGACACATCAAAGCCTAAAGTCCCCGAGCCCTTTTGGGTGAGGGTCAGACAGACACCGTTTACGGCGATGGAGTCACCCAGTGCAACTTCGTCATGGGGAATGGCGGCGGCAACGGTCAATATCCCTGCGGCACCGGTCATTTCGATCCTGACGAACCGGCCAACCTCTTCGATCAAACCTGTAAACATGGATTCTCCGGATAACCCTGGACGAGGATATCCTCCCCCTGCCTGGAAATAGAAATGTTCTTCAACGAAAACGCGTCAGCCATAAGCCCGACACCTTTGCCGGCAAATGGTCCTAAACCTTCCCCACCCACCAGTTTCGGCGCATAGAAAAACATGCACTTGTCGATCAACCCGCGACGCAGCGCCTCACCAGCAAGTTCCCCTCCGCCTTCGAGGAGGAGCGATTGCACCCCCAGCCCACCGAGCTTGGCCAACAAATCATGGAGATCAACGCGGCCGCTCCTCTTCCGGCAGCACAGCACTTCAGCACCGCTATCCGTTATGCGGGCAATCCGGTCTTCATCATCGGAAACCGTGGCAATGACCGTTTTGGCCATGGAGTCCAGATGTAGAACCTGCGCCGCAAGCGGTATTCTCAGCGAGGAGTCAACGATGACGCGCAGCGGATCGCGGCCGCCGGGGATCCTGGAAGTGAGCTGCGGGTCATCCGCCAGGACGGTCCCGACCCCGACCATTATAGCATCAAGTTTCGCTCGAAGTTTATGCACATACTCCCTTGATTTGTCGCTGGTTATCCATTTGGAGTCCCTGTCGGCCGTGGCTGTTTTACCGTCCAGCGTCATGGCGCTCTTCAGGATGACGAAAGGGAGGCCGGTGGTCACATGCTTGATGAAAGGCTCGTTCAACAGGCGACAGTCCTCTTCAAGAAGTGAGACTACCACCTCAATACCGGCCGAGCGGAGCTTCGCCACACCCTTTCCGCATACCTTGGGGTTGGGGTCAACCATGCCGACGTGGACCCTGGACACATCCGCCGCTATGAGGGCATCGGCGCAAGGGGGGGTCTTGCCGAAATGGGCGCACGGCTCAAGGGTGACGTAGACCTCGGCGCCACGTGCACGCTCGCCGGCCTGACGCAAGGCATGGACCTCCGCATGGGGGGTGCCTGCCTTTTTGTGCCACCCCTCCCCGACAACAGTGCCGTCCTTGACGACCACGCAACCGACTGCCGGATTCGGCGCAGTCCTGCCGATCCCCCGCTTTGCCAGGATAATGGCGCGTTTCATCATCTTTTCGTGAAAATGTTCCATCGCCGCTTCACTATTTCTTCAACAGTTCCTGCAACTCGGACATGAATTCGGTGATATCCTTGAACGACCGGTAAACAGAAGCAAAGCGCACGTAAGCCACCTGATCGATGGAATGCAGTTCCGCCATCACCCATTCGCCCAGGGATTTGCTCGGTATCTCCTTCTCACCGCTTTCCTGCATCTGCACTTCGAGACGGTCAACGAGCCGCTCTATAGTCTCCACGGAAACGGGGCGCTTCTCGCACGCCTTCTGTATCCCGGCCACGAGTTTCATCCGGTCAAAGGGTTCGCGCCTGCCGTCCTTTTTAATGACGAGCGGCAGTATTTCCTCAACCCTTTCATGGGTGGTAAACCTCTTGCCGCACGATTCGCACTCCCGCCGCCTGCGGATCGTGGTCCCCTCCTTGTCCGGCCGTGAATCTACAACCTTGCTGTCCGCAAATGCACAGAAGGGACATTTCATAACACCTCCGTTCGGGAGAGCTTCCCGGAAAATCTGTCTATGACCACGCCGGATCCCCTGATCATCTCCTCGGCCAGTTGGTCAGGATACCCGTCCTCGAAAACAATGCGCTTTATACCGGCATTTATCACCATCTTCGAACAGATAATACAGGGCAAGGTAGTGCAGTAGAGCGTAGAACCGTCAATGGTCGTGCCATGCTTGGCGGCCTGAATTATGGCGTTCTGTTCGGCATGTAGCCCGCGGCACAACTCATGGCGCTCGCCCGAGGGAATCTTGAGCTTTTCCCGCAGACACCCGACGTCCAGGCAATGGGATATGCCGGATGGTGCACCGTTATAGCCGGTTGCGAGGATATTCTTGTCCTTGACGACCACGGCCCCCACCTGCCTGCGCAGACAGGTGGAGCGCTTGGCAACGAGGTGGGTTATCTCCATAAAGTATTCATCCCAGCTTGGACGGCTCATGACGGTCACTCCGCAACAAAATTTACATCAAGATAACTGATATGAAATGGGAGGTCAAGGATTCCGAGGGGTTGTGCCGATATAAAAAAAGCGCCGACTGTGCGGCGCTTTTCCTGATCTCTTTCTTTGCGACAAGCCTTGACTATCTCAACAACCTGAAGAGGTAAATGAAGGTGCCGCCGACGGAGAGTCCCGACAACAGCCCCCCGGCCTGATGCACCAAGAGGGAGAAATTGACCCGGCCGGGGTAGTCCACGTTGTTATAGGCGCTGATGCTCTGCATGAACAGGTGCCAGTCGTTGTCCCAGCAGAACACCTGCAGATAGAGCTCAGACCCCTTCCAGAGCAGGATGCAGACAAATACCGCCCCGAAGGCAATGAACCCCCTAGCGATGACCGAATCACGGATCTGCAGATAGATCTTGCGGATCATGTCGATATTGATCAGGGAAAGGAACACCCAGTTGGCATTCTCTATCATCCTGATGTTGCGAAGAACGTTATAGGTCGGCTCGGGGTTGATGAAGACAAAGACAGCCGACGCCAGGATCACGGCAAGGGTCCCCAGGTAAACTGGAGCCTTGTTACCACCCGTCTCAAGGGTGCGGCTGAAAACATAATACTCCTGGAAGCCATGCGTCATGACCATGATGGCCACGGTGCCGATTATGTAGTGGATGGCCGCCAGTCGCGGATAATCACTCCACGGTGCCAGCAGGTATGCCTGGCTGATGAAGATGAGGAAGAACCCCAGGGAGATACTGGTCCAGATGCGTGCATTGCCGATGCTGAAGTAAAAGCTGATGATCCCGGCAAGAAACCAGAACAGCACCTGGATGATGGATATCGTTGTCACGTCTGCACTGAATACCATTGACCCCTCCCATTATATGCACGTAAATATCAACCGTTCACCCGAGCCAAGATCTCGTTTTTCATGAGATCGCTCATTTCCTTCAATTTTGAAAGGCTGGTCAGCAATTTTGACGATTTTTCCACCCCGGCAAGGAATTTCGCGACCTTATCGGCATCGAGCAGTGCATTCCGCCCCCCCTGTTCGTTCAGCTCCTTATCGACAAGGGTCCGCCCGACTTTTCCCATATAGGCAACCGCGACCTCTTTCAGATCGTCTTCCAGTTCACGCAGTATTTCGTCCTGTTGTTTACTGTCGCGCTCCTGGGCCTCCCTGGTCAGCTGCTCCATCTGGGCCGCGTGGCGGATTTTGTTCGACTCCCAGATCTTTCCGATGTTGACCATTTCCAGAAGATCGTAGAGCATCAGTTCGTCCGCGCTTTTGGTGGACAACACATCGATCTTTGCGCCGGGCAATCCGGCAATTTTCTGTGATTCACTCGCGGAAGTCTCGATATCGTTGGAGCCGTCATGGAAAAAGCCGAGGGGGGCGCCTTCCTTGTAAAAAATCAACGCCGACCTGTCCTCCGTATAGATCCGCAGGCAGCCGTTCAGCTGGCAGACCTTCATCTTTTCGAGGAGCCCCTTGATGTCGATGAGCTTAAGCTCCTGCCCTTTATACAGCACTTCTCCGTGCAGAAGTGCATGCAACCCCATCACCAGGTCCTTGGAAAGACGGTATACCGAAAGGCTTCCACCACCCGACAAAATCTGATTGCAGAGTTCCGCTATCGCCTCGAAACCGGAAAGCCTGCTCTTCTCGCGCTCGTGCAGGGCACTGATCAGTTTCCCGCCTTCGTAGAAAAGTATCCCGTTCGACGAGGGGAACAGGAAATTCAGATAGCCGGTGAACCCTCCACTCTTCAATTTATCGAGCATTTCAGGAAGCTTGATCTTGGCTGCAGCGATGTTTTCGTACAGCGGAGTTCCTTTAGGCAGGAGGAACATCGTCTTCTCCTTGGTCGGTTATGCACATAAGTTAAAAATTCAATACATGTCATAACAAAGAGAACCGAAAGTATCAACACAAATTCTAATCGAAACTTTCGTATATCTTTGCAAAGATATGTTCTATTTTAAAAAAAGTTTCAAGCAATACCGGATCAAAATGAGCTTTCGGATTCACCCTGCTGTCTCCTTTTCGAAAAATTGTCAGGGCTTCTTCGTGACTCAAAGGTTCCTTGTAACTTCTCCTGGAACGTATGGCATCGTAAACATCGGCCAGCTTGGTAATCCTGCCTGCCAAAGGGATGTTTTCCCCCTTGAGCTGATACGGGTAACCGCTGCCATCCCAGTTCTCATGATGAGAAATGGCAATCTCGCGAGCAATGCGCAGGCGGGGCGAATCGCCCAGTATCTTTTCACCGTATACAGGGTGCATCTTGATCAGCTCCAGTTCCCGATCATCCAGATCACCTTCTTTGAGGAGTATGGAGGCAGGCACCTTGATCTTCCCCACGTCGTGCATCTGTGCCGAATAGGAAATCGTCTCGACGAAATCGATGGGGAGCCCCATGTTGGCGGCCAGTGCCCCCGCGTAACGGTTGACGCGGAGGATGTGCCTTCCGGTGCCCTCTTCCGCCGCCTCACAGGCTCTGGCCAGGGCTTCTACGGTATAGATGAACGCCTTCTCCGTCTCCCTCACCTCATCGGAAAGGGTCAATAGCGATCCGATCACGACGGCCATGCTACGCAACACATCGGCATCGTAATTGGTCGCCCGGCCGGGATAGTTAAAGGCGATTATGGCTCCGGGAGTTTCACCACTGATTTGACAGGTGATAAAGTTGATGATCGGTGCAGCAACAGCGCCCTTTACGGCGGAATGGAAATAGTCCTGAAATGTTTCTATACTTTCGAAACTGTCCGCCCAGTTGACTACCACGTCCTCTTGCCCCTGGGCATGCATGAGACTCTCTGCATAACTGGATAAAGGGTCCAAGGAAATTTCCTCCGACCTCTCCACCATTGCACCTTCCTTCATATGGAAAACCCGGCCACGGCATAAACTGCCGTCATCTTCCCGGAATACGAGGAAAATACTGGCCGGGCCACGACGCCCCTTGCCTCCCAGTACCTTTCCCAACACCTCGACATACAATTCTTCGCCGGTAAACCTTTTGCAGCATATATTCTGCAAGGTCTGATCGGTTAAACGAAGTAAGTCCTTTGTCTGCTGCAGCGACATTTCGCAAAGTTCAAGGGACATGCGCGCCTCCCGCATCCGTTCAAGTTAAGATCGCTTAAACAGGTTTTACAAATCATATATACGCTATAAAACGGCTTACCGCAATGCTTTATAGAGTGAGTGCAAAAAGCCCTATTGGGATTGTCGGGTCATTTCGACAAAAAAGGGCCCGATGAACAAAGTCATCGGGCCCTTTTAATCCGCTTTGCGGGATTGTTACATGGCGGCAGCAGCCTTTTCATAACCTAACTGAAAAGCTTTTTTGTTCAATTCCACAAAAGCTTCAGGAACCCGGGCAAGAACCGCCTTTTCAGCGCTTTCCCTGGTTACAACCCCTGTCAGCGCAACTATTGCACCGAGTGCAACAATGTTTGCAACGATTTCACGCCCAACCTCGTTTTTAGCGGTGTTGATGATGGGGAATGAAACCACTTTAAAGTTGCCTTTCGGCTGCTTGGTTACCAGATCGGAATCGATGAGGAGTATTCCGCCTTCCTTAAGGTCGTGCGAGTATTTATCACAGGCCTCCTGGGTCAACGCCAACAGTGCATCGACTACGGTGGCTTTCGGGTAGTCGATCATGGAGTCCGAAACAATAACTTCCGACTTTGAAGCACCGCCGCGGGCCTCAGGACCGTAGCTCTGAGACTGCACAGCCTGCTTTCCGTCGTATATCGAGGCGGCTTCAGCCATAATAACACCGGCAAGGATCAAACCCTGTCCGCCTGCCCCGGAAAATCTGATTTCATATCTTTGTGACATCTGACTTTCTCCTTTAGGATTTTATTACTTGCCGCCCTTGGCACGCTCGATGACTTTCGCATACTCAGCCGTATATTCAGGCCTTTCTTCTTTAAAGAGTACGCCGGTGATGATTTTGCCCTGAAGCTGCTCAGGGGTCATTTTTTCCGCAGCCTTGACCGGAACGGCGATATCCTTTAACCGATTCATCATCTCGATTACGGACTTGAACTTGTTGCGGCGTCCGTAGGTTGTCGGGCAATCGTCAAGAATTTCAACAACCGAAAACCCCTTGTGCTGAACAGCCTCGACAATCAGTTTGTCGATCTGGGTCGCGTGATATGCGGTTCCACGGGCAACGAAGGTCGCACCAGCACCGATCGCCAGCTTGGCCACATCAAATGCCGGATCAGGGTTGCCGTATGGAGTCGTCGAGGCCTTGGCGCCGGTCGGCGTACAGGGAGAAAACTGACCGCCAGTCATGCCGTAGATGTTGTTGTTCATGACAATGTAGGTCATATTGATATTTCTACGGCAGGCGTGGATAAAGTGGTTACCGCCGATAGCCGTACCGTCACCGTCACCGCCCACGCAGATAACGTTCATCTCAGGCCTGGCCATCTTTACACCGGTGGCAAAGGCCGCTGCACGGCCGTGAGCCGTATGGAGTGTGCAGAAATCCAGATAGCCGGGGAGCCTTGAGGCGCAGCCGATACCGGAAACGATGGCAGTATTGTTTTTCTCAAGACCGAGCGTATCGATGGCCCTGATGAGCCCTTTCATGACGATGCCATGGCCGCAGCCGGGGCACCAGATATGCGGCAATTTACCGGGGCGGATATATTTGTCATAATCAAAAGCCATTTTTACTTAACCTCCTTGATCTTGTCGAGGATCTGACCAGGATTGATCGGCTCTCCGTCAACACGGAAGATGCCGTGTACCGGTGCTTTGCCTTCAGCGCAACGCCGTACTTCCACTGTGCACATGCCAAGGTTCATTTCAGGGGTGATCAACGCCTTGACCTTTGAGGACAACGCTTTGATCTGCTTCTCAGGGAAAGGCCAGAAGGTCTTGATCCTGAACAGACCCGCCTTGATACCCTGTTTACGGGCTTCGTTCACCGCAAAACGAGCCGAGCGGGAAGTGGAACCAAAGGCAACTACGGCAACTTCGGCATCATCCAGCATGTATTCTTCAAACTTGACGATGTCGTCGATGTTGGCATCGACCTTACGCACCTGACGCTCTTCCTCAGCCTGGACAACAGCAGCTTTGGTGGTCGGGAAGCCGTCATCCATCTTGTTCAGACCGGTCACATGGAACCTGTAGCCGGAGCCGAAGGCTGCCAGCGGCGGAACATCGCCAAACTTGGTATCATAAGGCTTGTACTGCTCGGGAGGAACGGAAGGAGCGGTACGATCAATCACCTCAAGCTCGCCGGGCTCGGGGAAAACAATTCTTTCCCGCATGTGGGCCACGATCTCGTCCGGCATGACCATAACAGGGGTACGGTATTTTTCAGCCAGATTGAAGGCGCGGACGGTTTCTTCAAAGAGTTCCTGGACCGAGGCTGGAACGAGACAGATTGCAGGATGGTCGCCGTGGGTTCCCCATTTGGCAGACATGACGTCTGACTGGCTGGGGCCGGTCGGCATGCCGGTTGAGGGGCCGCCGCGCATGACGTTGACAATGACAACAGGTGTCTCGGCGATGCAGGCATAGCCGATCAGCTCCTGCTTAAGGGAGAGGCCGGGACCGGATGTGGCGGTAAGCGCCTTGGAACCAGCCAAAGAGCCACCGATAACGGCTGCCATAGCAGCGATCTCGTCTTCCATCTGTATAAATTTGCCACCTATTTTCGGCAATTCTGCCGACAGGACCTCCGCAACCTCGGTTGACGGAGTAATCGGATAACCGGCGAAAAACTTGCAGCCGGCATACAGTGCGCCTTGGGCAGCAGCTTCGTTACCCTGCAAAAAAGCAACTTTCTTTGCCACTTTCACTACCTCCTGTTTAATTATTAAGCGGTTACCTTAATAGCAAAATCCGGACATCTCAATTCGCACTGCATGCATTTGATGCAGGCTTCCAGGTTTTTCACGGATGCCACAAAACCCTTCATTTCCAATACCTTCGTAGGGCAGAACTCTACACAGATATGGCATCCCTTGCAGTACTTCTCGATGATCTCAATTGTCGGAAGCTTCTTATCCATCTACGTACACTCCTTTACTGGAATAAGCCTTTCAGGCAAACAAACAGGGTTTCTATAACACATACTGTATACAAAATGCAAGAAAGACTTTTTAATTAACGACACTCACCGTTGCACTCTCATGCAGGTAATAAAAAAGGTAAAGAAGGGCGAAAACGCCCTTCTTTACCCACGAGCAAAAAAGGTGTCACATTATTTCATGCTGTCAACGAGTTCCTTGACAGCAGCAACTGAATTGTCGAACATGGCCTGCTCTTCTGCATCGAGAGAGAATTCAACGATCTTCTCGATGCCGCCTGCGCCGAGAACACAGGGAACGCCCACATAGTAGCCCTTTACGCCGAACTCGCCATTGAGCAGCGCGCATACGGGAAGGAGACGTTTCTGGTCGCGGAGGATGGCTTCCGCCATGGCAATGGCGCTGGAAGCAGGTGAGTAGAAGGCGCTGCCGGTCTTAAGGAGACCAACGACTTCACCTCCGGCACCCTGAGTACGCTTAACGAGAGCAGCCATAACTTCTTTAGCTTTGGCCTTGTCGTTGTACTTGCGCTCAAGAAGCTCCATGACCGGCACGCCGTTGACATTGGCATAACGGATAATGGGAACCATGGTGTCGCCGTGGCCGCCAAGTACCATGGCGTTGACGTCTTTCACGGACACGCCCAGTTCCCAGGCGATGAAAGCAGCAAAACGTGCTGAGTCGAGAACGCCTGCCATACCCATGACGCGGCTTGAAGGAAAGCCAGTAATCTTCTGGCAGAGAGTGACCATGGCATCGAGTGGGTTGGAGATAACGATTACAAAGGCATTCGGTGCATACTGTTTGATCCCCTCGGAAACAGACTGCATGATCTTTGCGTTGGTTGCGATAAGATCGTCTCGGCTCATGCCCGGTTTGCGGGGGAGACCGGCAGTTACGATAACGATGTCAGCACCTTTGATGTCCGCATAATCATTTGCACCGGAAAGAGCTGCATCAAAATTATCAACCGGTGATGCCTCGGCGATATCGAGGGTTTTCCCCTGGGGCAGACCTTCCACGATATCAAAGAGCACCACATCACCCAGCTCGCGCAGAGCTGAAAGCTGAGCCAACACACCACCGATCTGTCCACCACCGATTAATGCAATTTTCTTTCTTGCCATTTTTCTCTCTCCTTGACTAGATTTAGTTTATTTCCGACACCTTTATGCGATAGCATCCACTATAGCATTCAAGGTTGCGCTAGGACGCATTGCCTTTTCAGTCTTTGCCGGGTTCGGATGGTAATAGCCACCGATATCCTGAGGTTTCCCCTGGGCGCCGATCAGTTCTTCGTTGATCTTCGCCTCATTTTCCTTGAGCTGCTGCGCTACCTTGGCAAAACGCGCCTGCAGGTCCTTATCCTTAGTCTGCTCTGCCAGAGCCTCAGCCCAGTACATAGCGAGGTAGAAGTGGCTGCCCCTGTTGTCTATCTGACCGACCTTACGTGCCGGGTTCTTGTTGTTCTCCAGGAACTTGCTGTTAGCCTGATCAAGCGTATCTGCCAAAAGCTGGGCTTTTTCATTCTTGAAGGTGTTGGCCAGATGCTCAAGGGATACAGCCAATGCCAGGAATTCACCGAGCGAATCCCATCTCAGGTAGCCTTCCTGCAGAAATTGCTGAACGTGTTTGGGTGCCGAGCCGCCTGCACCTGTCTCGAACAGTCCGCCGCCGGCCAGAAGCGGTACGATGGACAGCATCTTTGCACTCGTACCCAGCTCAAGAATCGGGAACAGGTCGGTCAGATAATCCCTCAAGGCATTGCCTGTTACGGTAATGGTATCTTTACCATCTTTTGCTCTTTGACATGCGAAGAGCATCGCGTCCACAGGAGCCATGATCTGAATATCCAGACCATTCGTATCGTGGTCTTTCAGGTACTTGTTTACCTTTTCGATCATCTGTGCATCATGGGCCCTGTTTTTGTCCAGCCAGAAAATAGCCGGTGCTCCGGTTGCCCTTGCTCTGTTTACAGCCAGCTTTACCCAGTCTCGTATCGGTAGATCCTTTGCCTGGCAACCGCGCCAGATATCGCCTTCTTCTACGGTGTGCTGGATGAGTACCGCTCCGGATTCATCGACTACTCGAACGGTCCCGTTTCCTGGGACCTTGAAAGTCTTGTCGTGGGAGCCGTATTCCTCAGCCTTTTGTGCCATCAGACCTACGTTTGACACAGACCCCATCGTTGTAGGATCGAATTGGCCATTTTTCTTGCAGAAATCTATACACACCTGATACCACTCCGAATAACATGTATCAGGTATCACGCATTTCACGTCGTGAAGCTTTCCATCCGGGCCCCACATCCCACCTGAATCACGAATAACAACCGGCATGGATGCATCGATGATAATATCATTGCTTGCATGCAGGTTGGTGATACCCTTATCCGAGTCCACCATAGCCAACGCAGGCCTTTTCTTATAAACTTCCTGGATATCCGCTTCAATCTCGACTTGTTTTGCTTCAGGCAATTTCTTGATTTTCAGGTAAAGATCGCCCATGCCGAGATCCGGATTGACGCCCAGTTCCTTAAAAGTTGATGCATGCTTTTCGAAAACGTCTTTATAAAATACGGAGACAAAATGACCGAACATGATCGGATCGGATATCTTCATCATGGTGGCTTTGAGATGTACGGAGAACAGCACATCCTTCTTCTTAGCGTCTTCGATCTGCTCCTCTATGAATTTGCGCAGGGCACGAACATTCATGAACGTTCCATCGAGGACTTCGCCTTCCAGAAGGGGCAACTTCTCTTTCAGAACCTTGACGCTTCCGTCCTGACCAACAAACTCGATCCTTACATTACCGGCCTTGTTCATGGTAACGGATTTTTCACTGTGATAAAAATCGCAACAGTCCATATTCGCTACATGTGTCTTTGAATCCGGGCTCCAAGGACCCATTTTATGCGGGTGCTTTTTGGCGTATTCCTTAACCGCGCGAGCCGATCTCCTGTCGGAGTTCCCTTCCCTCAGAACGGGGTTTACGGCACTTCCCAGCACCTTGGCATAACGTGCATGAAGTTCTTTCTCAGCATCGGTCTTGGGCTCCTCAGGGTAGTCCGGAAGTTTATAACCCTGCTCCTGCAATTCCTTGATAGCAGCCTTCAACTGTGGGATTGAAGCACTGACGTTGGGCAGTTTGATGATATTAGCCTCTGGTTTCTGTGTAAGCTCTCCCAGATATGCAAGTTCATCAGGCTGTCTTTGGCTATCTGTCAGGTAGTCGGGGAAATTTGCGATAATTCTTCCTGCAAGAGAGATATCCCTTGTTTCAACGACAACGCCGGCCGCCTTTGTGAAGGCATTGACGATGGGGAGTAAAGAGTATGTTGCCAGTGCGGGTGCTTCATCAATCTTTGACCAAATGATCTTTGCAGTTTGTGTTGTCATATTCTCTCCTTATTTTTTATGCCTGACGCCAGAGGCTTAATGAAAAAGGCACCTACTACTTGCCATCTTTTCCCATAATGATTTGTCCGACTGCGACACTTTTACATGCATACCTGCAAAGAGTTTTCAGCAACGTGATGCACTCACAGCCAGAACGCACATTAGACTCATGCACACCGAATTTAATCAAACATTTTAAGGTGTTAGCAAGTCAGCATTGTGCTTTCAAAATTTTGTATACAGTATACAAATCAGTTTTATGTGTCAAGGAAAAATATTGGAGGAAATTATTGCGGTTTTTCTGATTCAGGAAGAAACGGTTGAGCAGCTTTCTCTCTGCTCAACCGTTGAATATGGAGGGTCTAATGTAAGGGTTTTTCCTGGGCGTAACGTCTTGCCTCAGCGATGTCTTCACGGCTCACGTTTCTCAGGATGCGCAGCACCTGGCCGGGCCAGATATGCCTCGGGTCACTGATCTGGTCCCGATTGGCGCGATATAAAAGCGGCCAGAGGTTTCGGTCGTTGTAAACCTCTGGCTGCGAAGCAATAAAAGGTAAACTTTCACCGCGTTTCACGGTATGATAGGCGGGCAGTTGCCGCTCCCTGGGCTGCCTGACCTTCTCGGCATTTTTCTCGGCAATTTTGCGCGCCTCTGCTTCCTGTGCAGCCTTGGCGGCCTCAAATTTTTCCAGAGCGATCCGGCGCGCCTCCTCTTCTTTGGCGCGCTTCCTCTCCAGTTCAAGCCTTTCAGACTCCGCCCTGCGCTCGGCCTCCTCTTTCAGCCGGATTTTTTCGGCGGCAATGTTCTTTTCCAGCAGGCCGCCTTTCGTCCAGGCCAGAAGGAACAGTTTATCGGCATCCTCGACCTCGTTGTCCTTTACAAGAGCCTCGCCCTTCAGGATCAGTTCCTCGATGCTACCGAACTCCTCGGGGAAGATTTTATCGCCCCCGTCCGACCTGGCCCTTTCCAGTACATTCCGTGCATCCTGCCTCCAGATCGGTGTGGGTGTGGCACACCCGGACAGGGATAAAACAAGCAGAAGCAGCAACAGCGGTAATTTACCGAAAAGCCGAATCATCCGGTGTTCCTTTATTTGCCCACCGTCTTCAACCCGAGTTCCCGCAGTTGCTTCATGTCGACAGAAGATGGCGCCTCGGACATGAGGCAGGCGCCTTTCTGGGTTTTCGGGAAAGCGATGACATCCCGGATGGAGTCGCTGCCGGTCAGCAGCATGACGAGTCGGTCGAGACCGAAGGCAATGCCGCCGTGGGGCGGAGTCCCGTACTCCAGGGCATCGAGCAGGAAGCCGAACTTGCCCCTGGCATCTTCCTCGCTGAGGCCGAGCATCTTAAACATGAGAGACTGGATCTTTTCCTGGTGGATCCTGATGGAACCGCCGCCGATCTCGTTGCCGTTCAGCACCAAGTCGTATGCCTTGGCGCGGCAGCGTCCCGGATCGGACTCCACATATTCCAGGTCCTCGTCCATCGGAGCGGTAAAGGGGTGATGGACGGCAGCCCACCGTTTTTCCTCCTCGTCCCATTCCAGGAGGGGGAAGTCGGTGATCCAGACGAAATTAAAGGTATCCTTATCCAGCAGTCCGAGACTTTTTGCCAGGTGATTGCGCAGTTTGCCAAGCGAATCGTTGACCACCTTCGGTTTGTCCGCGACAAAGAGGAGCAGATCGCCTTCTTTGGCGTCAAAAGCCTTGTCCATAGCCGAGATTTCATCGGGGGTAAAGAATTTGGCGATGGGTGACTGCCACCCCTCGGCAGTCATCTTCACGTAAGCGAGTCCCTTGGCGCCGTAAATCTTGGCAAACTCGGTCAGGTCGTCAATCTCCTTGCGCGACATGCTGCCGCACCCTTTGGCGTT